>JAPOTF010000059.1 GCA_026709325.1 Roseovarius sp.
GTTGCACCTGCCTCGCTTCCATGGAATTCGAGAAGCAGATGAGGCCGCATTGCGAATTTCATTCCAAAATGGGCGTTTACGGCTTTTACCGTTTCGATGTCAACCAGCTCGATTCTCGCTACTGGTATGCACATGTGAATGGTGTCAATTACCGCATTCACCGCATTTTGAATTGTGGGGAAACCGCACACCGCTGCCGATATCGACTCCGGAACGCCATGTAGTCGCAACGTAAGTTCGGTAATGAGTCCAAGCGTGCCCTCTGACCCCACATACAGGCCAGTCAGGTCATAACCGGATGAGGATTTGCGAGACCTTGATCCGGTTCGAACAACATCCCCGGACGCGGTCACAATTTCCAGGCCAAGTACATTCTCCCGCATGGTGCCATATCTTACAGCGGTTGTGCCGCTCGCTCTCGTGGATGCCATGCCTCCAATTGAGGCGTCGGCACCCGGGTCAACTGGAAAAAACAGTCCGGTATCTCTTAGACCTTCGTTAAGCGATTTGCGGGCTATGCCGGGCTGCACCCTTGCATCCATGTCTTTTCGTCTCACATCAAGAATGCGATTCATTCTGCTGAAATCAACTGTCACGCCGCCATGAAATGCCTGCGCCTGTCCCTCAAGAGAGGTTCCCGTTCCCCAACCTATGACAGGGCAGCGGTATTTTGCGCAGGCTTTTACTATTTTTGCGACTTCATCAGTGTTATCGGGATAGGCCACGGCGTCTGGAGGGCAAGTCAAAAAATGTGTTTGAGAAGTGCCATGATGCTCAAGTTCAGATTTTGAGCGGGAAATGCGCCGTCCCAGAAATGCGGAAATTTCCTCTATTGCCTGAATATTTGACATGTTTGGCCTATGTGTTGATAACCCGTCATAAGTTAGGCCAAAATATAATTGGAATAAAGCTGCATGTAACGGGAATTGGTGCGCAAAGCTAAATCAGAGGGCTAATCCAAAGTGGGAGAGAACTGGAAAATTCCATTCATTAAGTGGGCTGGTGAAGTCCGTTTCTGGCTTGTGTCATTGTTGATTGGAATCGTTTCCGGCGGAGCCGCACTGCTCTTTCGAAAAGGCGTACTTATGCTTGAAAGTCTGGTGTATGCGGCTGACGATGTCTCGAAAATTCACACGATTGCCGAAAATTTGCCCTGGTACTGGCTATTGGCGGTTCCCGTGGTCGGCGGTTTGATTGTCGGCCTGCTATTGCACTTTTTTACTGCGGATGGACGGCCTCAGGCAGTTCCGGATGTAATTGAAGGCGCCGCCTTGAATAACGGCAGAACAAATATCAAAGCAGGGCTGGCTTCAACAGCCGCTTCGCTGATTACACTGGGCATGGGTGGTTCAAGCGGGCGGGAGGGGCCGGTTATTGTTTTGGCCGGCGCTGTTTCGACCTGGGTTGGCGATCGGCTAAAGGCCGATGGAGTTAAAGGACGGGATTTGCTTGGCTGCGCGGTGGCCGCGGCCATCGCAGCATCGTTCAATGCGCCAATTGCAGGCGCGGTTTTCGCCATGGAAGTGATTTTGCGCCATTTTTCCTTTCGCTCATTCACTCCGGTGGTGATTGCTTCAATCGCTGGCTCGGTGCTCAGTCGTCTAACATTTGGAAACGTTACGGAGTTTGCTCTGCCCACTGTAAACATTATTGAATTTTATGTTGAACTTCCGGCATTCGTCCTGCTTGGGATTGTTTGCGGTCTGCTTGCCGCGATATTTGTCCATTCAATATTCTTTGTGGAGAATCGTGTTCGCGACATTCAATCCGTTCTTGGGTTCCCAGCCTGGCTATTCCCTACAGGTTCAGGTGTTTTACTGGGAATTATTGCAATCTGGTTTCCGCATATCATTGGCGTGGGATATGAAACCACTTCGCAGGCTTTAACCGGCAATCTGCCTCTGCGCGAGCTTATCGTGTTTTCCGTTGTAAAGGTCGCCGCGGTTGCAATTACAATTGGAGGAAGAATGGGGGGCGGCGTCTTTTCCCCCTCTCTAATGGTTGGCGCCTTGACAGGTCTTGCCTTTGGGTTGATTGCAACCGGGATGTTTCCCGAAGTTTCCGGGTATGAAACGCTATATGCCCTTGCGGGAATGGGAGCGGTGGCAGCGGCGGTTCTTGGATCTCCCATATCGACAATACTGATTGTCTTTGAACTTACAGGTGACTGGTATGCTGGGCTGGCGGTTATGCTGTCAATTTCAATGTCCACGGCAGTTTCATCAAAACTGATTGGAAAATCATTCTTTTACGCGCAACTTGAACGACGGGGAATGCATCTTTCAGAGGGCCCGCAAGTTGGCATTCTTGGTTCCAGATATGTCCACATGCATTTGAAAGGGACGGAAGAGATTGACGAGGCAACTCATGGCATGTGCATGAGAATGATAAGAGAAAACATATATCTGCAACAATTTGACACATTGGAAACCGCGGTGGAGATGTTTAAAAACCGTGAGAGGGATTTTGTTCCCGTTGTGGATTTCACTGGCGAACATGGGGATCCCGAACTTTGCGGCGCATTGTTTCACAAGGATGCGCTTAAAGCCCATATCAGGGCGCTAGAGGAAAAGTTGGCCGAGGAACATGGTTGAGCCGCAGTCCGGCCGCAATGAAGTCAACCGGGAAGTTTCATTGCCCGGAATCGCCGCGGGAAAATTCCCGCTTGCTGCAGGCCTCACTTGAAATTCCGGCTTTTGCTAATCTGTTCCCATGCCCAGACAACCTCCTGCATTTGCTCTTCCTGGCTCCTGTCTCCTCCGTTGATGTCAGGGTGCAAAATCTTGATAAGCGACTTGTATGCCTTTCGTATTTCGGTTTTTGACCATGTCGCGTCCGCTTCAAGGATTTCAATTGCGCGCGCTTCTGCGGGGGGCAGTTTGCGCTGACCGGATTTGGCCTTTCCGGGATTTTGGGTTGCGTTGCTGCCAAGAACCTGGTGCGGGTCTTCTATTCCCAAACGCGCCCATGCTCTTGCTTCATGATCTTTAATGGAGCGGGTTTCACGTTGCCATACATTGTCTTTAGAGCGTTGCTCGTTGATCTCGGCTTCACTTGAGTCGTCATAAAAGTTCCACTGTTTATTGTATTCCCGCACATGCTCAACGCAGAACCAGAAAAATTCATCCAAAGCATCCCGCGATTTTGGCGCTCGATATATCCCGGGCTTGTTGCAACCCTCCTTGTCGCATGTTCTAGTTGATGTTTCCGATGCGCCAGACATGATCCGCCGTTTCCGCGACGCGTTTTTTTTCGCGGAAGATACAGACATGTCGAATCCAAAAGGATCGGATTTTGGCATTTGGGTTCACCTATGCGAATCGGAAAAGCCATTGTAATCTTTTAACAGGTGAATTGAAGTTAAAATTCTCAATTCAACATGTTGAGTCAAAATTCAGGTGTCATGGCGCCTCGGTATGATTGCCAGCCCATGGTCAGGCTTTTTTTCGGCGATTCCCTTTTCATCATCATTTTGAATATCGGGTTCGGAAGATTGGACCGCATCGCCAGCAGCCGCCTGCGTTGACGGAAGCGCATCTTGTGCACGGGATGATTGATGTTCCCGCGCCAGATGTGTTTCTTTTGTTTCAGGTGTGGAGAACGGCATTGTTTCGGCACGCTTTATTTCACGGCGAAATACCAGAATCGAAATATGGTCAATTTTTGGAGGTGAGAACCATCTGCTTTTTTGAATTGGATAAGTTTCGGTGCGGTAGTATTCCCAGCCATTTAATCCGAGTTTGTTGATTTCGGATTCCAGTTTCACGGCCACTTTCTCCGCACCGCCTTTCAGCAATTTCGCCTTTCCCCTATTCACTGACGCGGGGATAATTTTGTATTCGAATCTGCTCATGTGTCACATCCCTGATTTCGGCAATCACCATAATGCATCGCATGTTAACTTGCGCAGCCAAATTGACCAGCGTATGCAGTCCGGCTTGTCGACATAGTATTACCGCATCTTAAGTTCCAGTGCATTGCAAAGTTCATCGGCGAATTCGCCCAGAACATTTTGCTGTCCAAATGCAAAATTGAGCGCTTTTTCACGCATATTCCCCAATGCTTCGGGATTTTCCGCCAAGTGCGACAATTTATCCGCGAGGGAATTTGCATCCCGCACTTCAATTCCGGCACCGCATGCGTCCAGGTCGGTGTAGGCTCCCTTGAAATTGGCATATCGCGGTCCATGCAGTATGGCGGACCCCGCAAATGCCGGCTCGTAGGGATTGTGGCCTCCAACATCGGAAAATGAACCGCACAGACATGTTATCGGGGAGAGCTTATACCAGAGTCCCGTTTCTCCAAGCGTATCGGCAAGATGGACTTGAATTTTCCCGGATACATTTCCTCCTTTTGACCGACGCGAATGGCGCATGCCGAAATCGGCGATCAGCTTTTCAATGTCATCTCCTCTATGGGGATGACGTGGAACAAGTATCAGCAAACCATGCTTGTTTGCTTCAAGTGTTTTCCGATGCGCCGACAACATGATTTCGTCTTCGCCAGCATGCGTGGAACTTGCCAGCCAGACAGGATGATTGCCAATAGCCTCACGCATTTCCCGGATTGCATTATGATCAAACGGCAGTGGACCGGAAAGCGATTTGAGATTTATGCCGCTTCTGGCGCGAGAGAGACCGAGGTCGGTCAGATGCGCCGCCGTTCTGGAATCCTGGCAATGGATCATGCGAAATTGATTTAGCAGAAAACTGGCAGTGGCGGGAAACCTTTTCCAGCTCCGGGCGGACTTTTCGGATATTCGGGCGTTTATCAGGGCGAGGGGAATGTTTCTGCAACGTGTTGTTGTCAGCATATTTGGCCACAACTCGCTTTCGACAAATATGGCCGCGTCTGGCTGCCAGTAATTTAAAAATCTGTCAATTGAAGCGGTGGAGTCGAGTGGGGCAAACTGGTGTATGGTTCGCTCAGGCAGCCTGCTTGCAAGGATCTCGGCGGATGTTGCAGTCCCTGAAGTTAGAAGGAAATTCCAATTTGGACACTCTTCACCAATGCGGGAGATGAGATTAAGTACGGAAAGACTTTCTCCAACCGAGGCGGCGTGAAACCATAAGCAGGTTCCCCGCGGTCTTTTTTTTGTTGCAAGACCTTTGCGCTCTCGCTGCCTTTCCCTGCCGATTCCCTGTGTGGCCAGTTTTATCGAAATGCGGTTATAGGCCAGTGGTGCCGCAAGATTTGCCGCCACGCTGTATATGCGCAGCGGCAATGGCCGACGTGGAGTCGACATCAACCGCCGGTATGGCTCATGTGGCGAGATATTCGTCCGCCAATTGCATTCCGGGAGTAGTCAAAATCATGCCCTCTTGGTTTACGTGCAATTGCATTGCGAATTGCCTTTTCGAGAACTGAATCGCTATCGGGATTGTCGCGAAGCGGGGCACGCATGTCGGCCATGCCCTCTTGTCCCAGGCACATGTAGAGTTCTCCCGTGCAGGTTAGTCTGACACGGTTGCAGCTCTCGCAGAAATTATGGGTAAGCGGGGTGATAAAGCCGATTTTCTGGCCGGTTTCCTCCATTCGGACATAGCGGGCGGGACCACCGGTGTTCATCAGGAGATCTGTCAGTGTGTAATGCTCGCTCAGGCGGGATCTGAGGTCGGATAAATTCCAGTACTGGTCAAGGCGGTTCTCGTTTCCAATGTCGCCCATCGGCATCACCTCAATGAATGTCAGGTCCATGTCGCGAGATGCGCACCATTCAGCGAGTTTAAGGAGTTCGTCTTCGTTAAATCCCTTGAGTGCAACGGTGTTTATTTTTATCCGGTGGCCGGCGTCCTGCGCGGCGTCGATACCCTTCAGGACTTGAGGCAAGCGGCCCCAGCGGGTTATGTTAGAGAACTTGTTTTCATCAAGCGTGTCCAGAGACACGTTTATGCGTCTTACACCTGCCTTGTAGAGGTCCAACGCGAAACGGCGCAATTGCGAACCGTTGGTGGTTAGGGTAAGTTCCTCAAGCCCGCCCGAATCCAAATGCCGGGACATTGCATTGAAAAACATCATGATATTTCGCCGCACCAGTGGCTCACCCCCGGTTATCCGGAGTTTTTTGACTCCCAGTCGTATGAAGGTGGTGCACAAGCGGTCGAGCTCCTCCAGTGTGAGCAGCTCCTTTTTGGGCAGAAATGTCATGTTTTCGGACATGCAGTAAACGCAGCGAAAATCGCATCGGTCGGTAACGGACACGCGCAAATATGATATTGCGCGCTGAAACGGGTCTATAAGCTGCATGGTCATGTCATGCTATGTAGTTAATGTGATGGAGACTGGCAATACCGATGAAAGAGCAAAATTCATATGTCGTGTCAGATTGGCGTAAGTGCGACTTCAATGAGGTTTCGCAATTTAACGCTGCCTGGATTCCCATTCCGGATGCATCCAGGGTTTGGAATTATCGGATGGCAGTCTTTGCCCAAGTATATGGTCGCTGATCTTTTCGCCGGTCATGATTGAGGGTGCATTGAGGTTGCCATTTGTAATACGTGGAAAGATGCTGCTGTCGGCAACACGCAGATTTTCCACTCCAATTACCTTTCCTTGAGGATCCACGACTGCCATCGGATCGTCTTTCCGACCCATTTTACATGTGCCGCAAGGATGATATGCGCTTTCGGCATGCTCGCGAATAAATTCGTCCAGATCGGCATTTTCGGTTTTTTCGGCTCCGGGCTGGATTTCGTGTCTAATATAGGGGGCGAATGCTTCTTGCGAAAATATCTCGCGAGTCAACCGGATGCATTTTCTAAAATCAACCCAATCGCTTTCCTCACTCATGTAGTTGAATTGAATGATCGGGCCGTCTTTCGGATTTGCGCTTCGCAATGTAACCTGGCCTCGCGATTCGCTGCGCATTGGCCCGACATGCGCCTGGAATCCATGTCCATCGACAGCCGCTTTTCCGTCATAGCGAACAGCTATTGGCAGAAAGTGATATTGTATGTCCGGATAGCTCACGCCCGCGTCAGAGCGAATAAAGGCGCAGCTTTCAAACTGGTTTGATGCTCCAGGGCCCGTTTTACTCAGCATCCATTTTAGTCCCACCATGCCCTTGCCAAACAGATTCCAGTATTTATAGAGACTAACCGGCTTGCTGGCGGCCATTTGGATGTAAACTTCAAGATGATCCTGCAAATTCCTTCCCACGCCGGGACGATCCGCGACAACCTCTATGCCCAGTTCCCGGAGATGTTCGCCGGGGCCTATGCCCGACAGCATCAGCAGTTTTGGAGAGTTGAACACGGACGCCGATACAACAACCTCCTTGCGGGCGCGGATGAATTCGGTTTTGCCCTTGATGTCGGCCTCTACGCCGATGGCGCTTCCGTCTTTAAAAACAATCCGGGTTGCAAGTCCGCGGCCAATGCCGCAATTTTCATGTTTGAGAGCGGGTTTGAGATAGGCGTTGGCCGCAGACCAGCGCTGTCCGTTTTTCACGGTCATTTCAAAAGGGCAAAAACCCTCCTGCTTTTCGCCATTGTAGTCTTCTGTCGCGTGATATCCAGCTTGCTTTCCGGCGAGCAGAAAAGCCCTGTTTAAGGGGTTGTCCAGCTTTCCACGAGTTACATGCAAAGGGCCGCCTTTGCCCCGCCAGTCCGCATTGCCTCCATGCCCAGCCTCATTCCAGTCTTCAAGCCGCTTGAAATATGGAAGCACATCGGAATAACCCCAGCCATGCGCTCCGGAATCGCGCCAGTGATCAAAATCGCAGGCATGCCCTCTGACATACACCATGCCGTTTATGCTTGATGAGCCTCCCAGCACTTTTCCTCTTGGAGCGGCGAGTCTCCGGCCATTTAAATGAGGTTCCGGTTCAGTTAGATATCCCCAGTCATAGCGCTTCATGTTCATTGGATAGCTCAACGCGGCGGGCATCTGTATGAAGGGCCCGGCATCTGACCCGCCATGTTCAATCACCAATACAGATTTACCTGCATCGGAAAGGCGATAGGCCAGGACGCATCCCGCACTTCCGGCACCAACAATCACGTAATCGGCTTCCATTCCAGTTCCCTGATCTGTCGAGTTTCGATTTTTATTCTGACATATGCATTCAATATGGCAAGTTTAAATCTGTCGGTAGTCTTTTTGTCTTCACTTTGAACTTAAAGATGGGGCTTGCCACGCGGCATCACGAGAACTCGCGCTTTCTTTATCGGTTCAACATGAAAAATCTGATGCGAAAACGCGTTATTGGTGCTCATCGTCGACTTGATGACACGATTTCGGACTGTATTGCGAAATTGGCTATTCCACTGTAACCGATTTGGCGAGATTTCTTGGCTGATCCACGTCGGTTCCTTTGGCAACGGCCGTGTGATAGGCTAAAAGCTGGGCGGGTAAAGCATATAAAATAGGTGTCAGAAGAGGATTGGTTTTTGGAAGCGAAAGTGAAAGCAGGGCATCATCGCCGGCTTCCTGAACGCCACATGGGTCGGATATCAGTATTATCTTGCCACCTCGCGCCTTGACCTCCTGCATGTTGGACACGGTTTTGTCAAAAACCGAATCCCTTGGAGCCATAACCACAACCGGCATTCGGTCGTCAATCAAGGCAATGGGGCCATGCTTAAGTTCGCCACATGCATAAGCTTCGGCGTGTATATAGCTGATTTCCTTTAGCTTTAGAGCACCTTCAAGCGCAAGAGGATACATTAGCCCCCGTCCCATAAACAGTGCGTTTGAGGCTTTCGACAAATGCTGCGAGGTCTCCATGAACAAATGTTCGCCGTCAAGCGCATGATTCAGCAAGGATGGAAGCGACTTCAACTCTGACAATCTGTCGCTCAACTCTTCCGATTTAATCGCGCCCCTGTCCCCGGCAGCCTTCAATGCCATCAAAAAAAGTACCGTCAGCTGACAGGTAAAGGCCTTGGTGGATGCAACCGCGACTTCTCTACCGGCATGAATCGCAAGCTGGAAATCGCTTTCTCTTGAAATTGAGCTTTCCGGCACATTCACCACCGATAGAATGCGCTTGACTTTGCCCGTGCAATAGCGAAGGGCGGCAAGTGTATCCGCTGTCTCGCCCGACTGACTTACAAAAACCGCGGCTGAACGGGCGGTCACGAGAGGTTCGCGATAGCGAAACTCGGAAGCTATATCAACATCAACCGGCAATCCCGCAATCTTTTCAAACCAGTGTTTCGCAGTGAGGCAGGCATAATGGGCAGTTCCGCATGCCACCATTGTCAATCGGTCAAACTCCCTGAAATCAATATCCATTGATACGCCGGATTTGTCTTCATTGATGTAATGATTGAGCAGGTTCCCGATAACCGAAGGCTGCTCGGCTATTTCCTTTGCCATGTAATGCTTGTAGCCGCCTCTGTTTACGGTTGTGAGCCCCGGGTCGATGGTTTTGACTTCCCTGTTGGCAATCTTGCCATGGGCGCTGGTCACTTCAACCGATTTGCGGGAAATGACGGCAACATCCCCTTCCTCAAGATACATTATTCTTCTTGTAAGGGAGGCAAGTGCGATCGCATCGGAACCGACAAACATCTCGTCATCTCCAATGCCAACGGCCAGCGGGCTGCCCTTGCGCGCCGCAACCAGCAAATCGGGTTCTCCGTCAAATAAAAAGCAGAGCGCATAAGCGCCTTCAAGGCGTTTTATGGTCAGCTTGCCCGCCTCCACCGGATTAGCCCCCTCGTCCATGTACCGTCTTGCCATAAGGGCGACGGTTTCCGTATCCGTGTCGGTGCGATGCGCGATTCCCATTTGCGACAATTCATTGCGCAAATCGCGAAAATTCTCGATTATGCCATTATGTACAACCGCCACGGGCCCTGCCTGATGAGGGTGCGCGTTTTCAAGATTGGGAATTCCGTGCGTGGCCCAGCGCGTATGGCCAATACCCGATTTTCCGGCAAGAGGTTCATGCACGAGCCTATCGGAAAGATTCACCAGTTTCCCAACCGCACGGCGCCTTTCGATGCGGTTGTTGTTAATGGTGGCGATTCCCGCGCTGTCATAACCCCGGTATTCAACTCTTTTGAGAGCTTCAACCAGAATGGGCGCCGCTTCGTGCCGCCCCAATACCCCAACAATTCCGCACATTATCCGGTTTTCTCTTTCAATTTTTCTTTCGGGATTTTAAAACGTTCAAAAATTTCCCTGCAAGTCCGCTCCTGTTCATTTGCTCGCTCCTGGCGATGGCGATTGCTCCTTCCGGAACGTCCCTGACGATCACGGAACCGGATGCGGTCATTGCCTCGTCCCCTATTGAAACCGGAGACACAATCATCGTGTTTGAACCGATAAACGCGTTTTTTCCAATTGACGTGCGATGTTTCATAACGCCATCAAAGTTGCAGGTGATCGTGCCGGCGCCAATGTTTGTCTTTTCACCTATTCCGGCATCACCAATGTAGCTCAGGTGATTTACCTTGGCGCCCTTGCCGACAAGCGCGTTTTTAACCTCCACAAAATTGCCGATGCGGACATCTTCGGCAAGTTCCGTCCCCGGACGTATGCGCGCGTACGGGCCAACGACGGCGCCGCATGATATGTGGGCTTCCTCAACATGTGAAAACGCGCGTATCCGGGCTCCCGTTTCCACCGTCACCCCTGGACCAAATACCACAAACTGTTCGATAACCGCGTCCCGACCAACAACCGTGTCATGAGAGAAATGCACGGTTTCCGGCGCGGTCATTGAAACGCCGTTCGCAAGCATTCTTGAACGCATGCCGTTCTGAAAGGCGGTTTCCGCCGCGGCAAGCTCCTCTCGCGTGTTAATTCCCATGGTTTCCGATTCGTCGCAGGCGATGGCCGTGGCTGAAAGACCGCGGCTTATGGCAATTTCAACTATGTCAGTCAGATAATATTCACCCGATGCGTTTTTGTTGTCCACGGAGCCAACAAGATCGGACAAAACCGATGAGGCCGCCGCCACCACTCCCGAATTGCAGAATGTGATGGCCTTTTCCGATTCATTGGCGTCCTTGTATTCAACTATCGACTTAAGTTCGTCGCCAACAGTAACCAGGCGGCCATATCTGCCTGGATTTGCCGTTTTAAAGCCCAGCACCACGAGATCAAAGCGCGAGCGGGCCTCCTTCATTCTCAGAAGAGTTTCCGGTTTTATGAATGGCGTGTCTCCATAGAGAACGATCGAATCCCCCCGGTGAGCTTTTACGACTGGTAGAGCCTGAGCAACCGCGTGTGCCGTTCCCAACTGGTCCATCTGTCGAACCAGATGCAGTTTGCGGGTTAGGTCGCCGAGCGATTCCTCCACAAGGTCGGCATCATGCCCTGCAACCACTATGGTCATGTCGGGTTCAATCGACCGACCCGCTTGTATTGCGTGAATCAGCAATGGCAAACCCGCTATGGGATGCATGACCTTTGGGAGGTCGGAGTTCATTCTGGTGCCTTGCCCCGCGGCAAGGATAATCAATGCTGTGCTCATGGGCATATCTTTACATCCCTGTCGTGTTCGTATTATCCGGTTATCCGTGTTATGCAAGTCCCGGTATTATCAAAGATGATTGCCGGATGTGACAAAAGCGGAATTTTACCGAGCATTGATATGGAGTGGCATTGAATGGGAACGGTTGTTTTTGATCTCGACGGAACCCTGGTTGACTCAAGCGGTGATCTAATAGCTGCGGCGAACCGGTGTTTTGTGAATATCGGCGCCGGGGAAATTCTGGATACATCGGTTGATGCCGCAACCGCACTGCATGGCGGCAGGGCAATGTTGCGATTGGGGTTTCAGAGAATCGATGGCAAGGTGGACGAAAAAGAGGTTGACCGCCAATATCCATTGCTGCTGGCCGCATATGAGGAAAACATTGACATCCACACGACTCTCTATGACGGAGCGATGGCCGCCGTTGAAAATCTGTGCAATGACGGATACCGAGTTGCAATATGCACAAACAAGCCGGAATACCTTGCGCGCCTGCTACTGGAAAGGTTGGGCGTGCTTAACGCTTTTGGATCTCTTGTTGGAGCCGACACGCTGCCAGTTCGCAAACCCCATCCCGAACCGCTTCGGGAGGCTGTAAGGCGCGCCGGCGGAATCCCGGAACGCGCGCTACTGGTGGGAGACACGAAAACAGACCGGGAAACCAGCAGAGCGGCGGGCATTCCATCGGTCCTTGTTCTGTTTGGGCCGGAAGGTGGTGCGGTCAATGACTTAAGTCCCGAGGCCACCATTAGCTGCTATGCGGAACTTCCGGAGGTTGTTAACAGTCTGCTCAATTGAATGTTTCTCGAGCAAAGTCACAAGCGGATTATGCGAAAAACTGCCTAATGGATGTTTGACCTTTTAAGTGTTATGCCGCATTAAATGTCCATGACCAGGGTGTTCAAGGGCAGTTTCACTCAGCAGGAACCCATCCCGGAAGAGGGAATGGCCGCCGCATTGGATGTAATGCGACATGGCCGATTGCACAGATACAATGTTGCGCCCGGAGAAGAGAGTGAAACGGCATTGCTTGAACGCGAGTTTGCAGAATATATTGGTGCAAAATACGCGCTTGCCGTTGCATCGGGCGGGCACGCGATGGCAACCGCATTGCGGGCAGTTGGCGTCAGACATGGAGATGCGGTTCTGACCAATGCCTTTTCGCTCGCCCCCGTACCGGGTTCCATTGCGGGTGTGGGCGCCATTCCCGTATTTGTCGGTGTCGCGGAGAATCTGGCAATTGACCTTGAGGATCTGGCGTCGAAGGCGTCCGGTGCAAAATATCTGATGCTGAGCCACATGCGCGGTCATCAGGCGGACATGGACCGGTTGATGGAAATTTGCAACCGGGCGGGAATTATCGTTATCGAGGATTGCGCGCATACAATGGGAGCATTATGGAACGGGCGGTTTTCCGGAAGGTTTGGCCTTGTCGGATGCTACTCGACGCAGACATACAAGCATTTGAATTCCGGTGAAGGCGGATTTCTTGTGACGGATTGCGAGGATGTGGTGGCCCGCGCGATAATGCTCTCCGGTTCATACATGCTTTATGAACGGCACGGCAAAGTGCCTCCAAAGGAAGCTTTCGACAAGATAATGTACACGACCCCAAATGTCTCTGGACGGATGGACAACCTTCGCGCTGCCATTCTGAGACCTCAACTGAAAATTCTCGACAGGCAATGCGATTCCTGGAATGATCGATACAGGGCGGTGGAGAAAGGGTTGCGAAACACTCCCGGTCTGACAGTTGTGGAAAGACCGCCCGAGGAACGATATGTCGGATCCTCGATACAGTTTCTTCTACTTGACTGGCCAGACGATGCAATACTTGAGGTGGTTGAACGCTGCATTGGGAGGGGAGTCGAACTCAAATGGTTTGGAAATGCCAGACCGGCTGGATTTACCAGCCGGTATGATGACTGGCGCTATGTTAAGTCGCCAAAAATGCCAAAAACTGACAGGTTGCTAAAAGCCATATTGGATATGCGTTTGCCGTTAACATTCTCCATTGAGGATTGCGACCTGATCGCGAGCATAATTCGCGGTGAAGTGGGTGCGGTTTATCGGGCTTGCGTTAGTAAAACCTGAAAATATGCACATGCCCGTCATGAGTCTGAGGACATGAGTTCGAGTTTGCGGTTATTATAAGATTGCAGCCAGCGATTATATAGACTC
>JAPOTF010000012.1 GCA_026709325.1 Roseovarius sp.
GGGGGGGGGGACAAGTTCTGTCCGCGCCGCAACTTGCATTTCTTCACGTCTGATGAATGGGACGTTCATGCGCTGCAAGCCGGTATGCGTTCGGGTATCGCCCGCCTCTTTGCATCGCTATATTCGACCAAGATGCGCGGCGGGTATCTGCGGTTTCAAGCGCAGTATTTCAGACGAATTCGTCTTCCCCGCTGGAAAGATGTCAGCGAGGTAATGCGAGAACGTTTGAAGGGCTTGTCCGAAGCCAGTGATCGGCATGAACTCAACGAGATTGTTGCAAGTCTTTATGGTTTTCGATCGACGAGATGAATCTGATTGAATGGGATGGAGCAGATTGGGTCTCGATCTTGCCAACTATGAAACTCAAGCTCTGAAAGCGTTAAAACTCTTTTGGCGCAATCGTGAAGAAGCGCTCGCCAGATAAATTGAATCAGGTAATCGGGACGCACGGTCGCGTGATGCTGTAACAGCGGGCAAGAACATGGATGGATTTCTTGCGATTGCACGATCTCTGATTGAGGCAAACGGACTCTCTCAGGCAGATATTTGCGACAGTAACGTGTCTTCACCTTGCATGTTTTTTTCGACCAACCAGGCTTTGGGACACGCTTGTGGCCGCGCTCCAGTTTAAATCACATGCTGGCCAGTCTTTTGGCAACAAATTAAACTTGCCTGCAAGGAACAAAGAACCTCTTTCTCCTTTAGATACGGCCTTCAAAGGCGCATCCTATGCACAGAGATATGACTTGCTTTGCAAACGGTTTGTGTGGAAAGGGCTTTATTCAAGCGCGACATTCATTGCTTCGCCCAGAAGTGCGGTTGAAAACGGGCAATATCGCCATTCAGGTGATCTCACCTCGCCAAAAAACTTACTGGCCGTATTTGCCGGCCATATCGCGTCTATTGCGGCGACAAGTTGCAATGGCTGTAATTTCCCGGCATGTTCGCGATCCACTACATGAAACATGTTGAAGATCATAAATGTTCTTGCAGCAGTCTCCGAACAGCCGGAGTTTGAATGAAGGCGACCATTATTATTCTGATATAGTTGAAAAGCTCCACATCGGCATTACTTGCAATTGGATAATCAAAAGGAAAACATATATAGTTGGATCGGAACTGCAGGGGAATCCGTTATGAACGAGCACATAACCGAATTTAATCCGGCCATAGATCGGGCGGATGCGGAGAAGGCACTGGAGGTTCTGTCCCAGTGGGCCATGGGAGCAACCCATGAGGAAATTTCCAAACTGCATCCGACAATCGCGCGACTGTTCCCGTATGAAAAAATGGAAAGTCGACCGGAATTAAATCGATTGTACTCCGAAGATTTTGTTCCGGATGAGGAATATCTGGCCGCATTGCCCGACCTTCAGAACGGATCGGCCAAGCTAATCCGCGGTGCCAGGAGAAATCTGCAGCATGTGGGCATATCAAATTTTCGCCTGCCTGTTCGATATAAAATACAGGGAGGCGGCGAAATTGCACTTGAGACTTCAGTGGCCGGCACGGTTAGTCTTGAGTGCGAGCGCAAAGGCATAAACATGTCGCGCATTATGCGCAGTTTTTATCGGCATGCGCAAAAAACCTTTTCCTTTGATGTAATCGAGGCCGTTCTCAATGACTACAAGGTTGACTTGGGTAGTTTTGATGCGCGTATCCTGATGGGTTTTTCATATCCCGCCATGATAAAGTCTCTCAGATCCGGACTCGAGGGGTATCAATACTACAACATTGCCATGGAAACAGTCGAGCGAGGAGGGATCAAGCGGAATTTCATGCATCTTGATTATGTGTATTCTTCGACATGCCCATGTTCACTTGAGCTAAGCGAGCATGCAAGAGATGCGCGAAGGCAGCTTGCAACACCTCATTCCCAGCGCTCGCTGGCAAGGCTGTCGATTGAAGTGCTTCCGGCAGGAATTCTTTGGCTTGAAGATCTGATAGGCATGGCCCGCAAAGCGGTGCCAACCGAAACGCAGGTGATGGTAAAGCGGGTCGACGAGCAGGCTTTTGCCGAACTCAATGCGGCCAATCCAATATTTGTCGAAGATGCCGCAAGGCTGTTTTGCAGAGAACTTGAAGCCGATCCAAGAATTGGAGATTTTAGAGTTGTTGCAAGTCATAAGGAAAGTCTGCACAGTCACGATGCGGTTAGCGTTTTAACCCATGGCGGCACTTTTGCCTCGGATAGCCTGGATCCGCATTTTTTTCAGTCATTAAGCAGTGCCGTTTAACCGCGGTTTTGCACTTGTGGACAAAAATCGTTCCGCACTGTCGCGCATAATGCGTGAAATTGCTTGCGCGCCGCGTTTGCAAAAACGATTCATTGATGAATTGACACCCGTCCGGTTTCCGAATCTGGACGTTCCGTCCACGGAAATTTTCGATTCGCGCGGAAAATACCTGTAACATGTCGGGATTGTTTCGATGCAAATTCCGTGCATTGTCGACGTTGGGGCCGCAAAATGCGCTCTGGTTGTCATATGATGATAGGATTTTTCCCGGATATGAAAACACGGCCATCGGCTATATGCTCAACAAGACGCCAATCGAATCCGAGGTGGTGGTATGACTGACATGCGCCCGGTGGGGTATATCATTAGTTTCATGGTCATGTTTCTTGGTATTGCCATGCTGATTCCAATGGTTCTGGAAATTGCGAGCCAAACGGGACACTGGCCTGTATTTGGAAAAAGCGCGATGCTAACCATACTGATTGGCGGTCTCGTTGCGGTGGCGTCAAAAAACGGAGTCCCGGACGCCCTCAACATTAAACAGACATTTCTGATCACAACGGGCATCTGGTTTGTACTGCCGTTGTTTGGAGCGATTCCGTTTCTGTTTAGCGAATTGGAATTGAGCGTTGTGGATGCCGTGTTTGAGGCGATGTCGGGACTGACGACAACCGGGTCGACCGTGCTGTCCGGACTCCAGGACATGCCAAGGGGCATATTGCTGTGGCGCGGTCTTCTGCAATGGATAGGCGGCATTGGGATAATCATTGTCGCAATGGTGTTTTTAACGGAACTGCGGGTCGGAGGCATGCAGATATTCCGGTCAAACGGACTAGTGAGCTTTGACATGACTCTTCCTGCCGCAACCAGGATTTCCACTCAAATTTCAGTGATATATGTGATTTTAACCATTCTGTGTCTAATCGGGTACATGGTCACGGGAATGGGCGGATTTGACGCTGTTGTGCATTCCATGACGACGGTGGCGACAGGCGGGTTTGGAAATTATGACAATTCCTTTGCGGGATTCAATCATTCCACGGAATATGTCGCGGTTCTGTTCATGCTGCTGGCGGCTTTGCCCTTTATCCTGTTTATCCATTTGGCGGATAACAATGTAATGCATCTGCTTAACAACCCTCAGGTAAGGGGATTGCTCGCAACTGCAGCCACGTTGGCTGCCGCGATTTCATTTTGGCGGTTTGCGCAGGCTGACGAAATCTCTGAAGCGGCATTCCGCAAGGCTCTGTTCAATACGGTATCGATACTGACCGGAACCGGATATGCAAGTGATGACTACATGCAGTGGGGCTCATTTCCTGTAACCGCGCTCTTTTTTGTGGGACTGATTGGCGGGTGCGCCGGTTCCACCTCTTGTTCCATCAAGATATTCCGCTACCAGTTGCTCTTCGCATCCATTCGCGTGCAACTGCGAAAAATCAGCAATCCCAATGGCGTGTCCGTTCCAAGATACAATGGCCAGTCTGTAGAGGACGATGTTCTGTATTCCGTGATTTCGTTTTTTGTATTCTTTATTGTAACATTGGGCGTTACTTCGGTATTGCTCGGGCTTGCGGGCGAGGATTTTATCACTTCCGTTTCCGGAGCCTCAGCCGCGCTGGCGAATATAGGACCGGGACTGGGAGACGTTATCGGGCCGACTGGCAATTTTTCGTCCATTGACGACATGTCCAAATGGGTGCTTACAGCCGCAATGCTGATTGGACGACTTGAATTGCTCGCGGTATATGCAATTTTCACGATAGCTTTTTGGAGGGCATAATGGTCAATAGACCGCTTGGCGCGCAAATTTCCCATATGTTGAAGGCTCGAGGGATTGACGTGGTGTTTGGCATCCCGGGGGTTCACAATATTGAGATGTATCGGGGAATTGAGGAGGCGGGACTGCGGCACGTGCTTGCAAGACACGAGCAGGGCGCCGCATTCATGGCTGACGGATATGCCCGAGCCACCGGAGGGCCCGGGGTTTGCTTTGTAATTACCGGCCCCGGACTTTGCAATGCGCTGACGGCGCTGGGGCAGGCGTATTCAGACAGTGTACCCGTTCTTGCGATTTCCAGCTGCCTCGATGAAACGGCTTCCGGTCGGGGACAGCTGCATCAGATGATTGACCAGGCGGGAGCCGCCGCCGCTGTCTGCGAGTGGAGTCTTGAGGGGCGCGGCAGCGAGGCCGTGTATGGCCTTATCGATAGAGCGCTTAACGAGTTCGCAACCGCACGGCCGCGACCAAGGCATATCCAGGTGTCGGTATCGCTTGGCGGCGCTGTTTCGGCGCCGGCTGCCAATGCAACCGGCCGCGTTGCGGAGCGGCCAAGGGCGTCTTCAGCCGATGTCAGGGAAACGGCGCGAATTCTTGGAGCCGCCAAAAAGCCACTTGTCATATTTGGTGGAGGCGCTGCAGGCGCCGGTCCCGCCGCGCGGGACGTTGTCGACAAGTCCGGCGCGGCCGCATTTACGACATATGCGGGGCGCGGCATTGTTAATCCCGAACACCCGCTTTGTTTTGGCGCGTATCTGGCAAGGCCTGAAAGCGAAAGAGTAATTGGCGAAGCGGATGTCGTTCTTGCGGTGGGAACGGAATTGTCCGAAGTTGATTTGTGGCGAAATGAACTCGGAGCAAAGGGAATCGTGATTCGAGTGGATATGGACCCGGCGGAACTGAATCACCCCCGTTCGGATATCGCAATCATATCCGATGCCAGACTTTTTCTTGAAGAGCTGGCGTCGCTGCTGCCGGGCAAAAAGTCGTCAATCTGGTCGCCGGAATACATAGCGAAATGCAAAGCGCGATGGCGGGGGGAAACCGATGCTGAAAGACCTGGCATAGTTCCGGTATGCGAGGCTCTTGCCAGTGCCGTTCCCCCGGACGCAATGATTTATTCCGACATGACGCAATTTGCCTATGTTGCCAAGGAGGTATGGCCCATGTTCAAACCGGGGCACTGGCACCACCCTTTTGGCTTTGGCACGCTTGGGTACGCCCTGCCCGCAGCAATTGGCGGAGCCCTTGGACGATGCGGAAAGCCCACTTTGTGCATCGCGGGAGATTACGGATTCCAGTATACAATTCAGGAACTTGGAACGGCTGTGGAAATGAAACTGCCGCTTCCGATTGTCATATGGGACAATGGCAAACTCAAGGAAATAGAGGAGAGCATGATTCGCTCGCAAATCGCTCCCAATGCCGTAATTGCAAAAAACCCCGATTTTTGCGCATTGGCAAACGCATATGGCGCGCATGCTTCAAGACCCGAGTCGACAAGTGAGCTAATTGATGATCTGGCAAAGTCTTTCAATGCGGACAAGCCCACATTGATTCATGTTGCCGCGGATATCGCGAGCAGGTGAATTACCACGTTAAATATGGCGGCCCGCAATTGACCAATCAGTCAATGGACCTTAGTTGCTGGCGCAATCAATCATAGCCGGAATTAGAGGCGCCAATGGCAAACATCGCAGGTAAACCACGCAGTTTTCAGGAACTGATACTTCGACTTCAACTATATTGGGCCGAGAAGGGATGCGCGATCATGCAGCCATATGACATGGAAGTCGGCGCGGGAACATTCCATCCGGCGACCACGCTTCGCGCTCTGGGGCCAAAGCCATGGGCCACCGCCTATGTTCAGCCTTCAAGGCGACCCGCCGACGGGCGATATGGAGAAAATCCAAATCGTCTTCAGCACTATTATCAGTTCCAGGTAATGATCAAGCCAAGTCCACCTGATTTTCAGGAAATTTACCTTGGAAGCCTCAAGGCCATTGGCATAGACATGGCAATGCACGATATTCGCTTTGTCGAGGATGACTGGGAAAGTCCAACGCTCGGCGCCTGGGGTCTCGGGTGGGAAGTATGGTGCGATGGCATGGAAGTAAGCCAGTTTACATATTTCCAGCAGGTTGGCGGGCATAACTGCCATCCGGTTTCCGGTGAACTGACATATGGGCTGGAGCGGTTGGCAATGCATGTGCTTGGGGTGGGCCATGTCATGAACATGCCGTTCAACGACCCGGACGCGCCAATTCCGCTTACATATGGAGACGTGTTCCGGCAGACCGAGGAAGAATACAGTCGACATAATTTTGAGGCGGCCGATACGGAGATGCTGTTTAGGCATTTTGAGGATGCGGAAACCGAATGCGGCGCGCTGCTAAATCAGCCGGATGAAGATCCTAAAACGGGCAGGCGGATTGTGATGGCCCGCCCCGCATATGATCAATGCATCAAGGCTAGTCACATTTTCAATCTTCTCGATGCCCGCGGAGTCATAAGCGTTACCGAACGCCAGGCCTATATTGCGCGAGTCCGCGCGCTGGCCAGGAAATGCGCTGACGCATATTTAAAAACGGAAGACGGAGGGAATCGCGAATGACGGGGCGGTTTCCAGATGGAGATGCATGATTTGCTTTACTTGTCCGGGCCTGAACAATCGGATTTTGAACGACGATATCGGCAGGCATTTAAACCCGGCCATTATGATTTCTGGAACGGGGCTTGCCGGACATGTGATGTGAAGGGGAATTGAAGGTGGCGGGTAAATTTCTTGGTCTGGTGATAATAATGTCCGCGGCATTTGTCGGCGGCGCTGTTTACTATCTTCAGATCTATCACTTTTACGAGATGAAAGGCGCATCCGGCCAGGAGGATGTTTTGCTGAATTCAAAATTGACAGGCCGTTTGGAACCGCTCGCCCATACCAACTTCACTTCAATTGACGCCACAAGCAGTCCGATACGTTACCGCGCCTGCTTTAAAACGGATTTGAATCCGCAACGTCTGGTTGATGAATACAGGCAATATGCGGGGGCGGAACCGCTGTCCGCGCCCGGGTGGTTTGATTGCTTTGACGCGAAGGCAATTGGGGCCGCACTTGGCAATGGCAAAGCCACGGCTTTTCTTGGTCAATCCAACGTGCAATACGGTGTGGACCGCGTTGTTGCGATAACCGAGAGCGGCAGTGGCTACATATGGCACCAAATCAATAAATGTGGCGATGCGGTGTTCAACGGCAGGGAAAAACCGGAGGAATGCCCTGAAGCATCGGAGGGGAAATGATCAATGCCGGATCTGCTAATTGAACTTTTTTCAGAGGAAATTCCCGCGGGAATGCAGCAAAAGGCGATGAGTGACCTAAAAAAGGGCATTGCTGATGGACTGACCGAGGCGGGTCTCGCGTTTTCCGGCGCCGAGGCTTTCGCCACCCCAAGACGGCTTGCGCTTGCCGTGGATGGTTTGCCGTCCAAGAGTCCCGGTGTGACGGAAGAGCGCAAAGGTCCTCGAATAGATGCGCCGGAAAAAGCGATTGAAGGCTTTTCAAGAAGCGCGGGGCTTGCGAGGGAGGAACTTGAAGTCGGCGAAGACGAAAAGGGCGGGTTTTATGTCGCAAGGATATCGCGCCCTGGAAGAAAAGCTGAAACCATCGTTGCGGAAACGTTGAAAAAAGTGGTCCTGAATTTCCCATGGCAAAAATCAATGCGTTGGGGGAATGGCAGTCTGCGATGGGCGAGACCGCTGCATTCAATCCTTTGCCTGCTTTCAAATTCCGCGGGCGAAGCGGAGGTTGTGGATGTTGACATTGACGGCGTTAAATCGGGAAATGCCACATGGGGCCACAGATCAACGGGCACTGATCGAATTGCGGTAGTCTCATTTGAAGACTATGTGAGAAAACTCAAGAGAGCGCATGTAATGCTTGATCCGATGGAACGCGCTGCAAGCATTCGGCATGACATCGAGAATCTTGCATTTGCGGTTGGTTTGGAAGTTGTCGAAGACAAAAAACTGCTTGCCGAGGTGGCTGGACTTGTTGAATGGCCGATGGCGCTCATGGGAGAGATATCGGAGGAGTTTCTGCTTCTCCCCTCGGAAGTTATTGTCACGTCAATGAGGGAGCACCAGAAATTCTTTTCGGCAAGAAACCCGAAAACAGGCCGGATAGAGCGCTTTATTACAATTGCAAACTGCATGCCCGATGATGGAGGCGAGACCATATTGGCTGGAAATCGCAAGGTTCTTTCCGCGCGTTTGGCAGATGCAAAGTTTTTCTGGGAAAATGATCTCAGAGTTGCGGGGGATGGTGGATTTGAATGGCTGGATGCCCTTAAAAACGTGACATTTGAAAGAAGATTGGGAACGCAATACGAGCGGATTGCAAGACTTGAACTTCTCTCTGGTCTTTTGGCATCCCATGTCGGCGCAAGCGAGGATATGGCAAGATTGGCCGCGCGATGGGCAAAAGCGGATCTAAGTTCGGAAATGGTAAATGAATTTCCCGAATTGCAGGGAGTTATGGGACAATATTATGCCAAGGCAATCGGTCTTCCGGCAGAAGTTGGACATGCGGCGCGGCATCACTATTCTCCCGTTGGCCCATCTGATGAAGTCCCGGCTAGTCCCGTGTCAATTGCGGTCGCCATTGCCGATAAACTTGATACGTTGTGCGGATTTTGGATTATTGACGAGAAGCCCACCGGTTCGAAAGACCCGTTTGCGCTTCGCAGAGCGGCATTGGGGATCATTCGCCTAATTCTTGACAACGATGTCAGGATCAGTCTGTCCAGGGGCATCGACGAGGCGATGCGCCTGATTCTCGGATGCTTGCTGCTTAAAGGCAATGTGGCAGTGGATGACGAGTTTGCGATGGCGTCAGGCAAACATGACGCAACAGGCAAAGGCGATAATGATGCAAATGAATTAAGGGACAGTGTCGCCGCGGCTTCAAATCGCATTAACGGCTCATCAATTACATTGCGCGAAAAGGTCGTTCTAAAACATGTCGGCAAATCATCGTGCTTCCGTGAGGTTGATGTCGGGAGAGTGTCCTTTGATTTGATGTCATTTATACATGAGCGCTTAAAGGTATATCTTCGCGAAGAAGGAATACGTCACGATGTCATTGACGCATGCTCCGTTATGCGGGACAGCGATGATCTTTCGCTGCTGGTGAAGAGAGCAAAAGCTCTACAAGATGTATTGGCGACGGAAAATGGTGAAAATCTTGTGCATTGCTTTAGGCGCGCCAACAACATTCTCAAGCAGGCGGAAGCGAAGGATGGCGTGCTTTATTCTTCCGGGGCGGATATCAGTCTGGCCGCCTCAATCGAGGAGTCTGATTTGTTTGCATCTCTTGACGAGGCTGAAAACAGGATTTCCGAAGCTGTTCAAAAGGAGAATTATGCAGGGGCCATGAAGGAAATGGCCCAATTGCGGAAGCCCATTGACGCGTTCTTTGAATCAGTTCAGATTAACGCCGAGGAAAAAAATGTCCGAATAAACAGGCTTAACCTGCTTAATCGAATCAGGCGGACGTGTCTCAAGGCCGCCGATCTAACACTTGTGGAATCCTGATGGTATACGCTTGCATTTTTTATGCAGGTGCATAATCATTCCGCAGTGCAGCAAAATATTGAACATATAACTCTCATTACGCCTGATGCGCCGTTGGCGACAGCAACACATGGCAGAAGGGCAAAATTTCTGCAAAGGCTTGTTCGGCTGGATATTCCCGTACCTTGCACGGTTGCGCTTTCATTTGAAGCCGTCCGGGCCATTGCCGAAGGCAGCCAGCCTGATCGGAATTTAATTCTGGCGCCTTTTGAGGAAAAACCTCTCTTGTGTGCCAGACCCTCATCTGAAGATCCCGACTGGGGTGGACCTGGCGCCATGCTTAACATCGGGATGAATGACGAGTTGCATTGCGAACTATCCAAACATATCGGACCGCATGCCGCCGCGACACTTTATTTGCGATTTGTGCAATCCTATGCCGTACAGGTGGAGGGGCTGGACCCCGATCTATTCGAAACAGCGGGAGACGATCCCGTATCGGAACTTGAACAGACGCTGTCTTCATATATGGAGGAAACCAAAGAGGCTTTTCCTCAAGATCCCTCGCTGCAACTGATGAAAGTCCTTCAATTGATGGCTCGCAGTTGGGAGACAACCTCGGCAAGACTGCTGCGAATGGCAAATGGGGCCCCTGCCGATGCCAGTCTC
Source organism: Roseovarius sp. (assembly GCA_026709325.1). Classification (GTDB taxonomy): domain Bacteria; phylum Pseudomonadota; class Alphaproteobacteria; order Rhodobacterales; family Rhodobacteraceae; genus JAPOTF01. The sequence continues at coordinate 10,255 of JAPOTF010000012.1, forward strand.
GGTCTCGTGGTGCAAAAAATGATGCTTGGCATGGGGCGGGGCGAGTGCGGGTCGGGAGTGATGCAGCTTGTTGGCAGCGAAACCGGCAAGCGCGGGATTGAAGGGCGGTATTTGAGGCAAAATCAGGGGCGGGAGGACTTGAACGGATCTGCCGGCACACTGTTCATTGCGAGCGCCCCGGGAGGAGCTTCGCTTGAAGATGTGGCGCCGGGTTCATTTGAAGAGCTCAGGGACTATACGGAACTTATTCGCGCGAAATTGCGTGAAGAGTTGCAGATCGAATTCACCATACAGGATGGTCGGGTATATATTCTTGATGGGATACGCTCCCACCGTACAACACGCGCGGCGGTGACGATCGCGGTGGCACTTGCTCGCGATGGAATAATATCGCGCGAAGAGGCCCTGATGCGCGTTGAACCTCGCGCTTTGAATGAATTGCTGCACCGGCAGATTGATCCGGAGGCGCCACGCGATGTGCTTGCCTATGGAATTGCCGCAAGTCCCGGCGCGGCATCAGGCAGAATTGTCTTTACTGCCGGTGGAGCGCAATCGGCGGCCGCAAAAGATGAATTGGCGATACTTGTTCGACGGGAGACCAACCCGGAAGACATACGCGGAATGCATGCGGCCGCGGCAGTGCTTACAATGCGTGGGGGCATGTCCAGTCACGCGGCTGTAATTGGTCGCGGAATAGGTTTGCCATGCGTTGTCGGCGCAAGTGACATTGAATTGAATGCCATTGCCAGACAACTGACATTTCCAAATGGCAGGGTTCTCAATGAAGGCGACATAATCACCATTGATGGAACAAGTGGAGAAGTGCTTTTTGGAGAAGCCGCAATGCATGAGGCGTCAAGCGATTCGGCGCAAATCACCTTTATGGAATGGGCTGACGATGTGCGCGACATTGCCGTAAGGGCCAATGCCGATACTCCCGCCGACGCCAGGGCGGCGCGATCGTTTAGAGCTGATGGAATTGGCCTGTGCAGAACCGAGCACATGTTTATCGAGGCGGACCGGCTTAGAGTGATGAGGGAAATGATTTTTGCCGACAGCAGCAAACAACGTGCCGCATCGCTTGAACTGCTGCTGCCAATGCAGAGGGCGGATTTTATCGACCTCTTTCGAATCATGGAGGGCAAGCCGGTTTGCATCCGCCTTTTCGATCCGCCACTTCATGAATTCCTGCCATCGGATCATGCCGGTCACCGTGATCTTGCGGAGGCAATTGATTTGCCGCTGCCTGACGTGACTCGCAGGGTGGAAGAGCTCGGAGAATACAATCCGATGCTTGGCATGCGTGGAGTAAGGCTGGGAATTGTGGTTCCCGAGATCTATGAAATGCAGGCTCGCGCGATATTTGAGGCCATGGTTTCGGCAAGCCGTGAAATAAAGGCGGTGGTGCCTGAAATCATGATTCCGCTGGTGAGCGCGTGCAAGGAGGTTGAACTGGTCAAGCAGCGCATAGACGCGGTTGCCGACGCGGTAATGAACGAGTCCAACCGAAAATTCGCCTACAGGCTTGGTGTGATGGTTGAGACGCCGCGCGCGGCGTTAATGGCGAACGATATTGCGCGCCACGTGGAATTTTTAAGCTTTGGAACCAATGATCTGACGCAAATGACTTACGGTTTAAGTCGTGACGATTCCGGAAAGTTCATGTCCGAGTATGTCAAACAGGGTGTTTATCCGGAAGATCCATTCCATACGCTTGATGTGTATGGAGTTGGTGAACTGCTGAATATCGCGGCGGAACGCAGCCGAAAGGTCAAGCCCGACCTGGTGCTTTCCATTTGCGGCGAACATGGTGGAAATCCCGAATCAATAGCATTTTGCCGCACGGCGGGATTTGATTATGTTTCATGCTCTCCATTTAGGGTTCCCGTGGCCCGCCTGGCCGTTGCGCAACTGGCCGTGCGGGATAAACTCGATAAGAATGCCCATAAGGCAGATTAAATTCTCAAACGAGGCAGATACATGCAATGAAGCGACTCATGTTATGTTCCATATGCCTCGCTTCAGAGGTTTCAGATTGTTTTGCGGGCTGGCAGATGATCGGGGATGGCATCAAGATTGGCATTCCAGGCATTTTATGCATCAAGTTTCAATTTTACAGCCAATAATGCCGTTTCTTGAAACTACAATAAATTGTGTCGAAACTGGTAGTTTGCACAATATAACGCCGCGCTTTCTACAAGGTAACAAGAGTGTTTTAAGTATTTGAAATAACGCCTTATTTATGTTGCAAATATGCAACTCCAAATTTTCAATCTGATAATGCGGTAAACATGCGTCAAGCAAGATGTTAATCTGGTTTCCATTCTTTTTGACTCCGAGGATATTGATGCCTACCAAGTTCGTCTTGAAATTATGGTGGTGGTCCCTTTTCGCCATTATATCGTTTGCGGGCATTTTAAATGCGGACATGGAAACGCCGCAAACGGAAAAACTTGAACGACATGTATTGGCTTCACTGTCGAAGAATGTTTTTGAAGGGTTGCTGGATCAGAAGAAGTCAAGTAGAGATTTAACCTTTGACTGGATACAATCACTTGCATTCAAACGGCAAGGCCCAGAGTGGTATTGTCTGACCGAGGCCATTTATTTTGAGGCCCGCAGTGAAAGCATCATGGGACAGGTTGCAGTTGCTGAGGTCATACTTAACAGAATTGACAGCCCCGTCTATCCCGATACAATTTGCGAGGTTGTCAATCAGGGCATCGGCGAAAAGCATCGCTGCCAGTTTTCCTATACTTGCGACGGACTTCGCGAGGACATTGACGACACCAGGGCTTTTGAGCTGGCGGGCAAAGTGGCGTCATACATGATTAATGGCAAAACGCACAACATCACTTGGGGCGCAACGCATTATCACAGCAGATACGTTTCCCCGTCGTGGTCAAGTAAATTTTATCAAACGGAGATAATTGGCAATCATCACTTCTATCGGGTTAACCGGCAACTGTCGATGAAATAGCGCCAGACTGCCCCTGCAACTGGAATGACAATACCCGCTTGAAATGTGGTTGACATGGACGACGCAACGGCTAAAAGGCGGTTTCAAGATTGGAAATAGCGGGATTCACCGGTTTCCCGCCACAGGAGAATGGATATGGCCAAGCCCACCACAATCAAAATCCGCCTTAATTCGACAGCGGGCACCGGTCATTAATACGTGACAAAAAAAAATGAGCGAACCATGACGGAGATAATGTCAATTCGCAAATATGATCCGGTTGCACGCAAACATGTCGAATACAAGGA
>JAPOTF010000127.1 GCA_026709325.1 Roseovarius sp.
GCGAAGTTCGCGGTCCCTATATTGCTCGTGTTCGCGCCTACCGACGTCGTTGTACATGCTTAGAGCCTTGAGATACCGACGTCCAAAGCGCTCCTGGTTGAGGAGATCATCGCATGCGGTGCCCGAGATGTATCGCAGGCTCTTCAGACGGTAGGCGGCCGCCTGGTAGCTCACGCCGAAATGGTGCGCGAGCATGGCGTTATCCTTGTAGGTGATGCGTTGCGTGCGCTGTGCCGCTTCAATGTGGCCACCGCTGGCGGCATCGAAAATGGCGTGATCCCGGCGGCTCGGCAGGCCCTTGTCGAGACTCCTGAGTGTGGTCCAGACTCCGCCTCTCGGCATGAGAAAGGCCGCGGCGAAAGCGTTCGCCCTCTTCTCGACCATGTCGGACGAATTGTCGGTGCTGGAGATCGCAACGTTGCTGTTTCGATCCAGCAGGGCATGTGCGTATTCGTGCGCGCAGGAAAATCGCTGGCGTCCCTTCGCATGAGAAGAGTTTACGAGAATTGCCAGCCCGATGCTGGGATGGCGAAGGAAGAGGCCTGACATCCCATCTGGAAGAGTGACGCCGGACGCCCAGATACTTTGGGAAGCGATGAGCTCGGAAACGTCGGCAATCGGCGCGTTGGCTATACCCAGCCTGCGCCGCTCCTGGTCTGCCGCGTCTTCGCCTTGCGCAACGGCCTCCCCGGACGAGCGGGGGAGGCGCGTCTCATAGCTGGGCGGTCCTGCGCGATGTTCGGCGCCGAGCAGGCGTTCAAGCGCAACGCCCTCGCGGCACAGGTGAACGCACCGGGCGACTTGCGCGCGGGTGCCGGGGTTCTTCTCCAGTTCCGGCGCCGCACGGTGGAGAGCCATGAAGACATCCTTGTCTTCATCCCTGGGGCTGTCATGCAAAAGGTCGACGACCGAGCGCTGGTAGAGGTTGGCAAGCCGGGACAGCTCAAGCGTCGATACGGATCGTCTGCCGGCTTCAAGCTGGGTGATGGCGGTACGGGGAAGCCCGAGCGCTTGCGCTGAGGACTGCTGGCTGAGGCCGCGGGTTTCGCGCGCCGCGCGCAATCGTGATCCCAAGTCCTTCTCGTCCATTGTTGCGTCTCCCAACTGCTGAAATTCCGCCGGGACAGCAGTATCACTGAGATATTTCATTGTCGGACATATAATGTCAAAAAATTCCGTTGACAGATTGAAAATCGAACTTGGCGCTTGTTTCAGAACGCATGGATGCCGGTATCGGACATGCATGTCTAAGATTCCCGAAAGTCTGCCTGGAACGGGTATGACGAGTAAATCCGAATATCCCCGTATTGCAAAAACCGGTCAAATCAGGTGATCTGCGTCCCGCCAGTCAAAGGGCCGATCAATTCCCGCCATCTTTACACCCGTAAATGCGGATGCCTCGAACGAAAGGGCCCGCAAGTCCTCCATTTCAAGGTTGTGAACCGAAGATTTTCCGCATGCCTTGGCAAGTGCCGTTATCTCCATCGTCATCGCGGTCAGAAAACGCGCAATCCGCTCGGCGCCAGCGCGCGGCTTCATGCGCTTTTCCAGTTCCGGGTCCTGAGTGGCGACACCCACGGGACATCTTCCCGTGTGACAGTGATGGCATGCGCCGGGAGAGGTTCCAAGCTTCTCGTAATCCTCAATGTGTCTGGGAGAATTGCATCCAATCGCGATCATGGCGGCATTTCCAATCATCACAGCGTCCGCTCCAAGGGAAAGGCATTTTGCGGCGTCAACGCCAGAGCGTATGCCGCCCGCAGCCACAAGACTTACCTTGCCGGTCATGCCGCATTCATCCAGTGCCTCGCGAGCCGCCCTGATGGAGCTAATCGTGGGAATCCCAGTATGGTTCAGCAGCAGTTCCGGTGAAGCTCCGGTACCGCCCTCCGCACCGTCAACAACCACCACATCGGCCCCGGCTTTCGCGGCAACCGCGACATCATATCTGGGCCGGGTGGCGCCCATTTTTATAAATATGGGCACCTTGTAGTTTGTCGCGATTCTGAGTTCCTCGATTTTCACCGACAAGTCATCGGCCCCAAGCCAGTCCGGATGACGTATGGTGGACCGCTGGTCGACGCCCTCGGGAAGAGTGCGCATTTTCGAAACCCTTGGAGAAACCTTCATGCCCAGAAGAAGACCGCCCGTGCCGGGCTTGGCTCCCTGTCCCACAACCATCTCGAGAGCATCGGCACGTCTAAGATGATCAAGGTCAACTCCATAGCGCGCGGGCGACATCTGATATAGCAGACGGGTTGACGCCTCCCGCTCCTCTTCAAGCATGCCCCCTTCCCCGGTACATGTCATGGTGCCGACCTTGGATGCGCCATATCCCAGTGAGGCTTTCGCCGAAGCGGACAGGGCGCCAAACGACATGGAGGCAATATATATGGGAATCTTTAGTTCAACGGGTTTCTCCACAAGGCCCCTGCCCCCACCCAGAACAGTCGTTGTGTCGCAACTCTCGCGGTAGCCCTCCAGCGGTAGACGCGTCAGAGTCGACGGAACAAAGGTCAAATCGTCAAAAGTCGGCATCCTTTTGTTGAAAGTGTTATATCCGCGAACCTGGTAGCGACCGAGCTGGGCCAGAGCGTGAACCTCCGAAATGGCCTCTGGCGTCCAGCGTGTCGATCCGCCCTCGTCGTATGATGACGGAACACCGGCCGGGCGTCCCTGTACCGATCCCTCGCCGAATCGGATTTCCTCTTCCGTCGCGGGTTCGAATGGATATTCATGGGGTTGATTCATATCATCAGCCATGCGCTTGCATCCCTTGACTCAAAATACCAGAGGCGCTGACCGGAAATCATCTTGCGCCAGTTTCTTGAAGTATCCACAAGTCCCAGAGGCTCAAGTATATTGTCTATTTCGTGCACCTCCTCTGCGGTGGGGTCCTTTACCACCACATCGACTCCGAGGCTTTCCACCTCTCCCGCGACCCATATCTCTCCCTCCCAGAGAGCGTCTGCGCAACTTGCGGCCGCGCCGCCGAGAGCGATGATTTTGCCCGAATGCGCCATAAATCCGGACTGGTAGCCAATTTTTCCCTCGACAACGATATTGCCGCCCTTCATTGCCACACCCGCGCGCGGCCCCGCATCGCCCTTTACATGGATCGTGCCCGAAATCATTGCGGAACCGCACGACATGCCCGCATAGCCGCCAACGGTGATATGCCCGCCATCCATGCCTTCTCCGCACGCCCATCCGGCATTGCGCTCAATAACAACATTCGCGCCGGTATTCAGACCGCCGCAATAATAGCCGACCGACCCCTCGAAAGCGATATCGATTCCGGGGGGCAGCCCCACACCGAGATTGTGGCGGGACAACGTGTTTACAACGCGTATCCGGCCGCTGGACTTCGCCGCGTCTTGAATTTCCTCGTGAATTTCGCGAATCGGTCTCTGACCGACATCAATGACTGTTTCACTCATGCGGCAATTCTCCGGTTTCCAACCTGCCATATGCCGGTAAGACTCGGTCCATCAAAATTAACGACCTCGCATTCATCGGCAAATACCCGGCGCACCGCCTGCTCTTCCGTTGCCGCCGCCAGATTGGCGTTCTCCCGGATCATGACGATCGGCTTCATTGCAAAGCGATCCTTGGCGAATCCAATGCCCCCGCCAACCGCAATCATATAGGTGAAGACGCCGTCGATGGATGTAATCGACTTCGTCAGCGCCTGCTGCATTGTGAGACCGCTTTTCATCTGATCGGATATCCAGACGGCAATCAGTTCGCTATCATTGTATGTGAGAAAGTTGTAACCCCGTCTCTGCAGTCTTTCCCGCCATGTGTAGTAGTCGGTAATCTGACCGTTGTGAACAATCGCCACATCTGGAAACGGTCTGGCCCAAAATGGATGGCTGGCATTCGGCAGAACCGAGCTTTCCGTTGCAAGACGGGCATGGCCCAGACCATGTGTTCCCGTCATCTCGCGGACGCCGTGCTTGTCGGCAACCGCCCTGGCGCCCCCGATATCCTTGATAATCTCCAGGCTGCGACCGCAGGACTGGATTTCAATTCTGTCCGTTAGAGTGTCGGCGTCGGCAACCCACTTCGCGATGTTGTCGGGGTCGCCAATCTCCATGCGAAAGCAGTAGTGCCGACTGTCGTCCGTCAGTATTTCCGGATCGCAAAGCAGCGAGGCGCCATGATCTTTCAGGGCGTTTTCGAAATCCGCGAGATCGCTCCCAATTCCCGATTTGTCAAATCCCATGCCTCTCAGGACATAACCGGTATCGCGGGGCATGGTGTAAATCGCGAAGCCGGTGCTGTCCGCGCCACGGTGCTCCTGCGCATCCATCAATTCAACCAAATCGCCGCCAACCCGTCCCGGTGCGGCCAAAATTCGCCCGGCAATTCCACACATGGTATTCCATCTCCCGTTTTTTTTGAATACTGTATACTGTATCCATGCGAGTTCAAGAAGAAAACGTGGAAAATTTTCGGAGCCCGACATTGAACGATCTTAACGGAAAACAGTAAACGGAAGCGTAAAATTGGCACTTAAAACAATCCGGAATGATCGCCGCCGCCTTGCAGATGCAGTATACCGGCAATTGCTCGATGCCATAATATCCCGCGAGATTGGTCCCAACGATCAACTGGTGCAGCAGAAACTTGCCGAAGAGATGCAAATCAGCCGAACACCGGTTCGCGAAGCCCTTTTCAGGCTGGAACAGGAAGGCGTACTTCGGTCGTCGCCCCGTGGAGGCTTTATTCTGTATCAGATGAAGGAACCGGAAATCAGGGAGCTTTATCAGGCGCGCGCCGCGATTGAGGGGCAGGCCGCGAGAATTCTGGCGGCTCGCCAGGACCGGAAAATCCTTGAAGAGTTGCGCAAAACCATTCTTCGCGAGGAAAACCTCCGGGAAAAAACGGTTCGGGCCTATTTCGAGGCAAACCGCAACATTCACTCAAAATTTGTGGAACTGACGGGCAATCGATTCCTGAGCGAAATGTTCAACATGATATGGGGAAAGGCCATGGCCTTTCATCTGTTCTCCGCGATTGCGGAGGAGGATCTCGAAAAATCTCTAACGGATCACATGACGCTGGTGGATGTGATCGCAACCGGTGACAGAACGGCGGCGCTTGAAACATATACCGCGCATATCCAGGACGGATTTGACCTGCAAATCAAATCGCTGGATTAGAATTAGGGACGGCGGCCGGCAATCGGCGGATGCGGTCTCGCCAAAAAACGCAATATGCGAATTCACGGTCTTGATTTAAAATGTGCGCCCGATCTTTTGCACCCTATGAAAACATGGGGAGAATAATTCCATTGATTCACGGAAGAGGATTTTTGCAGACAACTGCCGCGGTGTCCACCATCTCGTCGCCGCTTCTTGCGGTGAAATTCCTTCAAATGATCGTCTTCTCGGCTACCGGGATCCGACATGCGACATGGCCCCGACCGGCATTCCCGACATTATCTGCGACACCGGTCCAAACAACCTGCATATGGAGGGCGTCAACCATCCTGTCAGACTAATGACGGGATTTAACTGGAAAGGCGCCGATTCATTTCACATGGCGGCCGAAACATATGGTGGCGCGCATTATCACGACGACGCCCTGATTGACTGAAACTGGGAACCCGATCTTGGCGTCTCACTTCCCGAGAACATAAAAAGCGGCGTATGCGCCTTGCAACCGAGATGCGGCGAAACGGAAGATCACATACCGTTTATTGTAAGACCCGACAAATCCCGATCGAAAATCGCCATGCTGATGTCGGCATTCACCTATCTTGCATATGGATAATGAGCATCTCTCGTTTGAAGCGCCCATCGCGCAGGCGACAGGCGCGCACACGCCCGTTACATCGGCAATGGACCTTGAATGCAAAAAGCTCCGGGAATTTGGTCTTTCCACGTATGACAACCACGCTGACGAATATGGATGCTGCTATTCCTCGTGGCGAAGACCGACAATATCGCCGAGGCCGAAGCATCGTCTTTCGGCGATGAATTTTCCGTGGTCGCCGCCCGCCGATCTTTCCCTTCGATGGTGGATGGAACATGCGGGGCATGAATACGATTTGCCAACCGACCTGCATTCAAAGGGCGCATCGACGCTCAATCCCTAAAAGTCGTCCTTAACGGAACCCATCCGGAATACTGCTCTGTCGAAACGATGGACGGCACCGGAGAATATCCAAGCAAAGGGGGACGGATAATGTATCTCGGAGGCAACGGATATTACCCGTCCGCCGGTACGCGAAAGGGCGAGCCATGGTGCATGGAGGTCCGAAAGCTCCACACCCGGCTCTCGCGCATGGCAGACCGAACCGGGTGAAGGGCATCTGGCATGTACGGGCGAGAGGTCGGGGCTTTGGCGACGGGGGCTCATTGGAGATTTCGGTCTTGCGGCGGGAGGTGCCGGCGGGGTGGAACTTGACCGATACGATCTGGCGCCTGGCACTCCCCAGCACGCGATGCTTCTTGCATCCAACTGGGGCCATTCCGACAACTACCCTCCGGTTTCCGAAGAAATCACCCATGCCTTTCCCGGGCGCGGAGGAACGCAGGATTCACGGATGAGAGGTGACATGATATATTTTGCACGCCGCCGTGAAACGGCGCCGTTTTTTCAACGGGATCGATTTCATGGTGTCGGGCGCTGCCCTGTCATGGCGGGGAAAGCAGCGTGGCGACAATCATGCGCAACATCCCTGGCGCGTTTGCAGGAAACGGCAAGCCTCCAGGGCATCAATTCACGGGCGATGAAAAACTGTGGCGTTAAATCTGACGCTTTTACATCGCGCGCCGGGACCATGCCGAAACGCAAAACCCCCGGCAACCTTCCTTTGCGGCATTGGCCGCGAACAGCCTTCGTCAGGGAACCGGGGAAAGGAGGTCTTGCCAGTGGGATATCTGCCCGCGCGGCATGACAGGCGCAAAATGGTCTTTCTCGTTTTGCTCGCGACCTGGCAAAGATGTGTATTGCGCCAAATCCGCGAAGGAACGACATGCTGCCTACGGGAAGTCAGCGAGATAATGGCCGTGTTTTTCGGAATAGCGCTCAATGAAGGGCTTCAATTCAATGAGCGCCCGTTAATGTGGATTCAAACATAAGATTGTGCAATGCGGTTTTCCGGTTTGTCAGGTCAGCCAGCGTGTATTCGTTAAGGATATCGAAAAAACCCTGAAGCGCCCGGGACAGGGCCAGACTTAAACCGCACGAGTTTACAAGCGGGCAGCTCGTCTCGCCCGGCTTGAAGCATTCGGCAAGCTCAAAGTTTTCCTCGATCTTTTGTATCACGTCGCCAATGAAAATCTCCTCGGCCGGTCTGGCAAGCCGGATGCCGCCTTTTCGCCCGCGTACCGTTTCCACAAATCCGCATCTGATGAGACTGGAAAGAATTTTGGTCAGAAATTTTTCCGACAGATTGTAAAATCCGGCTATCTCGCCAATCGTCGCCAGTCCGCTTTTCGAGTTGCAGTACATGAGCATCCGGATGGCGTAGTTGGTATGCTGAGTTATTTTCATTTTCGTGGCCCCCGCATTGCAGCGCATTGAAAAAAAACATATTTACGCGTCAAAAATAATTCCCTACCAAAAAAGTCATAATTTTCTTTACACGCTCTCGACAATACCTTAATGGACTATTCATGTTTGTGGAAGCAAAAACTTGGATCGTGTCAGGCGCAATGGGTTTTTCATGCAAGTGCGAATGCATTGCCGATCTTTATCCTGGCAGGACAGCGGAATCCCCGGTCTTGCAAGATTGCCGAAGACGGCGACCCGGTGAGTTGTTTTAAGAGCGGGGATATTTTGATGTTGGATGGAAATATCATATGGTCCGTCTCGTTTCTCAAGTGGGTCTTTCACCAAACATCCAATGCATTTCACTGGGAAAGGAATAACCGAAGATGTACCTGACTGCGACAAGAAACACGGCCACAGCGCTGGCGGCAACCATGTGCGTTGCATCAACAGGCGTTTTTGCCGATACAACACCTGAAAGCGTGATCAGGCACTATGCCGATATGGCTCACGCGAAATATTCCGACTCGCTTGCCGCCGCAAAAGCGCTGGATTCATCAATTGACGCCTTTCTCGCCAACCCTGGCGAAGCCAATTTGAACATGGCAAAAGCGGCGTGGCTGGCAGCGCGCGTTCCATACCAGCAAACCGAAGTCTATCGTTTTGGCAATGCCATTGTCGATGATTGGGAAGGTCGGGTAAACGCCTGGCCGCTGGATGAGGGTCTGATTGACTATGTTGATGCCGGCTATGGCACGGAAAGTGATGAAAATTCGCTGTATGTGGCAAATGTTGTCGCAAACGCGTCGTTCGTGGTTGACGGCAAAACCGTGGACGCCTCGGTAATTTCAGCTGATCTTATTCAGAACCATCTGCAGGAAGCAGGTGGTATCGAAGCCAATGTTGCAACTGGCTACCATGCCATTGAATTCCTGCTATGGGGCCAGGACCTGAATGGCACGGATGCGGGCAGCGGCAATCGGCCCCATACCGATTACGGCATTGAAAACTGCACCAATGGCAACTGCGACCGGCGCGGCCAATATTTGGCGGTCGCCACCGAACTTCTGGTCTCGGATCTGGAGGAAATGACCGCAAACTGGGAAGAGAATGGCGCGGCTCGCAAGGCGCTGATTGAAGGTCGGGCGCAAGACGGGCTGAGAGCGGTTCTCACGGGCATGGGATCCCTGTCCTATGGGGAACTTGCCGGAGAGCGCATGAAGCTTGGCCTGTTGCTTGGCGATCCGGAAGAAGAGCATGACTGCTTTTCCGACAACACGCACAACTCCCACTACCATAACGCGCTTGGCATCCAAAATGTTTATCTTGGAACATACCGGCGCATTGATGGCACGACTCTGGCGGGCCCGTCTCTTTCCGATTTGCTTGCCGCAAAAGACGCCGGCCTGAATGCCGAACTTGCATCCGACCTGCGGGCTACCATTGCCGCCATGGGCAGAATGGTTGAACGCGCCGAAACCGAGGAGGCCTATGATCAGATGATTGCCTCCAAAAATGAGGCGGGCAACGCCGTTGTACAGGCGGCCATTGATGCTCTTGTCAGGCAAACCAAATCAATTGAACGCGCCATTGCGTCACTTGAACTCGGCGCCATCGATCTGGAGGGTTCCGACAGTCTCGACAACCCGAACGCGGTTTTCCATTGATTGACCGAGTTTGGGAAAAGGGCTGGATTTCCTTCCCGTCCAGCCCTTTTTCACTGATGGAGCAACGACGTTGAAGATTTCATCGACTGGAAGGCGACGCTGGCATTGTCCCGGCATTGCGGCGTTTTGCGTCTGCGGCGTGCTGGCGGCCGCGGTTTTTGCTCACTCGCAGTCATTCCGCTCCAGGCATATCCCGATTTCCGAACGAACGGACCTGTCCTCCTCGGACCTGAAGCGCGTGCGAGATGTTGCAAGGCCGACAGACGATTTTTCCAAAGCCGAAAGCTTCGAGGCCATGCAGGGCGGTGCCGCAACGTCTCGAAAAATCGTGAACCGGGACTCTTTTTCCCATTCCTCGGCCAACATCGCTTTCGAGGAAGAGGAAAAGTTTAAACTCGGCAATGCATTGTTTCGCAAGCTATGGGTGTCTTCACCCTCTTCAACCCATGCGTCCGACGGGTTGGGGCCGCTCTTTAACGCCCGTGCCTGCCAAAGCTGCCATATTAAGGACGGGCGCGGTCATCCGCCGGAGGGCGATCAGGACGCGACCTCCATGTTTTTGCGGCTTGCCCGCCCTGCGCAAACCGCGGAGGAAGAGCAAATGCTGGCAGGTTATCTGGCGTTGAATTTTCCCGATCCGGTCTATGGCGGACAATTGCAGGATTTGGCGGTTCCCGGCCTGAAATCGGAAGGCCGCATGGTTGTCTCCTACACGGAGCGTCCCTTGACGCTGGGCGACGGGACAATCGTTTCACTTCGCAAGCCGCACTACTCCGTTGCCGACATGGGCTATGGCGATTTGCATCCCGAGACGACCTTGTCCCCTCGCGTTGCCAGTCCGATGATCGGTTTGGGGTTGATTGAAGCCATTCATCCGGCGGATATTCTAAATCTTGCCGATCCCGACGATGCAAATGGCAATGGCGTTTCCGGGCGCGCGGCTTTAACGCGTGATCCGGGATCAAACGGGATTGTCCTTGGACGTTTTGGCTGGAAGGCGCAAAACGCCTCAATTCGCGCGCAAAGCGCCAGCGCCTTTGCCGGAGACATTGGGATATCAACACCCGAATCCCCCAACTCGTTTGGGGACTGCACAGGGGAGCAGACAGCCTGCCTGTCCTATCCAACCGGGGTTCAGGAACATCTTGGCGATACCGAGGCTCCCGATCCAGTGCTTGATCTCGTAACCTTCTATTCGCAGAATCTGGCCGTTCCGGCACGCAGAGACGTCAATGACAGCCAGGTTCTGCGTGGCAAGCGGCTGTTCTATGAAAGCGGATGCGCGTCCTGCCACACGCCCAAATACGTTACGCGCCGCGACGCGGAAAACCCCGCTCATTCCTTTCAGTTGATCTGGCCATATTCGGACTTTCTGCTTCACGACATGGGTGAAGGTCTGGCGGATGGCCAATCGGTCGGCGCGGCAAGTGGGCGGGAATGGCGAACGCCGCCGCTTTGGGGCATTGGTCTTACGGAAACCGTGAGCGGCCACACCTTCTTTCTGCATGACGGCCGCGCCAGAAACTTAACCGAAGCCATTCTCTGGCATGGAGGCGAAGCCGAAAATTCAAAGCGGAATTTTCAGCGGCTAGCCCGAAACGGTCGAGAGGACCTTATCCGCTTTTTGGAGAGTCTGTGATGCGTTTTTTCGTTTTTGCCGCCTTTTTGCTCCAATCATTCCCGACTTCCCATGTTTGGGCCGATGGGCGCGAGAACCGCATATTGCTCAATGCGCGGGAAAGCTACATTGTTCCGGCATACCGGCATCTGGCTGAAACAACGCGCGGGCTTTCAGCGGAAATCTCCAGTCTTTGCGACATGCCGCGCGCAAGTCGGTTGAGCAATGCAAAGGCGGCATTCCATCAAACGGTTGAGGCCTGGTCGTCCATTGAGTGGTTTCGCTCTGGTCCCGTGCTCCAAAACGATCGCGTGGAGCGCTTCTTCCACTTTCCAGATCGCAATAGCCGAGGCTTGAGGCAGGTGCAGTCGGCTCTTGCCAGTCAAAAAAGCGACGTTCTCGATCTGGGGGAACTTCAAAGAAACAGCGTTGCGCTGCAGGGTCTTGGCGCACTTGACTTTATATTGTTCGGCAAGGGTGCGGAAACTCTGGCAGCCGGCAACGCGTTCCGCTGCCGGTTTGCCGGCGCGATCGGCGAAAATCTCTATCACATCTCGGCCAATGTTCTAGCCGCATGGGAGCGGGATGAAGGTCTGCGACTGGACTGGACGCTGCCGAACCATTCAAATCGCTTCTTTAGAACCGAAAAAGAGGCGATGAATGCCGTAATCGGCACCCTTGTTCATGGCCTGGAAGCGATACGCGATACGCGCATCAATGTCTTTTTGCGTGAAAACACGCGGAGAGATCGGCCAAAATCGGCGGCACTTTGGCGCTCTGGAGCAACAATGCGCTCGGTGGCCGCAAATCTCGAGGGATTGGAAAAGCTCTTTACGCAAAGCCAAATCGAGACGATCTTGCCTGATGAAGCCCATTATCTTGGCGACAACATCAGATTTGAGTTTGAGCAAAGCATTAAAACGGCGCGGGAACTTGATTCTCCCGTGGCGGATTTGCTTTCCGACCCAAAACAAAGAGCAAAAATTGAATATCTCAGACTTGCCATCGACTTTTTGCTTGATCGGTTGAATGCGGAATTCGCCCCTGCAGCAGGACTGGCGACCGGTTTTTCATTTGGGGATGGCGATTAATGGCCGCAAGGGTTTCACGTCGCGATTTTCTGGCGGCTTTCGGCCTGTCTTTCCTGTCAGACATCGCGTTTAATCGTTTGGCGGAAGCCGCCGACAAGGACGCAAGCCTTTTTGCCAGCGCCTTTATGGACAAAGATGGACGCTTTGGCACGGCCATTCTGGATCAGGACGGAAACATTCTATCCACCTACCCGCTGCCGGGGCGAGGTCATGGAATGGCTGCGGCAACGGCATCCACATGGCTGGTTACATTTGCGCGCAGACCCGGCAACTTTGCTCTGGCAATTGATATCTCCAAACGCCATGATCCGGTTCTCTTTAAATCTCCACCCCATACCCATTTCTACGGGCACGGCGTTTTTTCTCGCGACGGCAGGCTCCTCTTTGCCACGGAAAACCGGTTTGAGAGCGGCAGGGGACTTATTGGCATTTACGACGCAACCGATGGATATGGACGTATCGGGGAAATCCCGTCCCATGGGATAGGACCGCACGAGATTGCAATGATGCCGGATGGCCATACGCTGTGCATCGCCAATGGCGGCATCCTGACGCACCCGGACACCGGGCGCGCAAAATTGAATCTCCATGAAATGCAGTCTTCCATTGCCTTTATGGACAGTCGGCACGGTGATGTCATCGCCAGGTTTGATGTGCCGGAATCCATCCGGCGCCTTTCTCTCAGGCACATGGCCGTTGACCATAAAATGACGGTTTGGCTTGGGGGGCAATACGAAGGCGACGAGTCCGAACTCGCCCCGCTGATTGCAACGGCTGACATGGAAACCGGTCTCGAGTTTCCAAATATCGCGCCAATTCGGGAATTGGGTCTTGCAAACTATGTTGGCTCGGTGGCAAGGCATGGGGATGGTCGAAAAATTGCCTTTTCCTCTCCCAGGAGCGGCCGTTTGATTGTTGTTGACGCCGACAAGGGAATTATATCGAAAGCGGGCATGATCCCCAACGTCTGCGGTGTCGCCGCGTCAAAAGACGGATTTTTTGCAACGAGTCATTCAGGGGAAGCAAATCAGCGCAAAACCGCGGTACATTGGGACAACCATGTCGTAAACGCGTAAATGACCTGACAATTTGATCCATCTGTCCATATGAAACCGCTTTACCTCCAGTATCGTTCGGATTGTCCGCTAAAGCATTATTGGCAGATTCATCAACGGATCTTTTCAACCACGTGGAAAAACGCTTTGAGTTAATCCCGGCGACGGAAAATCCTGGCTCCTGTTGCCACTGCCTTTACATATCCTTTATTTGCACCGGTGCGAGGTTGGTGATAGCAATAAAGCAACCGCCTTTACAGTGCGCTTTTCAGGAGGCAGCCCATGACCCGCCAGCGCCTTCCCATTGGCATCCAGGACTTCGAGACCATCCGG
>JAPOTF010000022.1 GCA_026709325.1 Roseovarius sp.
TCATGGCGTTAATCCCAAATTCCGACTTGCGGATTTTCACATAACCCGCATCCATACCCGGCCACGGGCCTCTCATGGATTCCGATGTATTCATGACGCGCTCCTTTCGTTGCTGACTTCGGGCGGGCGTCCGAACCCCAGTCCGCAACCCACCCTCATACTCTCGGTTCCGTGACCCTATCCTACCCCCCCCCACAGAAAAGTCAACCCGGTAATTCCCGCCAGTTTTTTCATTAAATTATTCAATGGCTCAGGAGGCTTTTTGAAAAAGTTTTTCGTAGACTTTTTGTCTGGTTTTGCAGGAATTTTTACACCTGTGCGGCAAAAAATCATTAAATATCAGCTTTTTCATGGAGGAAGGCATGGTTTGCGAAAAACAAAAGCTGGCGGGAATGACTGATAATACATTGCAGCTATTTGAAAAATGAAATAATTATGGATATCAAAAATGAAAGCAATTTTATACGCGATGTCAGACAGCTCGAATTTAAAATTTGCCACTTTCACAAATTGGTCTTTAGCATGGTGCGCAAAACAAAAAAAATGACGCCATATGAATTCATCAAAAAATGGCAATATTCAGATTTGAATGAAAGTTCCGCCTCACAATCTCATTTCATTGACCTGTGCAGATTGCTGGATGTGCCCACGCCAACTGATGTCGATCCAAAAGGCGAGTGGTACTGCTTTGAGCGTGGCGTAAAGAAGGAAAGTGGAAGCAGTGGCTGGGCCGATGTCTGGAAAAGAGGGTGTTTTGCATGGGAATATAAAAGCCCCGGAGCCAACCTGGATAACGCATTCGTTCAATTGATGCAGTATATGCACGCTCTGGAAAGCCCGCCGTTGCTAATTGCTTCAGATATGGCCCGGATTCATATTCGCACCAACTGGACAAACAGTGTTTGCGAGACATATGAATTAACTTTCGAAGACTTTTTGGACGGCGCAAAGCGCGACATTCTTAAATGGGCAATGTCCGATCCCGAAAAGCTGCGACCTGGCATTACACGAAAGACGGTTACGGAAAAGGCGGCCGCAAAGGTGGCTGAACTGGCCCAGGGGTTGCGCGATCAGGGCCATGATCCACTAAATGTCGCAAAATTCGCAAATCGATTGGTTTTTTGCATGTTTGCTGAAGACACGGGTCTGCTTACCGACGGGATTTTTACCAAAATGCTTAAACAGGCGCATAGATTTCCCGACAAATTTGCGGATTACGCTTCCAGGCTATTCAACGCAATGGCCACTGGTGGTGAACTCGATTTTCAATCAATTTCGTGGTTTAATGGCAATATATTCAATGACATGGAATCTCTTCCGCTAAGTCGTAAAGATATTGAAACAACACTTGACGCGGCAACTCTCGACTGGTCGGAAATTGACCCTTCTATTTTAGGCACCCTGTTTGAACGCGGCCTTGATCCGGATAAGCGCGCGCAGTTGGGCGCACATTACACCGACAGCGAGAAAATAATGAAAATCATCGAGCCGGTGATTGCCCATCCATTGCGCAAGGAATGGGAGTTGTTGAAAGACGAGATTTCGGCAAAAATGGAGCTTTCGAGCAAACAGCGCATTAAAAGAACGCGCGCAAAATATAAAAACCAGGCGAAACAGGCGTTGCAGATCTTTTTGGAGCGTCTTCGAACTTTTACCGTCCTTGATCCGGCCTGTGGTTCGGGGAACTTCCTGTATCTTGCGTTAAACGCATTGAAAGACATTGAGCATCAGGTTCAGATTGAAGCGGAAGAACTGGGACTTGAACGCGGGTTCCCCATTGTGGGCCCTGCAAACGTAAAAGGCATTGAGATTAACGCATACGCCGCTGAACTCGCCCGTGTATCCGTATGGATTGGAGAAATCCAGTGGATGCGTCGCAACGGATTTAACTACGCCATCGATCCGATTCTTAAACCACTTGATACAATTGAATGCCGTGACGCAATCGTCAATCCAGACGGAAGTGAGTCTGAATGGCCAAAAAGCAATGTAGTGATTGGCAATCCGCCATTTCTCGGGTACTCCTTCCAGAAAGATGCGCTTGGCCAAGACTACACTGATATGATGCGCTCCTGCCATAAAGGCCAGGTTCCCGCATTCGCCGATCTTGTATGTTACTGGTTCCACAAAGCCGGAAAACTGGTTGATGCGGACATGTTGGAGCGTGTCGGCTTTGTCGCCACCAACTCGATTCGCGGCGGCAAAAACCGCATTGTGCTGGACAAGATTGTGGAGAATTCCGCGATCTACAACGCATGGGCAGATGAACCCTGGGTGTTGGAAGGTGCATCGGTTCGGGTTTCAATGATATGTTTTGGCAAAAATGTTTCCGGATTGCCAATTCAATTGGATAACAAGAATGTCACCCGAATTAATTCAGACCTTACCTCGACGGTGGATTTAACGGCAGTCAAAAGACTCACTGCAAATAATTGCAATGCATTTATCGGGGGCATGAAAAAAGGTCCATTTGACATTTCGGGAGAACAAGCGCGCGAGTGGCTCTCTTTGCCGGCCAATCCAAACGGGAGACCTAATTCCGATGTTTTGCTACCCATACAGAATGCAAAAGATATTACAAAAGGGAATCGAAACAGGTGGGTGGTCGATTTTGGACACGCCATGTCAGAAGCCGATGCGGCATTATATGAGGCTCCCTTCACGTATATACGAGAATTTGTGAAGCCAAAGCGTGATTGCAACAACAGGGCCGATCTGCGTTCCCTATGGTGGAGGCATGATCGTTCAGGTCAAATGCTATTTGAACGGTTGAGCGAGCTGCGGCGTTATATCGCGACACCTCGCGTATCCAAGTACCGCCTGTTCGTTTGGATTGATTCACGCATATATCCCGACAGTGCACTAGTTGCCATCGCGCGTGATGATGACACGGCTTTCGGTATTTTACATAGCCGGTTTCATGAGGAATGGTCTTTGCGGAAAGGGACATTTCTCGGCAAAGGCAATGACCCGCGATATACTCCAACCACAACGTTCGAAACATTCCCTTTCCCCGAGGGACTTGAGCTTGATATTCCACCCGGCAATTACGCAAAAAACCCAAACGCCATTGCCATAGCCGAGGCGGCCCGGAATCTTGTGGAATTGCGAAACAATTGGCTCAACCCGCCAGGGTTGGTCAAATGGCTGGAGGAGTCCGTTCCAGGGTACCCCGGCCGATATGTGCCAATAACAAATGAAGCTTCAATAAAACTTGGCGAGCGAACACTCACAAAACTATACAATATCCGACCACAATGGCTCATTGACGCCCATGAAGATTTGGATGCCTCTGTAGCAGCCGCTTATGGTTGGAATGCAGATATTGAAATGGAAACGGTTATGGAGGCATTACTGGAAATGAATTCCAAGACTTCATGATATCAACAAAACCGCGGCAGGTAACCAGGTTGCCATGCCCGCTGGTGATTTATCCAATATCGTGCGTTGCGGAAAATAAGCGGACCAGCCGCATTGCGGTATGCGCATTGATGGTAATGTCGCCCTTCACAAGCCGTTCAATGCGCCTGCTGGCACATCATGCCCTGCGACAAGTGCAATCGCGCCAATGTCGGGCGGCGCAAGTTAAAGTTCCGTCAGGATTTCGCCGGGATGGTATGTTCATGCCGTTCATGTCTGGCCTTCCCGATGTCCAGCGGAAAACCGAATCCGTTCGTTAATCTGAATCCCAAGCCGGTTTCTGTTTCGAAAAAAACGCGCTAATTCCCTCTTTCGCCTCTTCACCCTCCCAACAGGCCACAAGTTCGTCAATGCTATGGTTGATTTCCGACTGTTCGATTTTCGGTCCGCTCGACAGTAGCAGCTTCTTGGCTTTTGCGACTGCCTGCGGCGCGCATTTCAAATAGGGCGCCACCTCTTTTTCAACGGCATCGTCCAGATCCCCGGCAGACACGGCATGTGACAGAATGTTTAATCTCACTGCTTCATTTGCCGCAAACCCGCGACCCGACATAAATACCCGTCTTGCCATTGAAGCGCCCATTCGAGCTCGCACATATGGACTTATTGTTGCGGGAATGAGACCCAGGCGCGTTTCGGTAAATGCCATAAGCATATTGTCCACCCCCACAGCCACATCGCATACACAGGCAAGACCCACGCCACCGCCAAATGCATTGCCATGCAGTCGGCCGATCAGCGGCTTGGGCAGGTTGTTGAGAGCCGAAAGCATATTCGCCAATTTTGAGGCCTCCCGGCGGGTTGCTTCAGCGTCGGATTCAAACTGCGTTCGCATCCACTCCAAATCGCCACCCGCGCAGAATGTGCCGCCTTTTGCGGCCAGTATGGCGACACGCACTGACGCATCTCGGGAAATCGCATCTGCGGCGGCATGAAGTTCCGTTATCATCTGAGCGGACAGGGCGTTGCGTTTATCTGCCCTGTCAAGCCAAATGGTTGCCACGCCTCTATTGTCCATTTCGATTGAAATTGTTTTATGCAATGTGATTCCCCTTAATTTGCCAAATTCCAAATTTGCGGCGCCCGTTTTCCAAACTGGAGGTCAGGCGCGCATGGCCCTGGCCATCAATGCCGCTTTGGCAATGACATCGCGGTTTAATCCCGTTTCATAACCGAGAGCGGTCAATCGGTCGTTCACCGCTTCCGTGGCCACGTTTCCCGATGCGCCGGGTGCATATGGGCATCCCCCGAGCCCTCCCGCCGCGGCGTCAAACACGCGCACTCCCTTTTCAAGCGACACTTCGACATTCTCGAGAGCTCTGCCCGTGGTGTCGTGATAATGACCCGCCAATTGGTCAACTGGCACTCTTTCAGCCACTGCGTCCAGCATCTTGGCTATGTTCTCTGGCAGCGCCCTTCCCGTGGTGTCTCCCAGGCTGATTTCCCTGCATCCCATCTGATAAAGACGCTCGGCAATTCGAGCCACCTGTTTGGGTTCTACCGGTCCCTCATACGGGCAGCTGACAACACATGAAACATAGCCTCGAACAGACATGCCCGCATCCACAGCCGCGGCAACAACCGGTGAAAACCGCTTTAGACTCTCATCCACGGAGGAATTTATGTTGGCTTTTGAAAAGCCTTCAGATGCGGACCCAAAAACCGCCACTTCATCCGCCTGGGCGGAAATTGCCGATTCCAGACCCCTCATGTTCGGCGTCAGCGCCGCATAGGCCACCCCTTCAACGCGCGCAATTCTTTTCATGACCTCTCCGGAATCGGCCATTTGAGGAATCCATTTAGGGCTGACAAAGCTGGCCACTTCAATATGCCTGAATCCCGCCCTTCCCAGGTGGTCAATCAGAGCAACCTTGTCTTCAACAGGAATCCGGCGTTTCTCGTTTTGCAGTCCGTCTCGCGGACCTACCTCGTAAATCTCGACGCATCGCGACATTTATTTCTCCGGAATGGGGTAAAAGTCCCGGTCGTAGAAATCCTGCTTCCCGTCTCTTGCGCTCGCGCGCTTGAAGCCCTCTCTGGCAGACAGCCGCACCCGGTATCTTTCAAGCGCCGGAAACTCGTCCATCTTCACATAGTAGGGCGCGGAATACAGGTTTGAAGCCATCATGATATCGGCTGCGGAAAATCCTGTTGGCAGCATGTATTCGTTTTTCCCCAGCATTTTGCTCATTCCGGTCAATGCTCCGCGCAGACGCGCGGTAATGATTTTTACCACAACCGGTGAAACATCTTCCGGATTGCGCAGGAACACATGCTGAAGATTTAGATTCTCGACAAGCGCCCCGATTGTTTCTCCCATGCCCATCAATTCCAAATATCTGGGCCGTGAAGAATCTCCAGTGCCGGGAGCGAGATCTGCCTCGGGAAAGTTTTCGCACAGATATTGCAGAATGGCGCCACTTTCCGCCATGACCAGCCCGTCCATCTCGATTGCGGGAACACGGCCAGCGGGCGAGATTTCACGAAATGCGGGATCGCGCAAGTCGCCGTCTCTTATCGAGTGTATCTTCGTTTCGTAGTCAAGTCCCAACTCCTCAAGCAGCCAAATTACGCGAAATGATCGCGACATCGGCACATGATGCACTTTAATCAACTATTTACCTCCTTCCAGGCGAACAAGCGCCGCACCGGCCTCGACCTGAGACCCTTCATCGGCAAGAACCTCCGCCACCACGCCGTCACGCTCCGCAAGCAGAGAATGCTCCATTTTCATGGCCTCCAGCACCGCCAGTCTCTCGCCTTCATGCACTGTATGCCCAGGTCTTGCGAGCATAACCTTGACCAGACCGGGCATGGGCGCCTCGATCAAATCGGCACTGCTTCCCTTTTTCGCATCGCGCGCGAGCGGATCGTCCACCTCAAAGCTGATGCCATATCTCGAAAAAACCGTTACCATGCCATTCGCAACCGAAAAACGAGGCATTGGCGCGCCATTCACAAGCCACCGACCTGAATTGCGGCGAATCTCCTGCGTTACACCCATCGCCAGCACATCGTGCGCCCTGGCGGAGATGGATTTTATAAACACCTCATAAGGTCTCCCCTCATGACGCAATACAATTCTCTTTTGCAAGGAACTCCATATGTTAAAGCCAATATCCCATTCCGGCATTTCAAGAAGTCCCATTGCCGCAATCCCCGCAATGGCGGTCGCGGATGAATCCGGTTCGGATTTCAACACAAGCATTTTCATGTCTCTTGCAATGAGACCGGTATCCACCTTTCCCTTGTTGAAATCGCCATGACGCGCCAATTCGCCGAGAAACGCCAGGTTGGTCACGGTGCCAGCGACCTCCGTCCGCAAAAGGGCATCGGCTAGCCGTTTCAGAGCAACGGATCTTGTTTCTCCATGAGATATTATTTTTGCGATCATGGGATCGTAATAGGGAGATATATGATCTCCTGCCCGAACCCCGCTGTCTACGCGCACGGTGTCAGGAAAGGCCAAATGTGTCAGGGAACCGGTGACGGGAAGAAATCCCTTTGACGCATCCTCGGCATATAGCCGGGCCTCGAACGCGTGACCGCTTATTCCAAGTTCACTCTGTCTTTTTGGCAGATTCTCTCCACTGGCCACCCGCAACTGCCACTCGACAAGGTCAATTCCCGTCACGGCCTCCGTAACGGGATGCTCGACCTGAAGTCTGGTGTTCATTTCCATGAACCAGAAGCCATCAGCGCTCAATCCGTTCCCGCCATCGGCGATGAACTCCACGGTGCCTGCACCCTTATAGCCAATTGATTCTGCCGCGCGCACGGCGGCGGCGCCCATGGCCATCCGCATTTCATTGGTCATTCCCGGTGCCGGCGCTTCCTCAATCACCTTTTGATGACGCCTCTGCAAGGAGCAGTCCCGCTCGAAGAGATGTATCGCATTGACCCCATCGCCAAAGACCTGCACCTCAATGTGACGGGGAGATCTGATGAATTTCTCAATCAGGACCGCTCTGTTTCCAAATGCGGTTTCCGCCTCTCCTCGGGCCGATTCAAGGGCCTCCTGAAAATTCGCGGGGCTTTCAACAAGGCGCATTCCCTTGCCACCGCCACCTGCAACCGCCTTTATCATTACCGGATAACCGGTCTTTTCCGCCTGTTTCGCCAGAAAGCCGTCGTCCTGATTCGGGCCATGGTAGCCTGGAACAACGGGCACACCGGCCTCCACCATCCTGGCCTTCGCCGAATCTTTAAGTCCCATTGCCCTGATCGCATCTGCCGACGGGCCGATAAAAACAAGATTCGAAGCCTCGGCCAGCTCCACAAATTCAGGGTTTTCCGAAAGGAACCCATAACCCGGGTGGATTGCGCATGCGCCCGCATCTATGGCCGCGCTTATGATTGCCCGCCCATTCAGATAACTTTCGGCCGGTGATGAAGCGCCGATGCAAACCGCTTCATCCGCCATTTCCACATGCCTTGAATACCGGTCGGCTTCGGAGAACACGGCAACTGTCCTTGCACCAAGTCTCCGTGCCGTGCGGATTATCCTGCAGGCAATTTCACCCCTGTTCGCTATCAGAATGCTGTTGAACACCCGATGCTCCTTTTCATCTTGCGCGCCAATTTCCCGAGAGGCACTCCCTGGCCTGCCTCATGACATTTTCCACTATCGTTTCCACTGACTCTATGCTTCCAATAAGACCCACGGCCTCCCCGGCAACGGCAGCGGCGCCATTGCTGTCACCCTCTCGCGATGCCCTGACATATTCCGCGCGCCGGGCCTCTGCCGCCAACCCTTCCGGCATGTCGCGCCACCGCTCGGTCCATGGGCCTTTTAATGTCCTGATATCGTACATTTCCGGCCATTCGTATCCGCGAGCAATGTCCGGCAGAATGCTTCGCAGAGTGGCATCCCCATCCGAATCCAATGCGTCCTTGTGGAATCCGTCCGGAACGAGGGCCTCGCGGCTTGCCCAAAAGCGCGTTCCCATCAGCACGCCATCCGCTCCAAGCATCAGTGCGGCGGCAAGACCGCGCCCGTCCGCTATGCCACCGGCCGCAACGACAATGGCTCTGTCCCCTACCGCGTCAACCACCTCCGGAACAAAGCTCATGGTGCCGCGTCTGGAACCATGCCCGCCTGCCTCGGTGCCCTGAGCGACAATGACTTCAGCACCTGCCTCCACGGCGTGGAGAGCATCCGAAACCGTTTGAACCTGCGCCATTACCGATATCGACATCTTCCTCGCGCGTTTGATAAACGGCGCGGGATCTCCAAATGACAAAAATAGCGCTTTGGGCCGGCGATTAAGGATCATATCCAGAAATCCCGGTTCATCTCTTTCCACCTCGGCAAGCTTCCATGTAATAAGACCGCATCCAACCGCGGCATTCCCGGCTTCAAAAAACTGCTCCTCAAGCCACTGACGATCGCAATATCCCCCACCTATCATGCCAAGCGCTCCCGCTCCTGAAACGGAAGCGGCCAGCTTTCCGCCGGCCGCATGGGCCATCGGTGCAGATATGACCGGAACGGAAAGACCGAATTTATCTGTAAGTCTCGTGGCTATCATCGCCGCATCCCCTAACATAATTGCCATTGCCGGATACGCGTGCAGACATGGCTGTCAAACAGGCCCGGGCGACCGCTAAAGGCGTTACATCCTGAAAACGCCAAATCGAGTTTCATCCACCGGAGCATTCAGTGCCGCCCGCAGACTGAGTGCCAATACCTCACGGCTTTTGCGGGGATCGATTATTCCGTCATCCCAAAGCCTGGCGCTGGCGTATAGCGGATGGGATTGCGTGTCGAACATCTCGATCGTGGGGCGTTTGAACTCCTTCTCCTCGCTTATGGACCAGCTGCCGCCTTTTCGCTCGATCGCGTCCCGCTTTACCGTGGCAAGCACACCGGCCGCCTGCTCTCCGCCCATTACCGAAATCCGGGATATAGGCCATGTCCAGAGAAAACGCGGCGAATATGCGCGGCCTGCCATACCGTAGTTTCCGGCTCCAAAAGAACCACCGACCAGCATTGTGATCTTCGGCACTTCCGTAGTCGCCACGGCGGTAACCATTTTTGCCCCATGTCTTGCAATGCCTTCATTTTCGTACTTTTTACCCACCATAAAGCCGGTTATGTTTTGCATAAACACAAGCGGAATGCGTCTTTGACTGCAAAGTTCCACAAAATGGGCGCCTTTTTGCGCTGATTCGCTAAACAAAACACCATTATTCGCAATTACTCCAACTGGAATGCCTTTTATATGGGCAAAACCCGTAACGAGCGTTTCGCCAAATCTCGCCTTGAATTCGTCAAACCGACTGCCATCCACCAAACGCGCGACAACCTCGCGAATATTATAAGGCGTCCTGAGATCCGCCGGAACGACACCAAGGATCTCTTCGGGATCATATGCCGGCTCCTCTGAAGCCAAAATGTCGACATTCGAAGATTCTCCACTTCCTATGTTTGCAACCGCGCGCCTCGCAAGCGCCAGAGCATGAGAGTCATCCTCCGCCAGATAATCCGCAACGCCGGACAGTCGCGTGTGCACGTCACCGCCACCAAGATCCTCGGCGGAAACCACCTCTCCCGTGGCGGCCCTAACCAG
Source organism: Roseovarius sp. (assembly GCA_026709325.1). Taxonomy (GTDB): domain Bacteria; phylum Pseudomonadota; class Alphaproteobacteria; order Rhodobacterales; family Rhodobacteraceae; genus JAPOTF01. The sequence continues at coordinate 9,993 of JAPOTF010000022.1, forward strand.
AGGCGGTCCAGCAAGAAATATGGTGCCCTGGTCCCTTACAATAATCGCCACATCCGACATTGCCGGCACATAGGCACCGCCTGCAGTGCAGCTTCCCATTACAACCGCGATCTGCGCTATGCCCCGTGAACTCATTCTCGCCTGGTTGTAGAATATTCTTCCAAAATGCTCCCTGTCGGGAAACACCTCGTCCTGATTTGGCAGATTGGCGCCACCGCTATCCACAAGATAAATGCAGGGCAGACGGCACTGGCTGGCTATTTCCTGCGCGCGAAGGTGCTTTTTTACGCTCATGGGATAATAAGTGCCGCCCTTGACCGTCGCGTCGTTGCATACGATCATTGCATCGCGGCCATTCACGCGCCCAATGCCGGCAATGATTCCCGCGCCGGGCGCCGCGCCATCATACATGCCATGGGAGGCGGTCGCCCCGATTTCCAAAAACGGGCTTCCGGGATCCAGAAGATTCGCGACCCTGTTCCAAGGCAGCATCTTGCCCCGGGCGACATGCCGTTCCCGAGCCGCTTTTCCGCCTCCCGACCGCGCGATCTCGGCAGCCTTCTCGACGATTTTCAAAGCCTCGAGATGCCTTGATCTGTTTGACAGAAATTCCTTCGATGAAGTTATGACCTTTGACCGGATTTTCATCTGCACGCCAGCCGCATGAATGTGAACTTTATCATTGGCATCTACCTTGCTCTTTTATCGCCAGTTTCTTTAGCTCCTTGCGAATCACCTTTCCGGTGACGGTCATGGGCAATTCGTCCAGAAAGCCGATTTGCCTTGGTTGGCAGTGTGCCGCCAGCCTGGATTTGACAAATTCCCGCAATTCCACGGCAAGTCGATCGTCGCCTTCAAAACCCGTTTTGAGAACGACATAGGCTTTTACAATTTCCGTTCTGAGTTCGTCCGGCTTGCCGACCACCCCGACATTGGCCACAGAGGGATGCTGCATCAGACAGTCCTCGATTTCCGCCGGCCCAATCCTGTAGCCGGAAGAAGTGATGACATCATCCGCACGGCCGATAAATCGAAGATATCCCTCCTCCCAAACACCTCTGTCGCCGGTAAGCATCCATTCCCCGCGAAATTTTTCCGCCGTTTCTTCCGGGCGATTGAGATATTCGAGCATCATGGAGGCTGACCCCCGCCGAATTGCCACATCGCCCTCACCTTCGGAGAAACCGCCATCATCATTCAGCACGGCAATTTCATGACCGGGGACGGGCCTGCCAATGCAATTCGGTCTAGGGGCGAACAGGGCTCCGCATGAGCTTGCCACCATGTTGCATTCCGTCTGACCGTAAAATTCGTTTATGGCAAGCCCGAACGCATTTTTGCCCCATTCAAGCATTTCGGCGCCAAGCGGTTCTCCACCACTGGCCACACTGCGCAAACCTTTGATTTCAGTGCCGGACGCCTTGAGCATTCGCAATGCAGTTGGTGGAAAAAACACATTTCTTGCATTGCCTTCCCGTATTATATCAATGCAGGTTTCGGGTTTGAACTCAGGCATTCTTGCCGCCACAACCGGAACTCCAAGAGCCAGTCCCGGCATGAGAACGTCAAAGAGTCCTCCAATCCAGGCCCAATCGGCCGGCGTCCAAAGACAATCCCCATCCCGACCAAGAAAATCATGACTGATTTCGACACCAGGCAAATGCCCAGTCAAAACGCGATGCGCATGCAGCGCGCCCTTTGGACTGCCGGTTGTTCCACTTGTGTAAATCAGAACCGCGGGGTCATCGGATGCCGTGTCAGCGGTTTCAAATCCTTCATTTCCAGCTTCCAGACTTTCCGGCAGCAAAGTCTGGACATTTTCAAGGTCATCCAGCATGGATTCGCCATCGGCATCCGCAATCACAATCCCGACTTTCGAGTCCGACAGTCTGACGGCAAGCGCCCGGTACCTGAACAACTTGAACAGCGGGACCGAAACAGCGCCTGTTTTCCATATGGCTATATGCGCCGCAGCGCACCATGCATCCTGTGAACGCAGCACCCCCACCCTGTCGCCGTATGACACGCCACTCGCAACCAGGGCGAACGCAATGCGATCGGACATGTCGCGAAGTTCTCCATATGTGATTTCGCGTCGACCTTTGGCAAGGCAGATAATCGCAACACGGTCCGGGTCGGTCTCGGCAAGTCTGTCGCAGGTTTGCACAGCCATGTTCAGCCTGTCGGGAACATCCCACTTGAACCGGTCGATCAGGATGTCATATGATCCCCGATTTTGAAGCATTTCAAGCCATGGCCCCCATCAGTTCGCGGCCCACAAGCATTCTGCGTATCTCGCTTGTTCCCGCTCCTATCTCCATAAGCTTGGCATCGCGAAACATTCGCGAGACCGGCGCATCCTGAAGGAATCCGGCGCCGCCAAGAGCCTGCACCGCCTGGTGCGCCTGCGTCATCGCCTGCTCGCTGGAATAAAGACAGCATGCGGCCGCGTCCTGCCGGGTTACCTCGCCGCGGTCGCATGCTTTCGCCACCTCGTAGACATATGCCCTTGCGGAGTTCATTGCGGTATACATGTTCGCGATTTTTCCCTGCATAAGCTGGAAACTGCCTATGGGCTGGCCAAACTGCTTGCGCTCAACGAGGTATGGCATGACTTCATCCATGCAGCCGGCGATAATCCCCAGTCCGATACCGGCAAGCACAACGCGCTCGTAATCCAGTCCCGACATGAGCACTCGAGCACCGCCGCCTTCCTCGCCAAGAACATTTTCATATGGAACGCGAACATCTTCAAAAATCAGCTCGGCGGTATTGCTGCCTCGCATGCCCAACTTGTCAAAATGCGGTCCTGTTGAAAATCCGCGCATATCCTTTTCAACAATGAAGGCCGTTATGCCTTTGCTTCCTCCATCAGGATCGGTTTTGGCGTAAACCACCAGAGTATCGGCATCCGGCCCGTTGGTTATCCAGTATTTGCCGCCATTTAGCCTGTAATGGTCGTTTCGCTTTTCCGCTTTCAGTTTCATGCCTACGACATCCGACCCGGCACCCGCCTCGGACATGGCCAATGCGCCAACATTCCCGCCTGCAACAAGCCCCGGAAGATATTCTCGTTTCTGCTCCTCGGTTCCGTTGAGACTGATCTGATTAACGCAGAGATTTGAATGCGCGCCATATGAAAGGGATACCGATGCGGAAGCTCTTGCAATTTCCTCAATTGCGACAACATGGGCAAGATACCCCATGCCGG
>JAPOTF010000151.1 GCA_026709325.1 Roseovarius sp.
TCGCCGCCGCGCACCTTGCGGTCGAACCGCGGAAGCGACGGAAGCTTGAAGCCGGGCATCGACAGATGCCCGCGGAAGGAGTTTCCCGTGGTTTTTTCTCTTGCCTGACGTTTTTTTCTGTCATAATGGCCGATTTCGGCGGCAAAAGTCCACGAAAAAATGTTTTCGGCAATCCATCTAAACCATTGCAAAACAACGAAAAGAAATTCTAGCGGGAATCGCTGCGACATTGCCTGAAAATCCAGTAAAACCCGCACCATGTTGAAACTGGATTAACGCGATGGCATTTTCCAAAAAATTCATGCATCAATATGCAGACAAATCTATATGGACATCAAAATGAGCAATGTCGAGAAAGCAGAAAAAAACATCCTTATTCGCAATGCGCCGCTTGCCGTCATCCTGCTTGCGGCGGCTGTTGGCTGGTTTACCCTTCGCGACTACATCAGCTTCAGCACACTGAACGAAAACCGGGATGCGCTGCTGGCATTTCGCGACAATCATTTTTTAATGATGTCGATTGGATTCATGGCCATATATATTGTCATCGTGGCGTTTTCTCTGCCCGGCGCGGCGGTTGCTTCCGTTACAGGGGGTTTTCTATTCGGACTGGCCGCGGGCACGGCATATAATGTATTTGCCGCGACCACAGGCGCGTCCGCCATTTTCCTTGCCGCCCGATGGGGTCTCGGTCAGACACTTGCTCGGAAAATGGACTCTTCCGACGGAGCGCTAAAAAAAATCAAACGAGAACTTGCGGAGCACGAGATAAGCGTCCTGCTGCTCATGCGCCTTGTTCCCGTTGTGCCGTTTTTCGTGGCAAATCTCATCCCCGCTATGGTTGGTGTGCGTTTCATCAACTTTTTGTGGACAACCGCCATTGGAATAATTCCAGGGGCAATTGTCTTCACCTGGATAGGCGCGGGTCTTGGAGAGGTATTTGATCGAGGTGAAAACCCCGATCTCTCGCTCATCTGGGAGCCTCAGGTCATCGGTCCAATTCTTGGTCTTTGCATACTTGCCGCATTGCCGATCGCGATCAAGAAAATACGCGGCAGGCGCGGCTTTTAACGGGAATGAATGCACAATGGAAACCATAAAAACCGATTTACTTGTCATCGGAGCCGGATCAGGAGGATTGTCCTTGGCGGCCGGCGCCGTCCAAATGGGAGCAAGGGTTGTTCTTCTTGAAGGGCACAAGATGGGAGGGGACTGCCTGAATTACGGTTGCGTTCCATCCAAGGCGCTTCTGGCCGCAGGCAAAGCCGCGCATGCCATGACTGCCGGCAGCGGGTTCGGTGTTAAAAACACGGTGCCGGAAGTGAGCTACTCGGACGCAAAGGACCATGTAAAGGATGTTGTCTCCGCGATCGAACCGCATGACAGCCAAGAGCGATTTGAACGCCTTGGAGTGAACGTCATTCGGGAATACGGCGAATTTATCTCCCCGACAGAGGTGCGGGCCGGAAATTCAGTAATACGCGCGCGAAGAATTGTAGTCGCGACCGGATCCTCGCCACTGGTGCCCAACATACCCGGGCTTGAAGATGTTTCCCATGAAACCAATGAAACAATCTTTGAGCTGCGGGAAGCCCCCCAACATCTGCTGGTTATCGGCGGCGGGCCAATTGGCCTTGAAATGGCGCAGGCACATGCAAGGCTGGGATGCAGGGTTACGGTTCTGGAGGGCGAGAAGGCTCTCGGAAAGGACGATCCCGAACTTGCGGCATTCGTTCTGGAAAAACTTCGCCAGGAAGGCGTGGAAATTATTGAAGGCGCATTGGCGGCCAAAATCCGGAACATGGACGGCAAAATTGAAGTTGAATGCTCAAATGGCGATGTTTGCAGCGGAAGCCATCTTCTTGTGGCGGTTGGCAGAAAACCCAACATTGAACGTCTCAATCTTGATGCCGCAAACATCAAGACTTCTCGAGCAGGCATAAAGGTTGACGCCTCGTTGAGAACGGCCAATCGACGCGTATACGCAATTGGCGATGTTGCAGGAGGCATGCAGTTTACCCATGTGGCAGGTTACCACGCCGGCATCGTCATTCGCTCGGCACTGTTCGGACTTCCCTCCAGAGCTTCGCACGATCACATACCGTGGAGTACATATACGGATCCGGAACTGGCGCATGTGGGTTTGATTGAACCGGACGCGCGAAAGAAATATGGCGACGATCTGGAGGTGGTTCGCTTCCCATACGAGCAAAACGACCGCTCCATCGCCGAGCGCAAAACCGCCGGACTAATAAAGGTAATGGCTGTGAAGGGTCGTCCCGTTGGCGTTTCGATTGCGGGCGCCCAGGCAGGCGAGCACATAGCGCTATGGTCTCTGGTGATAGCCAATCGACTAAAGATGAAGCATGTCGCAGGCATGGTTGCGCCTTATCCGACAATTTCCGAAATCGGCAAACGCGCTGCCGGCGCATATTTCACGCCGCGGCTTTTCGACAATCCAAAGATCAAACGGGTTGTCGGTCTTGTCCAGAAATGGCTTCCCTAATAACATGAAGTTCATGCATTTTTCTAAAACGCTGTCGGGTCGCCTGCTTTTGCTGACGATTCTGTTTGTCCTGTTGGCTGAAATCCTGATCTACATTCCCTCCATAGCGCGCTTTCGACTGGATTACCTCAAAATGAAACTGGACCAGACATGGATTGTTTCGGCCGCGCTGGTGCAGCAAAGCAGATCAACCGAACTGCCTGAAGAACGGGAAAGGCAAATTAGCGATTTTCAGCAAATGCTTTTAAATTATGGCGGTGTAACAAGCACGTTCATTAAGACTGCGGATGCAAGCATACTTTTGCCCAATTCACCGCCACTGCATCCGGATAGTGTCATAAGAACATACGATTTGCGCGAACCCGCCATATACCAGCTGGTTTGGGACGCGATTTACGGAATCTTAAATTCGAGTCCGGGAGGCATTCGAATTATAGGAGATCTCCCCGGAGAAATCTCGCTCGATGAAAACGGCAGGTTCACTGTGATCTCGCTAGATCGAACACCGCAAACCGGCAGCCCGATTTCCAGAGAAGGAAGCGACCGTTTTGAAGTGACGGTGAACTCCCATGACTTGAGGAAGGCCATGATTGAATACAGCCTGAACATTATGGGCCTTTCCATAGTCATCTCGGTGGTCACGGCTTTACTTGTTCTGCTTTCCATACGTCTGCTGATCATCCGTCCAATTGGCGGGCTGGTGCGCAACATAAAGGGATTTGCCAATTCTCCCAGGGACAGGCAAAACATCATCAGACCTTCCGCAACCAGCATTGAATTGCGGGATGCCGAGAACGCTTTGAAATCAATGCAGGAAAAACTGTCCGACACATTGCTGAGGAATCAGCGTCTTGCAAACATCGGCAAAACCATTGCCCAAACCTCCCATGACATACGGGGTACAATAGCCAATGCGCAAAGCGATTTTGAACTCGTGTCGATATCAAAGAGCGAAAAGTCTGTAGAGGAGTATCTGTCAAATCTGGAAATATCGATAGAGCAGATTAACAGATTGTCCAATGACATAAACGAGTACGCCAAAGCGGGCGGACTTAAACTCGCCGAGTTTAATCTCGCTGAATTTGTCTCCGAAACGGCAAATTTGCACCAAAATCCAAACAGCTACTTTAAAATCAAATACACCTTGTCGATACCGAAAGACATCACGATCAAAGCCGACAAAGGCAAACTCGGGCGAGTAATCGACAATCTTGTAAACAATTCCAAGCGCTCCATTAAAAAACGCGAGCAGCCGGGCGAGATCGCCATCTCGGCAAAAAGGGATGAGGAATCCATCACAATCCGCATCGGCGACAATGGTCCCCGTCTAACCAAAAAGCGGCAAGATGAGATGAGGATGTTTCTCAAAAGGGACGGCACCGAGAACTGGGACAGCATGGGAATGCAGATCGTCAAGGAGTTTGTCCATAGGCACGGCGGAGAAATTGAACTTGTAAGAAGTGATGGAGAAAACACCGAATTCCAAATAATCCTGCCTTTTTCCGGCGATGTATCCGCATGATATCAATCCATTGCAAGGAACGGACCGGTCTTACCAAGAACCATGCGCCTTTTCACGTGGAGAGTCCATTGGAGACAAATCCGGGAGTGCCGCTTTAGCGGCAGCGATCGAAACAGCGGCATCCTTGCGAATTCAACGATGGTGATATAGGGATGCGAAAATTCCTGTACAAACGTGAATTTTCCGGAGCAAGCCATGGGGACCGCCTTAATAACACATTCCGACTATCTCGATCACGTGAATCCTCCGGGGCATCCCGAAAGAGTGGCCCGCCTTGAGAGACTGCTGCCGGCTCTTGATGGCAGGGATCTCCTCGTCACGCAGGCGCGGGAGGCGAAGGACGGCGATTTGCTGCTATGCCATGGCGAATCCTATGTGGACATGATCCGCTCCAGTGTTCCAAAAGATGGCTGGACCCGGCTCGATGGCGACACATCCCTTTCTCCGGGGTCTCTGGACGCGGCGCTCAAGGCCGCGGGAGGCGCAATCCAGGCCGCTGACATGGTCATTGAAGGTCTCGCGGAAAACGCGTTTGTCGCCTGCCGACCGCCAGGACACCATGCGGAACGGGAAACGGCCATGGGCTTTTGCATATTTGGCAATGTAGCCATAGCGGCCAGACATTTAATGGAGCGCCGCGGTGTTGAGCGCGTGGCCGCAGTCGACTTTGACGTGCATCACGGCAACGGCACGCAAGATATTCTGTGGTCCGAGTCGCGCTCGCTCTTTGTCTCGTCGCACCAGATGCCCCTGTGGCCGGGAAGCGGCGCGGCAGACGAAACGGGCGAGCACGGCAACATCCTCAATCTTCCGTTAAGACCCGGATCCGGCGGAAAGGAATTCAGGGAGAGCTATGAACGGATGGCGCTTCCCGCGCTTGAAAGGTTTGAGCCTGAGTTCCTGCTGATTTCCGCGGGCTTTGACGCTCACGCAAATGATCCCCTCGCCAATCTTGAGCTTGTGGAGGATGACTACATATGGATAACCGAAAAACTGTGCGATCTTGCATCTCGCTACTGCAAGGGAAGGATGGTATCCTGTCTTGAAGGCGGTTATGACCTTGACAGCCTGACATCAAGCGCTTCGGCGCACGTTGACGTACTTGTTGCGCATGCCGCCTGAGAAAGGCCTATTCGATGGCATACCGCGTGCGGGAGGCGCTTTCCCTCAACAGCCACTGTGACACAACCTCGCCTGCCGGCCGCAGTTCCGCGCCCTGACGCCTTAACAGATAATACCCTGAATCGGTTCGAACGTGCTCTCCGCCAAAAGGGCGGACCAGCGCTCCTGAACTTATGTGCCTGTCAACCAGATGCCCCCAGCCAAGCGCAATTCCCAAACCGTCAGCCGCGGCCTGTATGGCAAGAGGATATGTGTTCACATAGGTCGAATGTATTACCGTTTCCGGATCAATGCCCTTTCGGGCAAGCCAGGTTCTCCAGTTGAGCCACTCGGTGTGATTGTTGCTGACTTCTATCATCGCGTGGGAGATCAAATCCTCCAGACCGTCAATAGGCGACGCGCTCTCAAGATAGCCGTTTGAACATACGGGAAACACGGTTTCCCCGAAAAGCCTTTCCGAACCGAACCCGCTCCATTCTCCATCGCCTCGAAGAATTGCCATATCCATATCCTCCGACAAGCACTCCGAGTCCATATCGGAAGACAGCAGGCTAATGGTGATGTTGGGATTTGACTCGTGAAAATTTCTCAGACGCGGCATCAGCCAAAGAGAGGAAACGGAATGCGTTGCCGCAAGACGAACGGTGCTCTTCCGGCTGTCGCCATGCATTTCGCCGGAAACCTGCATTAGCATTTTAATGGCGGGCGCAACGCCATTGAGCAACTTTCGCCCGGCGTCCGTAAGGTGAACAGATCTGTGCCCGCGAACGAAAAGAACGCACTGATAATGCAGTTCAAGCAGTCGAATTTTACGGCTCACGGCTGTTTCGCTCACATTCAGTTCTCTGGCAGCGCCCGCAAAGCTTTCCAGTTTTGCGGCAATCTCGAAAGTCAGCAAATAATCAAGCCTGGGCAGAATCGCGCGTTTGTTTGTCATGTGAACTCCGGCAATTTATCTAAACGCCAAACATCAACTACAACTTGCCTAACATTTTGATGGGCAAAGCGCAATTATTTTATTATTACGCGCCTGCCGAAAATTTGCAATAATCGGCAAATGACTCGCGGCGGTTTGCGCAAATTGCGCAACCGGCCGTCATAACTCAGAAGCACGGGAGAAAACATGAAAACCAAGATGATATTGTCGGCGGCCGCATTGGCGCTGGCTTCCGCAACTTCAACAAGCGCAATGGAAGACAGTTCCGATCCGATTGTCATTCCCATTCACAACTGGTCAAGCCAGATCGTGATGAGCCATGTTGTAGGTCAGATACTCGAATCCCTGGGCAACAACGTGGAATTCGTCACCACCGACAGCCAGGCTGTCTATGAATCGGTGCGGCTTGGCGATGTGGCACTTGAACTGGAGGTTTGGGAAGGCGCTTTCGGCGCATCGTTCCGCGAGGCTCTGTCAAAAGGCGGATTGCATGACGCTGGCGACCACAATGCGGTCACACGTGAAGACTGGTGGTATCCAATGTGGACAAAGGACGCTTGCCCCGGTCTGCCCTCGTGGGAAGCTCTCAATGATTGCGCGCATCTTTTTGCCACGGCCGAAACCGGAGACGAGGGCCTGTTTCTTGACGGTCCGGTAGACTGGCTCAAGCACGGCAAGGAACGGGCGGAGGCGCTTGGTCTGAACTATGTCGTTAAAAACGCAGGTTCAGCTGCCGCCCTGTGGGCGCATATTGGCGCCGCTGAAGCGGACAAAACCCCCGTTCTGGTATTCAACTGGACGCCCAATTTTGCCGAGGCCGTCTGGCCGGGCGAATTTGTGGAATTTCCGGCATGGGAAGACGGCTGCGACACCGACCCGTCCAAAGGACCAAACCCGAATGCGCTTCACGATTGCGGAAACCCCGCCACGGGATACCTTAAAAAGGCGGCCTGGGACGGAATGCCGGAAAAATGGCCGCACGCATATGAAATGCTGACCAAGATTTCCTTTACAAATGCCCAGATCGCCGAGATGGCCAAACTCGTCGACATTGACGAAATGGAGCCTGAAGAGGCTGCCGAAGTCTGGCTGGAGGAAAACCAGGACGTCTGGAAGACCTGGCTGCCTGAAGGTTCAAGCTAAAGTCCGGCTGTTGACGATTTTACCGCTGCCCGGCATATTTGTCGGGCAGTGCATAAATGTTAATGCATTAAAAAGACGAACCGCGATTAGCGCTTTACCCTAAGGCACCCAAAAACAGCCATGGAAACCAGCCCTATTGTCATCTCCTGCCAACGCGCATGGAAGCTCTTTGGCGCCAACCCGGTACAGTATCTAAAGCAAATGCCAGAAGGGCACGGCTACGAGGACATTCGGGCTGATGGATATATTGCCGGAGTTAAGGACGTTTCATTAAATGTAAGCAAAGGCGAAATGCTGGTTATAATGGGTCTTTCCGGATCAGGAAAATCAACCCTGGTTCGCTGCTTTTCCAGACTCCACGACATTACAGGCGGAACAATCGAAGTGGATGGCCAGGATATCATGGCTTTGTCCGAACGCGATCTCATAGAGCTGCGAAGATCTAAAATGGGCATGGTGTTCCAGTCTTTTGGGCTTCTTCCGCACCGAACCGTCCTTGAAAATGTCGCCTTCCCGCTTGAAATGCGTGGCCAGGACCGTCACATGCGACGGGAACGCGCACTTGAAATGATCCGCCTGGTTGGGCTTGAAGGTCGCGAGAACTATTTCCCTCGAGAACTGTCGGGTGGTCAGCAGCAGCGAGTGGGAATTGCCAGGAGCCTGGCGATAGAGCCGGACATCTGGTTTCTGGATGAACCCTTTTCGGCACTTGACCCGCTGATAAGACGGGAAATGCAGGATGAATTTCTGCGACTTCAGGAATTGCTTGGAAAAACCATTGTATTCATAACCCACGACTTCGACGAGGCTCTGCGTCTTGCAGACCGAATTGCAATCATGAAGGATGGCGCCATTGAGCAATGCGACACTCCGGACCGCATCGTGCTGAACCCTCAAACCAAATATGTTAAAAAATTCACGGAGGATATCGACAAGGCCCGCGTCGTTCACGCAGGGGCATTGGCAGACCCCGAAAAAACATCCGAAGCGTCTGGCGACCCCGTTCAAAGCGATTCGACGATTCTGAAGCTTTCCCGGCAACTGGTCCACGACGAACGCGCCATGATACCTGTCGCCAACAGCGACGGCGCCATTATAGGCGCAATGGACAGGCAAAAGGCCCTTGAAGTGCTGCTTGGAGCCGAATGACATGGCATATGTCACCCTGAACAGTCATTACAGCAAAACGGCATTGACCCGAATGGGAATGCCGCGGTGGCTGCTGATTGCCGCGGTGGCAATTTGCGCAACCCAGTCATTTCTTCCAAACTTCATGATTCGTCTGCCCGAGTCCTGGATTCCGCCTTCGGCGCAAATTCTGGACTATTTCTTCAACGAAATCGTGATCAACACTCTGCATTTCAACGAACTTACGCGATGGTTTGCGGAGGGACCGCTTGATTTTATGCTGGGATTTACCGCAAATCTGCTTGAGGGCAAACATCGCTGGCCTTTTCTGGACGACCCGCTTCCATGGTCCGCCATAGCCGCCGTGGCAACGGTGCTGGGATATTATCTTGGCGGGTGGCGCATGGCGCTTCTTGGGGGCGGAACCTTTGTCTGGACGGCATTGATGGGGCAATGGAAAATCACCATGCAAACCCTGTCCGTTTTGGCAGTCGCGGCACCCCTTGGGTTCCTTATCGGACTGGTGGCGGGGATAGTCGCCTGGAAATGGAAATGGTTTGACAACGCGATAAAGCCGGTTCTTGCGGTAATGCAAACTCTTCCATTCTACACATACCTGCTTCCCGCGGTAATCTTCTTCAAGGTGGGACCGACCGCCGGCGCCATAGCCACTACAATATACGCGACTCCGCCGATGATACTCATGACCACGGTTGGGTTGAAAAAGGTTTCCCCGGAAATAGTTGAAGCCGGAAAAATGTCGGGCTGCACTCGCTGGCAGATGCTGACGCGCGTTTTCATTCCCTCCGCCAGATCGGAGATCCTTGTTGGCGTCAATCAGGTTATAATGCTGTGCCTGGCAATGGTTGTTCTTACCGCGTTCATCGGAATGCCCGGTCTTGGCGGCAAACTGCTGGCAATGATGAACAGTTTCAAGCTGGGCCGAAGTCTTGAAATCGGCATTACCATCGTGCTGATTGCCATCATGCTCGATCAAATGTCGAAGGCATGGGTCGTAAAACTGCCCGCGCATTTCGAAAAAGGCACCCCATGGCACATTCGCAACAAATACCTGCTTTTTGCCATTGGCGCATTTATTCTTTTCCTCGTTTCGGCGCAGTTCATCGACATTCTGAACGAAGTTGGCAGAAGGCAGTCCCTCTCAATTGGGCGCGAGATAGACGGTGCCATCAAGGGATTCCTTAACATTGACATTGTGAAGTCGATTACCGGTTTCCTGCGATATGTTCTCAACGTGTGGATTCTGGTTCCGTTCAGGGATTTTCTGCTCTGGATTCCCGTATCGGCATTTTTGCTTCTGGTTGTCGCATTCGCATGGAGCGTGGGGGGGCGGCGACCGGCGGCATATGCGGCTGTGTTTTTTACGCTTGTCGCCTTTTCGGGCTGGTGGGATCGTTCAATCATCACTCTTTACTCGGTGCTGGCGGCGGTGTTCATATCCATGCTTGTCGGAATTCCGCTCGGCATCTATGCGTCAAGATCTGAAAAATGGGCCAAACGAACGCTCCTTGTATGCGACACCGCGCAAACATTTCCGAGCTTTATATATCTGCTTCCCGCGATCATGCTTTTCGGCATCACCGATACGACCGTGGTGCTGTCCATTGTCATATTCACCACGGTGCCGCTGGCAAGATATACCATTGAAGGTCTGCGAAATGTACCTTCGGAACTGACCGAAGCCGCCGACATGTCCGGCGCCACACGCTGGCAGAAGCTTGTAAAGGTGCAGTTGCCCGTGGCACTGCCCACGATGGCCGTCGGATTCAATCAGGCCATCATGTTTGCGTTTTTCATGGTGATCATCGCCGCCTTCATAGGGACCCAGGATCTTGGCCAGGAATTGCAGAGAACGCTGGCAGGAACAGATTTGGGAAAAAATTTCGTTCTGGGAATAAACGTGTCGCTCATGGCGTTAACCTTTGACCTTGCAATCATAAGTTGGGCAAACAAGCGCAAAGAGGCACTGGGGCTGTAGATTATGGTCGATTTACATCATATCAGCCCCGTTTTTCCGCCGATAGCGTTACATCGCCCGATATCCATAGCGCCTGCCGCCCGCCATTTTTACATGGCGATCCGGTTTGGCGGTTTTAATCCCATGAAACCGGGTATGGCGGGATGAACATCGCACCCGTTCTTGAAACTCCCCATGAGAGAGCGGGCGTCATTTCTCCCGGATTGCCGGTGCTGCCACATGGAACGGAGCGTCATCCAATACCGGGAGGCGGTTCCCGCATGATGGAAATCAGAAGGGGCGACGAGATTTCAGTGGTTGACCGCGAGGGGCTGCAGCCCGGGGAAATCGTGTTTTTCACTCCCGACGGCAATTCCGATCCAGGCAGACTCGGCGCCACGGGAACCGGGAAGCCATATGGCATCGCTTCGGTCCTGTCCAACGGCTCCGCATCGGGCCGGAAGGTTGAAGCCGCGCTTGGAAAGGCGGGATTCAATCTGGAAAGCGCAAATGCGATCAGGATTTTTGCAGAGGGATCGCATGCCGGAGACATGATGACATTCTTCGCTGAATGCGATGGCCTGATTATCGTTGCGGCGCCGGGCGGTCCAATGCGGCCGGATGCGTCAAATCCGCCAACGGAACTGATCCTTTACATTCGACGCGCAAATCCCGGCCGGAAAAAAGGCGGGCGCGATCTCCCCGATCCTCTGGCGGACCCGCTTGAGGACATTAACATAAATCCGGGCGAGGCTCGGAGCTATATAGTCAAAAAAGGCGAATATATTCAGATTGTCGATGTTCAGGGACGCGAATGCTCGGATTTTCAGGCATTTTCAATGCGTTCGCTTGACAAGGGTCTTGAGCGGGAAATCGATCCCACCACAACACGCGCGCTGATGGGATCTCTGTACCCGAAACCGGGGATTTTTTCCAAATACTGGAACGTGGATCATGAACCTCTTGTGGAGATCGTTCGCGACACGTGCGGCCGTCACGACACTTTCGGTTTGGCGTGCACCGCCAGATATTACGAGGAACTGGGCTATCCCGGCCATGTCAACTGCTCCGACAACATGAACAGGGATCTTGAACGCTACAACATACGTCCCCGCGGCGGTTGGCCGGCGATCAATTTTTTCTTCAACACCATGCTGGATGACGCAAATGCGATAACAATGGATGAACCATGGTCGCGCCCGGGCGACTATGTCCTTCTGAAAGCAATGTCAGATCTGGTATGCGTCTCCACGGCCTGTCCCTGCGATGTCGATCCGGCGAACGGTTGGAACCCGACGGAAATACATGTGCGCACCTATGGAGCCACCGAAAACTTCAGCCGTTCAATTGGCTATCGCAGATCAACGGAGGCCGATATGCAGGAAACCAGGCAAACAGCCTTTCACGACCGCCTTTCAAAACATACCCGCGACTTTACCGAATACAACGGGTATTGGCTGCCCAGCGCATACGGCAATCTCGGGCCCATTGCGGAATATTGGGCATGCCGCGAAAAAGCCGCCATCATGGATTTAAGCCCGCTTCGCAAATACGAAGTGGTGGGACCGGATTCGGAGAAACTGCTTCAGCATTGCCTGACCCGCAATATCAAAAAACTCTCGATCGGGCAGATATTTTATACCGCAATGTGCTATGAACATGGCGGCATGATTGACGACGGAACAATCTTCCGTTTGGGAGACGGCAATTTTCGCTGGATTGGAGGAAACGACACTTCCGGACTTTGGCTTCGAGAGCAGGCACAGAAACTCGGTCTAAACTGCTGGGTCAGAAATTCCACCGATCAGCTTCACAATGTGGCGGTTCAGGGACCGCTTAGCCGCAAGATACTGGAAAAGGTGTTTTGGACTGCTCCCAGCGCACCCAAGATAAACGAGCTTGGCCTGTTTCGTTTCGTGATAGCCAGACTGAACGACTTTGACGGCAGGCCAGTTGTTCTCGGCCGCGCGGGATATTCGGGCGAGCTCGGCTATGAAATCTTCTGCCATCCGAATGACGCCGGCGAAGTGTTTGACGCGGTCTGGGAAGCGGGAGAACCGGAGGGCATGGCTCCTTTGGGTCTTGCCGCGCTCGACATGGTTCGCATCGAAGCCGGCCTGATTTTCGCAGGCAGCGAATTTGACGATCAGACGGATCCATTTGAAGCGGGAATCGGCTTTACCGTGCCGCTCAAGTCAAAACCGGACGATTTTATCGGCCGCGCGGCACTTGAGGAGCGCAAGGCGCATCCCCAGCGCAAACTTGTCGGTCTTGAGATCAAGGGGGGTGTCGTCCCATCTCCCGGGGATTGCCTGAGAATTGGAAAAGCGCAAGTCGGTCAAATCACTTCGGCTGTAAAATCGCCAATTCTTGGCAAGAACATCGCACTTGCAAGAGTTTCGACAACACACTCGGAACCGGGCATTGAAATAGAGGTCGGTCAACTGGACGGTCAGCAAAAGCGATTAAGGGCGCAGGTTGTCCAATACCCGCATTTTGATCCGAACAGGGAACGCGTAAAGGGAAACTACAGCATATAGATCGTTCAGTTGAACATGTCCTTAAGCATGCAATTTCTTCAAACCGATAAATACCGATTTTCACACCATATCTATTCATTATTTTGCGTTTTCAATTAATTAAACAACAGATGCCAACATCAGCCCATATTTCCAAACATGTTGCATTTTAACAGTTATGGACTATGTGGCAATTCCCGCTAATTTTTTTATCAAATTATTCAATGGGTTACGATGGTTCTTGAAAAAATTTCGTGGACTTTTTGTCTGGTTTTCAGGAATTCCCGCACCTGTGCGGCAAAAAATCATTTAA
>JAPOTF010000146.1:0-24119 GCA_026709325.1 Roseovarius sp.
TTGATGTCTCCCGCGCCGTGAAGGACGCGGCCTGATTCACAGATTTCTTGAGTTCGGTGGGACCCCTTGAGGTCGTTCTTGGCGATGCCACGGATTGCAGGCGGTTGCGTCGGCGGATTGTCCAGATACGCATGATCGCAATCGAAACCCGCGACAGTCCGGGAACCAAAGAGCCAGAGAAGGGAAAATCAAATGGCCGCTATAGAAACCTTCAAGAAGACGGAAGCTCGCGACAGCAGGTGACATGGCGCGACCTGCCTTGCGGCGGCCATCGACGTTGTGGATGAACGCGGTGAAGTTTTTTTGAAGCTGCCGCGTCGGCGGCTCAGGGACGTGGTGTTCGGCTCTCTTGGCGGTTGCGTTGCGAAGACGGGGCCGCGTCGGACGCCCCAGTGCCAATGCCGACCAAACGTTCGGATGGAGCGGGAAGCCTAAAGAATCTCGTGGCGACGTGGAAGAAGGGCCATCAAAAGCTGCGGGAAATTGAATTAACCTAAAAGGTCAAAGCGCTAGAGAATTTTCTGGCCGGTTTTTTTCCAGTCATTCAAAAATGCGTCAAGCCCTTTGTCCGTCAAGGGATGATGGGCCATTTTCCGGATTACATCCGGTGGCGCCGTCATGACGTCTGCACCCGCAAGCGCGGCATCCTTTACATGATTTACGCTGCGAATGGATGCGGCAAGTATTTTTGTGTCGAAATCATAGTTGTCATAGATTATCCGGATATCCTCTATCAGCTCCATGCCGTCAACGTTTATATCGTCAAGCCGACCTATGAATGGCGAGATGAAAGCGGCTCCGGCCTTGGCCGCAAGGAGAGCCTGGTTTGCGGAAAAGCAAAGGGTTACATTAATCGTTTTTCCCTCCCCTGAAAGCGCCTTGCATGCCTTCAGCCCATCCCAGGTAAGTGGAACCTTCACCGCAATGTTATCGGCTATCTCCGCAAGTTTTCTGCCCTCTGAAATCATCTCGTCCGCTTTTGTGGCCACGACTTCGGCGCTTACGGGCCCATCTACCATCCCGGCTATTTCCCTTGTCACCTCAATTATATCCCTGCCGGACTTCATGATCAGAGACGGGTTTGTGGTAACTCCGTCCACCATGCCGAGTTCGTTCAGTTCGGCGATTGCGCCCACATCCGCTGTATCCGCAAAGAATTTCATATTGTTGACCGCCTGTGATGGTTTTGGGGTTAGCATGAATGCCTTTATACCGTAAACTGACCCGTTAAAACCCCTGTCGCGGAGCAATTTAAGTTGCTGGAAAAAGGTGCGGATCATTTTGCGGAGTCAGAACTAGTCTCGGTTCTCGCGGCACAGCCTCTTGGGATGTTTCTGGACTACAGGGCGCCTGAAGGAGGCTGTCGCATAGGCAGTTACGTAATTGTGCCTCTGGGTCCGCGCAGAGTGCTGGGCGTGGTTTGGGGACCGGGCGAAGGGGAGGTTGACGTAAAGAAGGTCAAAAGCGCAATTCGGGTTCTTGAAGAGCCTCCCATGCGGGATGAAATGCGCGAGTTTCTGACTCGTGCCGGTAGATATACGCTTACACCATTATCCGCCATGCTGCGGCTCGCCACCCGCGCGCCGGGCCTGGAACTGCCGCAAAAGATGCTTAAGGTCTATCTGCCGGGGCACTCGGCACCTGATCGCGTGACTGACGCGCGCAGGCGGGTAATGGACGTTTTTTCCAAATCGGGGTCAAAAGCCCTTATGATGGCGGAATTGCGCAAACTTGCGTGTGTTTCATCTTCAGTGGTGAAAAGTCTTGCTGGCCAGGGTGTGCTGGAAGAAAAAGGCATTCCCCGCGACGCGCCATACCCGACACTTGATCCCATGAAAACCGGTCGCGCACTTGATGGCGACCAGAGGCGGGCAGCAGACGCTCTTTGCGGTGATGTGATAAAAGGGGGTTTTGGCGCAACGCTTCTGCGCGGTGTGACCGGGTCGGGTAAGACGGAAGTCTACCTTGAAGCAATAGCCGAGACCTTGAAGCGGGGGCGCCAGGCGCTGGTGCTGATGCCGGAGATCGCATTGACGTCCGAATTCATTGATCGGGTGGAATCGCGATTTGGGGGAAAGCCGGCGGAATGGCATTCCGGCGTGGCCGCCGCGGAACGCCGGCGCGTGTGGAAAATGACGGGGCGGGGCAAGTGCAAACTAGTTGTGGGTGCCAGATCGGCGCTTTTCCTGCCGTTTTCCAATCTGGGCCTGATAGTGGTTGATGAAGAGCATGACAGTTCCTACAAGCAGGAAGACGGTGTAATATATAATGCCAGGGACTTGTCGGTGCTGCGAGCGAGCATCTGCGGTGCGCAAGCGGTGCTGTCAAGCGCAACGCCAAGCCTGGAAACATGGTCAAACGCAAAATCCGGCAAATACAGGAGACTGGATCTGAATACGCGTTATGGCGCCGCGTCCATGCCGGAACTGAAGCTTGTTGACATGCGTGAATGCGACAAAATGTCAAAAGGCTGGATTTCACCCGAATTGCGGGAAGCCGTAAGGGAGCGTCTTGCAAAAAATGAGCAGACGCTTCTTTTCCTAAACAGGCGGGGATATGCTCCGGTTACGCTCTGCCGGGCCTGCGGCCAGCAGATAGGCTGCAGGCAATGCGATTCGAGAATGACGGAGCACCGATTCAAAAAGCGGCTTGTTTGTCATCAGTGCGGCGAGACCATGCCCATGCCAAAAATCTGTCCCTCCTGCGGTGCCGAGGATCGGCTTGCTGCCATCGGTCCCGGCGTGGAACGGATCATGGAGGAAGCCGGTGCGCTTTTTCCGGAGGCGCGCGCAACGGTTTTATCGTCAGATGTTTTCGAATCGGCAAATGCGATGAAAGAGCAGGTGTCAAAGATCGCCAAAGGCGAATATGATATTGTGATTGGTACGCAAATGGTGGCAAAGGGCCACAATTTCCCAAATCTTACGCTGGTCGGCGTTATTGATTCGGATCTGGGACTGCAAGGTTGCGACCTGCGCGCCGCGGAACGCACATTTCAGTTAATTCGTCAGGTGGCCGGTCGGGCGGGGAGAGCTGAAAAGCCCGGAATGGCGCTGCTTCAGACATACCAGACGGAGCATCCGGTAATTCAGGCAATTGCATCTGGCAGTGAAGAAGACTTCTGGAACGCCGAGGCGGATGCGCGAAAGATGGCGGGCATGCCTCCATACGGAAACCTTGCGGGAATAATTCTGTCTTCAACCATTAGGGAGGAGGCGATTGAGGTCGGAAGGCGTCTGGCGCGTGAAGACGCTCCGCTCCGCTCCGCCGGAGCCCGGGTTTTCGGTCCCGCTCCCGCCCCGATTGCGCAAATTCGGGGGAGGCATCGCGTGAGATTGCTTGTAATGGCGCCCAAAGGCGTCGCTCTTCAGAACGCGGTGCAAAAGTGGGTATCCGGTGTAGGTGGATCGTCACGCTTTAAACTGACAGTGGATATCGATCCCTACAGCTTTCTGTAGGCGAAAGCCGGAAAAACCTCATCAAGTATCGCCAAAGGATTTTAATGAGCCTATAGAGAAGCAATGTTTAAATCGGTACCCATTCAAAAATCTCGGGCGCTGCCTTTATGGAGGCGTCCCCTCGGTCTCCTGATATTAATGGCGATTGCAATGCCAATATCGTTTTCGACATGGTCTGCACTGCTAAATAATTTCGTTGTGGAGGTGGTAAACTTTGATGGCTCGGATATTGGATGGCTGCATACGATCAGGGAGATTCCGGGTTTTCTGGCGGTGGGCGTTATTGCCATCATAATTTTCATTCGCGAGCAGGTGCTTGGAATGATTTCGCTTTTGCTGCTGGGTGTGGCTTCGGGCATAACCGCATGGTTTCCGTCTCTTGGCGGCATTCTCGCAATTACATTGATCAGTTCAATCGGCTTCCACTATTACGAGACGGTTAATCAGAGTCTGCAGTTGCAATGGATTGGCAAGCGGCAGGCGCCAAAAGTGCTGGGATGGCTGCTATCCGTTGGATCGGCTGCCACACTTGTCGCGTATGTGCTGATTGTGATGACGTGGGAGACTCTTGATCTGTCGTATAACGCGGTTTACATGATGGCCGGGGGTCTGACGGTGGCCATTTCGGTTTTCGGAATTCTTGCCTATCCGCAATTCGAGGCCCCGAGTCCCCAGATCAAGAAAATGATTTTGCGGCGAAGATACTGGCTGTATTATCTTTTGCAATTCATGTCGGGTGCGAGACGTCAGATATTCATGGTGTTTGCCGCCTTCATGATGGTTGAGAAATTCGGATTTGAGGTTCATGAGATAACAACGCTTTTTTTGATCAATCTGGTCGCGAACATTTTATTTGCGCCGTTAATGGGCGCGGCCGTGCAAAAGTGGGGTGAGCGGGCAACGCTGTTGTTTGAATATTCGGGATTGGTAACGGTTTTTCTCCTATACGGCGGAATTTACTTTTTTGGCTGGGGCGTGCTTCTTGCGGCGATTCTATATGTGGTGGATCATCTTCTTTTTGCTCTTGCCTTGGCTCTAAAGACATATTTCCAGAAGATTGCGGATCCCGCCGACATTGCTCCAACGGCCGCTGTCGCATTTACAATTAATCATATTGCCGCAGTGTTTCTTCCGGCCCTCCTTGGGTATCTCTGGCTGGTTTCGCCGGGAGCCGTGTTTGTGTGCGCCTCGGCGATGGCTTTTGGGTCGTTCATGTTGGCGCTTCTCGTACCGCGCCATCCATGTCCAGGCCATGAAACGAGATTGGCGAGACCGCTGGCAAATCCGGCCGAATAGCGTGAACGGAAGATTGCGGGGCTGATGTCCACTTACTCGGCAATTGCGGAATTTCCCGTGGAATCGGAGTTTGGGAAAATAGTGAAACTTCTGGAATCTCTTGCGCCGGAACCAACCGCGGTCGACGGCGCTGAATTGGTGGCTGGTGGCGGATTTGTTGAAATAGGCGCATATTTTGAAGAGGCGCCTGATTTGGCGGGGTTGGCTCTTATTGCCAAAATGCACGGGGCCAATGGTTTTAAAATATCGAAACTGCCTGATTTGGACTGGGTCGCGAAGGTTCAAGGGGAACTGGTTCCGGTAACGGCGGGCAGGTTTTTTGTTTATGGGAGTCATGACATTGCCAATGTGCCGGAGGATGTGGAGCCATTGCTGATTGAGGCGTCAATGGCATTCGGAACAGGTCATCACGAAACGACGCTGGGTTGTCTTTTGGCTCTGGATTGTTTGGCCGAACATTGCGTTTCGGCCCGAAGAATTCTGGATTTGGGATGCGGCACCGCTGTTTTGGCGATTGCGGCTTCACGCATATGGCCGGATGCGGATGTGATTGCCAGCGACATGGACGAGGTTGCCGTTGATGTCGCAATATCCAACGTGGCGGCCAACAATGCCGAAGGCAGAGTGGTCTGCATTCAAGCTGATGGGCTTGATCATGTTGAGATAGCCAGTCTGACACCGTTCAATCTGGTATTGGTGAATATTCTAAAGGGGCCTCTCGTCAAGCTGTCCAAAAGCATATGCAAATGCATGGCGCCGAACGCCCATCTTGTGGTTTCCGGCATTTTAAATGATCAGTCGGGGGAAATGATTAAAGTCTTTGGATCTGCGGGATTGAGATTGATCGATGCAAGATCAATTGGTGAATGGAGCACGTTAACGTTTAAAAAGTGAACGTTTTTCGGATCGTCCTCGCATCGGAGGGTGCGATGCGAGGAGATTTGCCGATCACATTGCTTCAATCTGGAATTACCGGTTTATCTGGCTGATGTCCGCGCGAGACAATCCTATATCTTCCAGCTCGTGATCTGACAGTTTTGAAAGCATTGCGCGTGTTGCGCGAGCCTTGTTCCAGATCACAATGGCGGTGATCATTTTAGTGATGAAATGAAAGGGGTTGATGGCGTAATGGCCACGGCCTGTCGATGTTGCGATGGTTTGCATTGGGATGCTCCTTCGATACATGTTTGCTGGTTTACTGATTGCGCATTTAGGGTTCATGTCTTTAATCGGCAATATGGTTTTCATGAATAGGCGTTATGCGTTTTTTGCATGGATGGGCCGGAAGCTTTTTGATTAAAACGCGAG
Source organism: Roseovarius sp. (assembly GCA_026709325.1). Classification (GTDB taxonomy): domain Bacteria; phylum Pseudomonadota; class Alphaproteobacteria; order Rhodobacterales; family Rhodobacteraceae; genus JAPOTF01. The sequence goes on from JAPOTF010000146.1 coordinate 6,063, forward strand.
CGAATTTAACTGGATGGCGCACCGCCATCGCATTGTGACAAGGGCGACGCCATGAACGGGAAGCCAAAGTGTCGCGCCATTTCGAAACTCCCGCAACATGTGGCCGAACTTTGCAAAAACGGGCTAAATGTTGAATATTGTCAGGCGGTTGGAGCCCATGAAGGCAATATTCCGGCCGTGGGCGGGAAATCGGCCCGGGCGGGCATTTTCACACCTGGATCAGCCAGATGACCACCTTGCGGTCCGCCTCTTCGAAAATGCATGGCGGACACCAATTGCGATACTTGAATGGAAATCCGGAGAAAAACGAATCGCGCATGCGCGCCGCTGGGGCATATGCCGCATTGATTCTCGCCGGGCGGCGGACGGGACAGTCGTTTTCCTGGCGGACTGTCGAACAGGAGGCAGCCTTTAAGTGGGCGGTGAGCTGGGAGATTAAACGCCATGCCACCCGAAACGGCATGTATTACGCCATTGCCGCAGTCTGTATTTTGTGCCATAGTTTCAAAAAGCAATGAGGCGGGCAGATAAATGCGCGTAATGGGTATAGATCCCGGTCTTCGAAGAATGGGCTGGGGATTGATAGATGTAGAAGGAAACAGGCTTCGCCATGTTGCCAATGGCGTTTGCCCTTCCGAAGGTGAAACCTTGTCGCTCAGATTGCTTTCGCTTCACCAGCAACTGACGCAAGTCATGAATCGTTTTATGCCCGACACCGCGGCAGTGGAGCAGGTTTTTGTCAACAAGGACGCGGTCAGTTCAATGAAACTGGATCAGGCGAGGGGCATCGCAATGCTTGTTCCGGCGCAATTCGGCATTGAGGTTGGTGAATATGCGCCCAACAAGATCAAAAAAACGGTTGTTGGCGTTGGGCATGCGGCAAAGGAGCAGATTTCGCACATGGTGAGGATGCAGCTGCCGGGTGTGGAGCTTGCAGGTGCGGATGCCGCCGATGCGCTGGCCATAGCAATATGTCACGCCTACCATTCCATGACGGCATCGAGAATCATGGAGAAGACCCTGTGATCGGGCGCATTACGGGACGTCTGGACTACCGGGGGGAGGACCATGTTCTAATTGAAGTCAACGGGGTTGGGTATGTTGTCCATTGCTCTGAAAGGACAAGACGGATGCTTCCAGCAACGGGCAAGCCGGTTTCGCTCTTTACGGATTTGCTGGTTAGGCAGGATCTGCTTCAGTTGTTCGGGTTTGCGACATATGCCGAAAGGGAGTGGCACAGGCTTCTGATAGGTGTTCAGGGTGTTGGGCCTCGCGCTTCGATGGCAATATTGGGAGCGCTTGGATCGGACGGGCTTGGCAGGGCAATCGCGGTTGGCGACTGGAATTCCATAAGGGCCGCGAAGGGAATCGGTCCGAAAACCGCGCAGCGGGTCGTAAACGAGCTTAGGGAAAAGGTGGCGGAAATCATGGCGATGGGCAATGTCGAGATTGCAGCCCCGGACACGGAGGGCGTCGGGGAGCCTGAAGCAACTGCCGCGGATGTGTCGGTTCCGGAGCTGTCATCCGGCAATTCGCAGGCGGATGCGTTGTCCGCACTGGAAAATCTTGGCTATGCGCGGGGAGAAGCCGCCAGCGCGGTGGCGCAAGCCGCCAGTGACAACCCCGAGGCCGGTGAGCAGGTTCTCATTCGTTCAGCGCTTAAATTGCTGGCGCCAAGAGAAGGGTAAAATGAACGCTCCAATATTGCCTTTTATTCTCACCGAAGTTCGCAAGGCTCTGGCTTTTGCGGGAGTTTCATGATGGAGCCGGATCCAACGATGCGCCCTGAGCCTCTTCAGGAGGATGCGGATAGAAGTCTGAGACCGCAACTGCTTGACGAGTTCATCGGGCAGCATGAGGCAAAATCAAATCTCAAAGTGTTCATTGAATCGGCGCGCAGGCGAAACGTGTCGATGGATCACACCCTGTTTCATGGACCTCCGGGTCTCGGCAAGACCACTCTGGCGCAGATAATGGCAAAGGAGCTTGGAGTCGGATTCAGAATGACTTCCGGTCCCGTGCTTGCAAGGGCGGGGGATCTTGCCGCAATACTTACCAACCTGGAGACCAATGACGTTTTGTTCATTGATGAGATTCACAGACTTAATCCTGCCGTGGAGGAAGTGCTTTATCCCGCTTTGGAGGATTATGAACTGGATTTGGTCATCGGTCAGGGTCCGGCCGCCAGAACGGTGCGGATAGAGTTGCAGCCGTTTACGCTGATTGGCGCGACAACGCGACTTGGATTGCTGACCACCCCGCTTAGAGATCGTTTTGGGATTCCCGTTCGCCTGCAGTTCTACTCCGAGGATGAGTTGAACGAGATCGTCAGGCGCAATGCGCGTCTGTTGAATGTTCCCGCCCGGAAAGACGGATTGCGGGAGATAGCCAGAAGATCAAGGGGAACGCCGCGCATTGCGGGCAGGCTGCTGCGCCGCGTGGTCGATTTTGCGGTTGTGGTTGGAGACGGGGAAATCACCAAGAGCCTCGCGGACATGGCGCTTACCAGGCTTGGCGTGGATCGGCTTGGGCTTGACGGGGCGGACAGGCGCTATCTGAAATTCATCGCTGAAGCATATGACGGGGGTCCTGTGGGAATAGAAACTCTAAGCGCCGCCCTTAGCGAGAGTCGCGATGCTCTTGAAGATGTCATTGAACCATATCTGATGCAGCAGGGTCTTGTACAGAGAACTCCCCGCGGGAGAATGCTTGCCAATCTGGGATTTGCGCATGTTGGTCTTGAAGCCGGCGGCAAATCCGATCAAACGGATCTTTTTCGGGGATAGCGTCCCAGTGACATGTTGTGCGCTGGCAAATTCATTCCGGTTTGCGCAAGATGATTCGCGGGAGTTTTCCAGATCGGGATTCCCGTGCGATGCCAAAATTTAAACCGTGGATGCAAAACGTCGAATCCGGTCTCATTCATGGAAAGCATCAAAGTGATGGCGGGAAAACAGCTGCGGCCGGCCTGATTTGCGAACGGCCAGTCTCAAAATGGTCTTTGCGTGTTTCCGATTCTTGCAATGGTGCGCATGTTTGAGTTAACAAGGTTGAAACCGGAATGGCGGGAAGTCCCCAATCGGGCGTTCCGCAAGTCAGGAACACGGTTTTTCGCAAAATGACCCATGTCTATTCAGTCCGCGTTTATTATGAAGACACCGATATGGCGGGGATCGTATATCACGCCAATTATCTGAAATTCATGGAGCGCGCGCGAAGCGCCTGGGTTCGAGAGATGGGAATCGACCAGAATCAAATGCGGCAACGCGGCCTGTTTTTCGCGGTTCGCCATATTGACGCGGATTTTTTGATCCCCGCGGCGTTTGACGACCAGCTGAATGTATGCACGGACGTCCAGTCGGTTTCCGGCGCAAGGCTTATATTGAATCAGTCGGTAATGCGGGCGGACGAGAAGATTTTTTCGGCCGCGGTCACGCTTGCGCTTGTCGGAGCCGACGGCAAACCGACGCGAATGCCTGAGGCAATTCAAAGGAATGCGATAAAATGGCTGTAGTTGTGACTTGATCTTGGCATTGCCGCTGCAATGGGTTATATGCTGTTCAAGGGCCGAAAAGGCCGGAGGCAGCGAGTGGGTAAATGGAACTGGAAACTCTTGGATTTGCGCAGGAGACGGACTTTTCTCTTCTGGCATTGTTTTTTCGCGCGACACTGGTCGTCAAGCTGGTCATGCTGTTGCTGATCCTGGCATCGTTCTGGTCATGGGCGATCATAATCCAGAAACTGATTGTGCTCAGACGGGCGCGCAAAAACGCGGACAGTTTTGAAAACCTGTTTTGGTCCGGTCAACCGCTTGATGAAATGTTTGATCAGATTGGTTTGCGGCCATCCGGCCGATCGGAAAGAGTGTTTGTCGCGGGAATGACGGAACTGCGGCGCTCTCGGCGCAGCGACGGCAAGATGATAGCCGGGGCAACCGCGCGGATTGACCGCAGTCTTGATGTGGCGATTTCGAAGGAATCCGAAAACCTTCAAACCGGGCTGCAGGTGCTTGCCTCAATTGGGTCCACGGCCCCTTTTGTCGGCCTTTTTGGAACGGTTTGGGGTATCATGAACGCCTTCATCGAAATTGCCGAACAGCAGAACGCGAATCTTGCCGTCGTTGCTCCAGGCATTGCCGAGGCGCTTCTTGCGACGGGGCTTGGGCTGCTCGCGGCAATTCCGGCGGTGATTTTCTACAACAAGCTGAGCGCCGACAGTGATCATGTGGTGACCCGCTACGATGCGTTTGCGGACGAGTTCGCCACCATACTCAGTCGCCATCTGGATGGATGAAATGGGAGCCCAGCTTGTTCAAAACGGGGCAAGGAATGGTCGGGGCAGGCGCGGCCGCAATCGCAGCCGCCCTCTTTCCGAGATCAATGTCACGCCTTTCGTGGATGTAATGCTTGTCCTTCTTATAATCTTCATGGTTGCCGCCCCGCTGCTGATTGTTGGCGTGCCGGTCGAATTGCCAAAAACGGCGGCAAACGCCCTGTCCGGCGAGCAGGAGGCACCGCTGACCGTAACGGTGACCGCCAATGGCGAGATATTGATACAGGCCAGCCCGGTAGCACGCGAAGAGTTTGTGACCAGGCTGAAAGCCATTGCGGAACAGCGAACCAGCCAGAAAGTGTATCTTCGCGCAGACGGAGCGGTTTCCTATTCCGTTGTCATGGAAGTTATGGGAGCGCTGGATCGCGGAGGATTCAGCGACATTGGTCTGGTTACCGATACCGGTGGGCCCGCGCTGGATGGTGGCAGCGGATAGGCAGTTCCAGTGAATGCCGGTCAGGCCATATCCGGTGCCGCCCATGTTGGTCTGATAGCCTGGGTGCTCGTTGGCGGCAGCTTTCCCGCGCAGAAAGTTCCTCCACCTCTTGAACTTACGGAGGTGACAACGATTACCTCGCGCGAATTTGAAGAATTGCTCGCAGGTGACGTGCAACCTGAAGCCGTTGCCGAGATTGCGGACATCAATTCGCCGGAAGCCGGTGAAACGCCTCTTCTACCGGAGGAAACGGAGGATTTGCCTCTGGTCGCTCTTCCCGAATCGGCGAATGCTCCCGATTTGGAAACGGTTCCGGAAGTGGAGACCGTGGTCGCGCCAGATGCCGAGGTGGACGATGAAATGCCGATACTGGAACTCGCGCATAATGAAGCTTCCCATGATTCTCCGGAAATCTCCACCAAGCCACAGGCGCGTCCGGCCGAGAAGATAGCCCCGGAACCCGTGGCCATGCCCGAACCGGAAACAAAGCTGGCGGAAGTGGAGCGGGATGCCGTTGCGCCGGATGTGGACGCCTTGCTGGAATTGCCCGAAGTTGAAGCAACCGCATCTGAAGAGGCCGCGGCGGAAATTGTGACCGAAGCCGAGGAGGCGTCCGAAATCACTTCCGCGCCGCCGAAAGCCATTCGCCCGGTGTCGCGTCCTGTCCAGCCTGAAATTGACCTGGAGCCTGAACTGGACTCCAGTCCGGATCCGGTGATTCAACCAGAACCCAGTGAAGGTCAACCCGGTCGGTCGCCGCCGGTTGAAAACGTCTCACCGTCCGGTGCGCCGCTGACCGCAAGTGAAATTGATTCATTCAGGAGGCAGATTCGGAGATGCTGGAACACCGGCTCTTTAAGTTCGGAGTCGCTTGAGATAACAGTTGTGATAGAGGCCTCCCTCAATGAATCGGGAAGACCGGATGAGGGATCCGTTCGGTTGCTGAGTCATGACGGAAAATCGGAAAGCGCGGCTCAGAAGGCGTTCCAGGCCGGTCGGCGGGCCATCATACGCTGTGGTCTCTCGGGATACGATTTGCCGGTTGAAAAATATGATCGCTGGCGCAAAATTGAAATAACGTTCAATCCGGAGAAAATGAGAATCAAATGACAAAACCGCTCAAAAGCCTACTTTTGGCATTGCTCCTGTCGGCAACATCGGCGTTCTCGCAAAATTCCACTGGCCCGCTTCGAATTGAAATCACTGATGGAGTCATAGAGCCCCTGCCATTTGCCATTCCCGATTTTGTCGCGGAAAACCCGGAATCAAATGAATACGCCCGTAAAATCGTTGAGGTCATTACGGCCGACCTGACCGGCACCGGGCTGTTCAGGGCAATACCCGCCAGGGCGCACATTGGCAGAATAACCAGTTTTTCCCGGCCGGTTGAATATCTCGACTGGATGGCGATCAACGCGCAGGCGCTTGTGACGGGGTCGGTAGATCTGAGCGGGACAAGGCAGATAAGCGTAAATTTCCGTCTTTTTGACGTCTTTGCGGGACGGGAGATGGGCAAGGGTCTTCGAATGTCCGGGAAATCGGAAAACTGGCGCCGCATTGCCCACAATGTGGCGGACGAGATTTACAGTCGCATCACGGGCGAGGCGCCGTACTTCAACAGCAAGGTGGTGTTTGTCTCGGAAACCGGTCCCAAGGGCGAGCGCAGTAGGAAATTGTCGATAATGGATTACGACGGTGCAAATGTCGCAAACCTGACAGATGATCAGTCGATCGTTCTCGCGCCAAGATTCTCGCCCGATGGCGGCAATGTTATATTCACAAGCTATCAGACGGGATTTCCGAGGATTCACGTGCTCTCGAGAAAAGACGGTCGCCAGAGACCTCTTGTGGATCAGGAGGGGACGATGAGTTTCTCTCCGCGCTATTCGCCTGATGGCCGCTCGGTTGTCTACAGTCTGACCAGGGGCGGCAACACGGATCTTTATCTGATGAATGTCTCAACGGGAGCAAGCAAACGTCTTTCATATGCGCCATCCATTGAAACCGCTCCAAGCTTTAGTCCCGACGGCAAGCGGATTGCGTTCACATCGGATCGCTCGGGCAGGCCGCAACTTTACATTGCAAGGGCGTCTGGCGGCGATGCGCGACGGATCAGCTTTGGCCGCGGGAACTACAACACGCCGGTCTGGTCCCCCAGGGGGGATCTGATTGCCTTCACCAAACAGCATAAAAACCGCTTTCATATTGGCGTTATGCGTACGGATGGCAGCGAGGAAAGGCTTCTTACCGCCTCTTTCCATGATGAAGGTCCAACATGGTCGCCGAACGGACGTGTGATCATGTTTACACGGGAAACGAGAGGCGCTCAAGGCATGGCAAGCCTGTATACGGTGGATATCACGGGAAGAAATCTGAAGCGGCTTGAGACGCCAACCGGCGCCTCCGGCCCCGACTGGTCGCCGTTGCAAAAGTGAATAGGCAAGGGCGCATAACGTGTGCTACATTTCGAGATCAATAATGACAACATGGTAAAGAGAGGCAAGGCCATGAAACATGAAAGCAAGCTGCTGTTCATTGCGGGGCTGTTGCTGTCCGCATGCACCTCCGGGAACGACAGCGGTGAAATCAATCTGGGCGGGATAAATTCCGATCCGATTGAAATATCCGACATGGGACAGATTGATGATCCCACATCTCCGCTTTATTTTCAGGAGGTTTTAGGCGACAGGGTGTTTTTCGACGTCGACCTTTCGTCGCTTTCAGCCGAAGCGAAATCGACGCTTGACGGACAGGCCGAATGGCTAAATGCCAATCCGGAGTTCAGCGCCATCATAGAGGGCCACACCGACGAGCAGGGTACCACGGAGTATAATCTCGCGCTTGGTGCGCGAAGGGCGAATTCGGTTTTTGAATACCTGGTAAGCCAAGGCGTGGACGGGCCCCGGATAAGGGTTGTAAGTTTTGGCAAGGAGCGGCCTTTCGAGGTTTGCAGCGCAGAGATGTGCTATGCCCAAAATCGCCGCGCCGTAACGGTTATTTCGGCGATTCCGGCGGGTTGACGGTCATGATCGGAGTCGTTCGCCTGAAAATCCGGGCATGCGCCGCCGTTCTGGCTCTGCTCCCGCCCGCCATGGCGGGCGGGCAGGAGCGGGAACAGACGCTTGCCGACATCAGGCAGGAATTGTCGGTTATCTACGTTCAGATTCAGAGACTTAAGCAGGAACTCAACACCACGGGCTCGTTCGGAAGCGAGAGGATTGGCGGTTCGGTCATCGAGCGGGTTGACAACATTGAAAACGAAGTTCGGCGTATTTCCGAGAAAACCGAAAAGCTGGAATTTCGCATTGACAACATATCCAGAGTCGGGGCGAACAGAATCGGAGACATTGAATTTCGCCTGTGCGAAATGGACAGTGAATGCGACATTGGCTCTTTGAAATATGGGGCAACGCTGGAGCCCGGCAGCGACGGGGATCAAAATCCGGTCATTGACGATTTCGCGAATCTGTTTTCCGATGAAACATTGGCGTCTGATGACGAGATGGAATACGCCGAGGGCGAACAGCGGGAGTTTGACAGAGCAGCTCTCGCACTTGAGGAGGAGGACTACCTGGAGGCGGAACGGCTTTTCAGGGGGTTTCAGGAAAAATATCCCGGTAGCCCGCTTGCGGCAAAGGCGGAAATAAACCGTGGCGAGGCGCTTGAGGGAGAAGGCAAAATAGAGGCGGCGGCCCGGGTTTATCTGAAGGTGTTCACAAACGCTCCCGACGGACCGGAGGCTTCCGGCGCTTTGCTTCGACTGGGTCGGGGTTTGGATCATCTCGGCAAAACATACGAGGCTTGTCTGACCCTGGGTGAAATCGAAGAGAGATTTCCCGGATCCGCCGCGGTAAATAAAGCAAACGAATACATGGCCGGGATCGGTTGCTAGTGAAGGGGGATCGGATTTCTCCCCTTGATCGGATTGCAGATCACTTTAGTTCTCGATTGCCCTCCAAAGTGGGCGTGGCGGTTTCCGGCGGCAGCGATTCGCTTGCGCTGCTGGTGCTGATGATCCGGTGGGCCGCACCGCATGGTGTTAAAGTGCGTGCCGTGACCGTCAATCACAACATTAGACCGGAAGCGGTTCAGGAGGCCGAGCATGTGGAGGCGACGTGTCGAGGCATGAGGTGTCCGCACGACACGATTCAGTGGGGCGGCCCGCTCGGTGCAGGCAATCTGCTTAATCAGGCAAGAGAGGCGAGATACGCTCTGATTGCCGACTGGGCGGCTTCAAGGAAAATTCACGATGTGGTGTTGGGTCACACGCTAAACGACCAGGCGGAGACGTTTCTGATGCGTCTGGCCAGAGAGGCGGGAGTCGATGGCCTCTCGTCAATGTCAGGCAGGTGGGAGCGAAATGGGTGCACTTTCCATCGTCCGCTGCTGAAGGTTGCGCGCGGCGAGCTGCGTCGGCTTCTGGTCGATCACGGCATTGTTTGGTGCGACGATCCAGGCAATGACAATGTGGCGTTTGAACGGACTCGCGCAAGACGGGTTCTCGAGGCTCTTGAGCCGCTGGGGATTACCGCCGGAAATCTTGCCGCGGTCTCGGATAAAATAGGCGATGTTCGCAGGCATTTGTATGCGGAGGTGCTTGACGCATCAATTCGGATGGTGAAATTTGAAATGGGCGATGCGGTTGTGAACATGGACGATTATCGGACTCTGAATCGCGAGGTGGCAAGACGATTGCTGCAGAACATTCTGAAATGGATAGGCGGTGGAGAGCACGCTCCTCGCGGCAGGGCGGTGGAAGCGATGCTGAACGCGATCGAAAATGGAGTTTCGATGACCCTCGGCGGATGCTATGCAATGGTTGATTCCAATGGCGTGAGATTTACGCGGGAGGCCCGGGCGGTGTCCGGCAAGAGCAGCGCGCCGGGTGAGATATGGGACGGGCGATGGAAGATTGAAGGACCGTGGCCGGATGGCGCGAAGGTGGAGATGCTTGGAAAAAGGGGGTTGCTTGAATGCGGCGAACGGGGCGAGTCCGGAATGCCGGAAGCCAGTCTGCTGTCCAGCCCCGCGATCTGGTGCAAGGGCGAATTGGTTGCCGCGCCGCTGGCATTGAAATCGGATGTCTGGAGGGCGCAATTGACGCGTGACGAGAGGATTTTCTTCTTTTCGCTGTTGTCGCATTGAACATCGCGCTTTAATGACTACATATAGCCGCGGGAAGGCATTGTCTGCCCGCGGCAACTGACATCGGGAGAAAATCCTTGGGCAACCTCAAAAACATCGCGTTCTGGCTCGTTCTGTTCCTTCTCGTCATTGCATTGTTCAATCTGTTCAGCGGTTCCGGCGGAACCATGCAGAGCAACACCGTTGGATATTCAAGTTTTGTTGAGGCGGTTGAGGAGGGGTCTGTCGATCAGGTGACGCTTGACGGCGAAAAAGTCAGATTCAAGGCCGAGGACGGAAAGGACTACACAACCATAAAGCCGGCGGACGCCGAAATCACCGCCATGCTGATCGAAAGGGGCATTCCGGTTGTCGCGCAACCGCAGCAGAGGTCCGGATTTCAATCGTTCATCCTTTCCCTGCTTCCGTTCCTTCTGCTTATTGGGGTTTGGATATATTTCATGAATCGGAACATGCCCGGCGGTGGAAGGGGCGGAGCGCTGGGCTTTGGAAAGTCGCGGGCAAGGCTTCTTACCGAAAAGCAGGGTCGTGTCACATTTGATGACGTGGCGGGTATCGACGAGGCAAAGGAAGAGCTCGAGGAGATTGTCGAGTTTTTGAGAAATCCCCAGAAATTTTCGTCCCTTGGCGGCAAAATTCCCACCGGCGCATTGCTTGTGGGCTCTCCCGGAACGGGCAAGACATTGCTGGCAAGGGCGATAGCCGGAGAGGCTGGCGTTCCGTTTTTCACGATTTCCGGCTCGGATTTCGTGGAGATGTTTGTCGGGGTTGGCGCAAGTCGCGTCAGGGACATGTTTGAGCAGGCCAAGAAAAATGCGCCGTGCATTGTTTTTATTGACGAGATCGATGCCGTGGGCCGCCATCGCGGAGCCGGATATGGCGGAGGCAATGACGAGCGCGAGCAGACGCTGAACCAGCTGCTTGTTGAAATGGACGGATTTGAGGCCAACGAGGGCGTAATCATCATTGCGGCGACAAACCGGAAAGATGTCCTTGATCCGGCGCTTTTGAGACCCGGAAGGTTTGACCGGCAGGTGACGGTGCCGAATCCGGATATCAAGGGCCGCCAGAAAATTCTGGAGGTTCATTCCCGCAACACCCCGCTGGGTCCGGACGTGGATCTTCGCATAATTGCCCGCGGGACACCCGGATTTTCGGGTGCCGACCTGGCCAATCTCGTGAATGAAGCGGCATTGATGGCCGCGAGGATTGGTCGGCGGTATGTCACAATGGAAGATTTCGAGATGGCCAAGGACAAGGTCATGATGGGATCCGAGCGCAGGAGCATGGTCCTGACCGACGAGCAGAAGGAGCACACCGCGTACCACGAGGCCGGCCATGCGATTGTGGGTCTGACGCTTCCCAAGTGCGACCCCGTGTACAAAGCGACGATCATCCCCCGCGGCGGGGCTCTGGGAATGGTTGTCAGTCTCCCCGAGATTGACCGGTTGAACTGGCGTCGCGATGAATGCGAGCAAAAACTTGCCATGACAATGGCGGGGAAAGCCGCTGAAATCCTGAAATACGGCGAGGAGGAAGTGTCCAACGGTCCCTACGGGGACATTAAACAGGCTTCCGGTCTCGCCCGCGCGATGGTGATGCGCTGGGGCATGTCCGACAAGGTCGGAAATGTTGACTATGAACAGGCTCATGAAGGATATATGGGGAATGCGGCGGGCGGTTTCTCGATATCGGCTCACACAAAGGAACTGATAGAGGAAGAAGTCAGAATACTGATTGAAAACGGCTACAACACGGCCTGCGAAATTCTGCAGAAAAGAAAAGAGGACTGGGAGAGTCTTGCAGAGGGTCTGCTTGAATACGAAACCCTTACCGGTGAAGAGATTGATCGCATCATCAGGGGCGAACCGCCCGAGGCGGAAGACGATGGCAACGGCAAATCCGATAAAAACAAGATTTCATCGCTGATCAGCATTCCGAAAACGGGAAAGAAGTCTTCTTCCGACGGCGATAGTGGCGGAATGGAGCCTGAACCAACGGCGTAGAAGAGGGCGGGAAGCGGCTTTGATCAAGTTTGCTTTGCGCCATAAGTCGATGCGGCGCGGTGCTTGGCGAGGTCGAAACGACCACCGAATTTCGTGGGCGGTTTTTACAGTTGCCAATTATCGCGCTGCGCGGAAAACGGCAGTGACTCGCGGGATGCCTGACCCCACGTCTTCGCGCGTAAAACCACGCGCCCGAATTATTACATTAACGGTCGGGCAGTGCAGCGTTAGGCAAGTCCTCCTGAAGGAGCGGATGGCGACTGGCCGGTGAATGGATAACATCAATGCGCCGGTGCGGACGAGCGGATTTCACCCGTTTCCCAGACAGCGGTGAAGGTGCGCAACGCGTTAAAGCGAAGAGATCTTTTTGCACGAGGTTTGGACCCGCGAGCGGCATATGATGACGCTACGGCGTAAAGCACGGTGCCGGCAAGCCTTCAATCTCAACATTTATGCAGGATGGAAGTCGGCTTTTCCTGGCGGAATCAATGGCGTCGGCAAGTTCGTCCATGCAGGTTACATGAATTCCGAAACCTCCAAGTGCTTTCGCGGCGTTGTCGTATCTCGCTCCAGACAATTTGCATGAATGCAGTCTGCTTTCCCCGTATTTCCTGCGCTGCAATTCATGCTCGGCATGCCAGCATCGGTCATTTCCAATAACGGAAATAAAAGGCAGTTCCTCTCGAACGGCCGTTTCAAATTCAGCAAGATGAAAGCCAATTGCCCCATCTCCCGTCAGGACAAAAATCTCCGAGCCGGGCGCGGCCGCCTTTGCGCCGATCGCATGGCATAGAGCGCCTCCTATTGCGCCTGAAACACCGTTCACAATCCTCGTTGACGCTCCGTCAATTGTTTGAGCCCATTGTCCGAACTCGCCACCGTCGCAAACAAGTATGGATTTTGGGGACATGTTCCGCTGGATCTCAAGGCAAAGATCCCGGGAATTGATTTTTTCGGAAACGGTCGAAGAAGAGGGCCGTTCCGCAAGCAGATCCGAAACAGTCATTTGCCATTGCTCGCGTTTCGGCTGTTTTGCCGAATTTCCAGCCAGGTTTCTCAAGACGCTTCGTGGCTCGATGCATTTGGAGCTGATTAGGCGATCTCCAAGATTTCGTCTTGCCCGCGCGGATTCCAGTTCCGTTCCGTGCACGGTAATCCAGTGCGCGAGAGGCCAGTCCTTTTCAGACCCGTATGCAATGCTAAAATCAATAGGCTTGCCCAATGCGAGAACGAAGTCGGTCATGGCCCATATGTTTCGCAGGCGTCCGAGGTTCGGGTCGTTGCCGCCGCGAGGACTTTCCATTGCAATGACAGGGACATTAAGCTCGTTGATATCCATTGCCAATCCGCCTGGGGCCTTTCTGTATCCGGACAGTTCCGGTCCCAGCAAGACAAGGGGCTTTGCGGCTTTGCCCAGGAATGAAAAAATTTCGGACAGGTCGGGATGATCGTCGCCGCATCGAACCGATGCGGTTGATGCAGCGCCGGTTTCGGATTCAAGAACGTCTGCCGGAAGCGATATGTGCACGGGGCCGGGCTGACCTGATTGCGCAACGTTAATGGCATTTGACAAGATGTCGGCGACATCATCAGCCGATGTGACGCGACATGAAAGCTTTGCAACCGATTCCGTCAGGGCGATCTGGTTCATTTCCTGAAATGCGCCTTTGCCGTCAAGCGAGACCGGACTGTCCCCCGATAAAAGCACAAGTGGTGTCTGCGAGGCCCGGGAAGCAATCAGCGGCGCAATGGCATTGCCCAACCCCGCGCCTGCCGCGACAAGCGCCATTCCGGGTTTTCCGGAAATCTGCGCATAGCCTTCCGCCATATACCCGGCAGCAGCCTCGTGCCTTGCGTGTACAAGTCGAATGTTTCGACCGAGACAGGCGTCGAAAACCGGCATTATCTGATTGCCGCTTACCGTGAATACATGCGTGCAGCCCGTTCCGTGCAGAACCTCAATCACCGCATCTGCGCCCCTCATGGGTCTTCGGCGACAAGGACGCCGACCTCCTGAACCATGTTGTTTCCAAAACCGGATGCATCCCATCTGGAATGAAGAGGTTGCGTGTTGCCTTTGACGTCTGTGGCGCGGCATCGCAAAACATGCTCTCCGGGCTCCGCAAACCAGTCAAAACTCCAGCCAGTCCAGGCGTAATGCCCCACCGGCCTGCTCAATACGGCTTCCCGCCAGTGGTCGCCATCACTGAATTCAACCTTTCTTATGGGCACTCCCCCACCGGACCATGCTCTCCCGGTTATGGCGGTCTTCCCTGGCCTGACAAACCGAAGGCGGGAGATCCAGTCCGGCAGGCCGGGTGGAACCATAAGCGATTTAACCCGAATTTCAGATACCGGCGTTCCGGTTTCGTCGGGATGATTCCTGTACCTGTAGGTCTGAATCTGCTGAAAACCCTGATAGCGGGTTTGCAGTGCGTCGATTCTTGTCAGCCACTTCACTGAGGCCATGCCGTACCATCCCGGCACTATTATGCGCAGGGGCGCTCCATGCTGGGGCAAAAGAGGTTGGCCGTTCATCTCATATGCAAGAAGCACCTGCAGTTCGGACAGTTCCTTCGGTGTGAGACTGCGTCCGAAATTATGCTCCATCCCCTTGTCGAACCCGCGATCCGCGGCCGTAAATGCAAAATCCGCGGTTCCCGGCTTTGGCGCGGCCCGTTCGACAAGCGGGAGAAGTGGCGTGCCGGTCCACTCCGATGTCCCGACAGCCTCAACTCCCCAGGGCATTGAAAGGCTGCGCGGCGAAAGACGCGAACGACCGTTGCCGGCGCACTCAAGTGTCACTGGCATGGTAATGCGGGGAAGGCTTCGAATATCCTCCATCGAAAGACTGTATGGTGAATCAAACCCGTCTCCGAACTCCAGATTGTGAAGACTGGGATCAATATTCGGCACGTCGAAATGGATAAGCAGATAATGGGCGCCTGTGGGTGTGATGTCATGATTGAGCGTTTCAAGTAGGGACCCGCTGTTTCGGTTTGCCAGTCTCACTTCTTCTTCCGTGTATATCCCGTCCTCTAAAGCCGGTTTTTTGGGTGGGTTCGAGAATACGCTTCGTGCAGGGGACATCAGATTACCTCATCGCTTTGGTTGCCGGTTTCACCGTGGCGCTCTGGCACGGCGGGTCTGGTTCCTTCATGGATTTTCGCCATGTTTTTCGCAATTTTGGCGTTTTCGCGTTCAAACAGGCGATTTCCGTCAAGATCGGGCGCCAAAATGAATGGCCCCATGCGGTTGCAACGCATGACGCGCTTTGCCTGCGCAATGCCAGGTTCCTCATGCAAGTGATTCGCCGTGATCGTGGCCGGAAGTTCGACGGGAAGATTCACCTTTTCCTCAATGGCGCGCATGTATACGCCTTCACGCGCGGTGCACAACAGGCCATCGAGATGCACCAGGTCTCCAAGTCTAAACGAGGCAGCGTCTTCTTGCGAAGGCGTCATGGACAGCCTTGTTTCGCGAATGGTCATGTTGATGCCTTTTGCGCGCGGGTTCCACAGATCCAGCGCGATCGATTGTCAACCGTCATTTCGCGGGGCCACGCATTTCGACACGGCAGGCAGGCCGATGGGCGAGAGACGGGACGGCGTTGCGCTGAATCCATGTGACTGTATTGGGCGGTCCGATTTTCATGCGGAGGCGCACTGCAGGTCTGGGTATCCGGATTCCCCATGGTCGACTCTCTTCAAGCTTACCTTCATGCTATCGATGTTTCGCGACAATTTCATGCATCCCGTTGCAGTTCATCTGCCTACATGTATGCTTTATGGCGAGTTGCTCATGCAATTGAAATATGCGGACATGGCAATATCCGCATGCGCTTTGACCATGATTGCTTCATACGCTAACAGAATTATGGAGTTGTTCAACGCCATATGCGCATTCCTTGTATGGAAAATATTACATGACGCATATGAAGGATAAAAAAGCGGCCAGGCAAGTCAATGCGGATGATTCTCGGGAATGACGCGTTACCAAAAGTGACATAAAGCGGTATTGTCTTAAGGATGCGATGGCAAACCAGAGCAAATGAAGGAAAATGGCGATGAATAGCGACACTCAGAGAAACTGGCCATTCCCCGGTTCCCGCTGGTGGAAATTTGATTTCCATACACATACACCTGCCTCTCTGGACACTGCACCGTGGCAACGGGTGAAGGATACAGAGAAAGAAGTGTCTCCAGAAAAATGGCTGCTTGAGAACATGTATGCTGGAATCGACTGTGTGGCAGTTACCGACCATAACACTGGAGATTGGATTGATAAATTAAAAACCGCGTACAATGATATGAAGCGGCAGGCGGAAATTGGAACGCCTCCAGATGGTTTTCGGAAATTGACACTGTTTCCAGGTGTGGAAATCTCTGTCAACGCGGGATTTCATTTACTTGCAATCTTCGACCCAAGCGCTTCAACTCAAACGATAGGCAATCTTCTCGCATCTGTTGGCTACGATGGAACCCATGGCGATTGTGATGGAGTAACGACGGAAAGTCCAGTGAATGTTATGGGAAAGGTGCTGGAAGCAGGCGGCATCCCTATTCCCGCGCATGCGGACCAGGAAAAGGGATTGCTCCGCGTAAAACCCGGCACACGTCAATGCGCCATGGATTCAAAAACAGTGGAGCAGGTGATTGCCAGTGAAGAATTGCTGGCAGTTGAATGGTTGGATACTACGCTTCCGTTGCCAGGCGGCATAAAAAGGAAGGAGGAGTTGCCAACAAGGGTATTGGGTAGTGACTGTCACAGCTTTCAGGGAGATCGCGCGCCTGGTTCACGCTATACATGGATCAAAATGGCGAAGCCCACACTGGAAGGTTTGCGATTGGCTCTACTTGACGGTAACGGAATCTCGGTTCGTCGGAGTGACGAAGGGGAATTCGAACCATTTCAAACCCCTACCAACTTCATGGAAAGCGTTGAGGTCAAAACGGCTCGATATATGGGTAATGGAGAACCGGAACGACTGGAATTTTCTCCCTTTTACAATGCGTTAATTGGAGGGCGCGGCTCAGGTAAGTCAACCATCGTTCATGCATTGCGGCTGGTGTATCGTCGGGATTCGGAATTGCGACGTTTGGGAGAAATGGCTGAACCCAAGCGTCAGTTCGACAGCTTCTCAAAACCGCAGTTGGCCGCGAAGGAGAGGGAGCATTAAGTGACATTACGCAAATGCGCGCTGTTCTTAATATGGATGGTGTCATACACCGTCTAACTTGGCGTCAAGATGGCAAAGGCGTGGTGGTTGAGGAACAGAATAATAGAGGAGAGTGGCAAGGTTCATCCAGTCAGGCAATTACAACGGAACGGTTCCCAATTCGATTGTTTTCCCAAGGACAGATTGCAGCCATGGCCGGAGAAAGTCGTCAGGCGCTGCTGGATGTCATTGATGAAGCGGCGGACATTGGCAAGTTCCACCGCGCCTTTGAAGAAGCAAAGCGGACTTATTTTTCACAACGAGCTCAACTGCGTGAAATGAATGGAAAATTGGAAGGCCGTTCTGAATTGCAACGCAAGCTTGATGAATTGAATCGCAAACTGGAAGCTTTTAAAAAGTCCGATCATTCCGAGAAATTAAAAGCGCATCAGCTAGCTGCGCGCCAGCAACAAGAGGTAAAAACTTCACTTCAGCAATTAAATGAGATGCCACGCAGCATAAGGTCATTGGCTGGCGACCTCTTTCTTGATGACTGGGTAACGGGTTTTTTTGACTCTCTAAAAGACCAAAATATTTTGGCTTGGAGAGACGATCTGGATCGGGTATTGAACGATGCAAGAGTTTCACTTGCAGAGACCGCACTTGCTCTTGAAGAAAAAGCAAAAAAACTATCTTCAGATAACCGTCTGCAAGAATGGCGTGATAATGTCGATAATGCAAATGAAGTTTATCAACAATTGCAATCCGTTCTTTCCAGGCAGGGAGTTGCCGACCCCAGTGAATTCGGACGCTTGTTCCGAGACTGTCAGTTGCTCGAAAATGAATTGAAGATATTGGATTCTTTACTGCAAGAAAGGGATAGACTGGAAGATGAAAATAAATCTCAATTAAAACAGGTATTATTTTCTCGTAAAGCTGTGACTCGGGCTAGACGGAAGTTTGTCGAGAGAACTTTGGCA
>JAPOTF010000146.1:24768-66121 GCA_026709325.1 Roseovarius sp.
TGCAGGAGAAATCTGTTCGGGAAGAAGTATGTAGAGTAATGGAAGGTGGCCGCGAGGCTTTTTCACGACGTTGGGCGCGTTTGGGTCGCGAGGTCTGAAATGTTTCCAACGCGAAGCGAACTGCTAAAAAAAATTGAGCTTGGTGAAGACACCTTTCTGGAATGTAAAGAAGTTACATTTAAGGGCGGAAACATACGCGAACCAAAGCAAGATAAACTTGCCGATGAAATCGCGGCTTTTGCCAATACGCGCGGTGGCGTCATCGTTTTAGGGGTTAGAGACAGGCCACGCGATGTTGTGGGAATTCCTGTGGAAAGACTGGATAAGGTGGAAGCATTGGTTAGGCAGGCATGTGAGGATTCCATGGAACCACCTGGAGCTCCTGTAATTGAGCGAATGTATTTACCTGATGGTATGGGGGAAGAGAAACCAATAGTGCGTGTGGAGATTTCCCGAAGTTTATTTGTTCACTCGAGCCCCGGAGGGTATTTTCATCGTATAGGTTCATCAAAACGGAAAATACCTACTGAACAATTGTTTCGATTATTCCAACAGCGGACTCAAGCTAGAATTATCAGATTTGACGAAACACCAGTATCCACTGCATCGTTTGACGATTTAAGTGAAGATCTTTGGAAACGCTTCGCCACGCCACGTACAAGCGATACGCAGGAGCAGTTTCTCTCCAAGCTTGGCATGGCCTCGCAGGATGACAATGGAAATTGGCTTCCCACAGTGGCCGGGGTACTGCTGGCTTCCAGACAGCCTTGTCAGTTTCTGCCAAACGCATTTGTTCAGGCAGTCGCATATCGTGGAACCGAGATATCCGCAGCATCGGAGCGTGCGTATCAGCTCGACGCTCAAGACATAACTGGGCCATTGGATCAACAGATCATGGAAGCTTGTCAGTTTGTTCGAAAGAATATGCGTGTGGCGGCGCGAAAAAATTCTGGTGGTCGCGGGGATATTCCGCAATATTCCATGCTTGCCGTTTTCGAGGCGGTTGCCAATGCGGTCGCACATCGTGACTACTCAATGTCGGGTAGCAAGATACGGCTTCAATTGTTTAATGACCGGCTGGAATTGTACACGCCAGGGTCTCTAGCAAACACCATGACTCCGGAAAGCCTGGAATATAGAGCGGCCTCGAGAAATGAAGCCATCACCAGTCAACTGGCGCGTTGTCCGGTTGAACATGATGATTTTGCCGCACATCGTACACACATAATGGATAAACGGGGAGAAGGTGTGCCAGTTATCCTTTCAAATAGCAAGCAATTGTCCGGGAGGCTACCGGAATATCGGATGATTGACGATTCGGAACTTTTGCTGACTATCTATGCCGCGTCCGGTTCCTAGTCTTATGCCGATATCGGCACGGCAGCAATGATGCAAATGTCTGGCAATGGGCATGATCGCTGGAGTGCGCATGTTGATGTTGAGCGGATATTGGAATGGGCGGAAAGGCAACCCACATCTAAACTTGTCGCGGCAAACACGGGGAATGTCGCAATGCCAATGTCATTTGAAATGAATGTTCATAGGTGTAATCGAAAACGATTGAAAAAATCGATGTCACGAGAGGAAACGCATGACACAAATGTCCGATATTGAAATCGCGAGACAGGCCAAAAAAAAGCCGATCCAGGAAATTGGCGACCGCTTGAACATCCCTTCAGGGGAACTGCTGCCATATGGTCATGACAAGGCCAAGGTCAGTCGGAAATATATTGATTCCGTTCAAGACGGCAGTGATGGAAAACTCATCCTCGTGACGGCGATCAATCCCACCCCCGCTGGCGAGGGCAAAACAACCACCACTGTCGGACTGGGCGATGGTCTCAATCGGATTGGCAAAAATGCGATGATCTGCATTCGCGAGGCGTCTCTGGGTCCAAATTTCGGAATGAAGGGGGGAGCCGCCGGCGGCGGATATGCCCAGGTGGTTCCAATGGAGGAGATGAACCTGCATTTCACGGGCGACTTTCATGCCATAACCTCGGCCCATTCACTCTTGTCGGCAATGATTGACAATCACATCTACTGGGGAAACGAGCGGGAGATAGACGTGCGGCGCGTTCAGTGGCGTCGAGTCGTTGACATGAACGACCGCGCTCTGCGACAGGTTGCGGTAAGCCTGGGTGGTGTCGCCAACGGCTTTCCGCGGGAGGGCGGCTTTGACATAACCGTGGCTTCGGAGGTCATGGCCATTTTGTGCCTGTCAAGCGATCTCGGGGATCTGGAGAGGCGTCTTGGCGACATGATTGTGGCATATCGCAGGGATCGGTCCCCCGTATTCTGCAGAGACATCAGGGCCGAGGGGGCAATGACAGTGCTGCTTAAGGATGCAATGCAGCCAAACCTGGTGCAGACGCTTGAAAACAATCCCGCCTTCGTCCATGGCGGTCCTTTTGCGAATATCGCGCATGGATGCAATTCGGTGATAGCGACCAAAACGGCGCTGAAAATATCTGATTACGTTGTTACCGAAGCCGGTTTCGGCGCAGACCTTGGCGCGGAGAAATTCCTCAACATCAAGTGCCGGAAGGCCGGTTTGTCTCCATCCGCCATTGTACTTGTGGCCACTATCAGGGCCATGAAAATGAATGGTGGAGTTGCAAAGGCCGATCTTGGTGCGGAAAACGTCGAAGCCGTCATCAGTGGCTGCCCGAATCTGGGACGGCACATTGAAAACCTGAAGTCTTTCGGAGTGCCGGTTGTCGTCGCGGTCAATCACTTTGTAACCGATACCGATGCCGAAATTGCCGCCATAGAGGAATATGTCGCGGGGCATGGAGTCGAGGCGGTGGTGTCGCGGCACTGGGAGCTTGGTTCGGCGGGGTCGGAGAATCTCGCTCGAAAAGTGGTGGAGGCCGCGGATTCGGGTTCCGCGAGTTTTTCCATGCTATATCCCGACGATATGCCCCTGCTCGAAAAAATCGAGACCATTGCAAAGAGGATCTATCGCGCCTCGGAAGTTGTTGCCGACAAAAAGATCAGGGACCAGTTGAAACTTTGGGAGGAGCAGGGCTATGGCAACCTTCCCGTTTGCATGGCAAAGACGCAATACAGTTTTTCAACCGATCCGGCCCTTAGAGGTGCTCCCGATGGTCATTCCATACCTGTTCGCGAAGTTCGCCTTTCGGCGGGGGCCGGTTTCATTGTTGCCATTTGCGGTGAAATCATGACCATGCCGGGGTTGCCCAGAAAGCCTGCCGCGGAGTCTATCCGTCTAAACGGCGAAGGTCTTGTCGAGGGCCTGTTTTAATCATTGAGGCAAATCGGGCATGCCAATGCCGCCGGTGACCAATGCGGGATGGTTTGGGCGGGCCAGGTCGAAAGGAAGATGTCAATGTCGGCGAGGACAATAGACGGCAAGGCCTTTGCGGCCACCGTTCGCGAAAAGGTTTCGCGGCATGTTGCAAGGATAAAGAGCGAGGTCGGTCTGACCCCCGGACTGGCGGTGGTGCTGGTGGGCGAGGATCCCGCCAGTCAGGTCTATGTGCGGTCAAAGGGCAGGCAGACCAGGGAAGCTGGGATGAACTCGTTTGAGCACAAGCTGGATGCGGATGCCTCCGAGGCGGCTTTGCTGTCGATTATCGAAAAATTGAACAATGACCCGGCGGTGCACGGCATACTGGTTCAACTCCCGCTGCCCGGGCACATCAATGAAGACCTGGTCATAAATTCAATTGATCCGTCAAAGGATGTTGACGGCTTCCACATCTCCAACGTTGGATTGCTGGGAACGGGCCAGAAATGCATGGTTCCATGCACGCCGCTTGGGTGTCTCATGATGTTGCGTGATCATCACGGCAGTTTGTCCGGCTTAAATGCCGTTGTGATTGGCCGCTCCAACATTGTCGGAAAGCCAATGGCCCAGCTGCTGCTAAAGGACAGCTGCACGGTAACCATTGCCCATAGCAGAACAGGGGATCTGCCCGACGTGGTTAGCGATGCCGACATTGTCGTTGCCGCGGTCGGACGCCCCCAAATTGTCAAGGGCGACTGGATCGGGAAGGGTGCCACCGTAATCGATGTTGGCATCAACCGGGTCGAGCGGAACGGGAAAACGGCGCTTGTCGGCGATGTTGATTTCGAGTCCGCTTCAAAGGTGGCGGGAGCAATCACCCCCGTTCCGGGAGGAGTGGGGCCGATGACCATAGCCTGCCTGCTGGCAAACACGGCAACGGCCTGCTGTCGGGCGAACGGAATTGCGGAGCCGGAGAGTTTGACCGCCTGATTTCCAGTCCCGAAACGGTTGACATGGCGAGACCGGAAGGGCGTTCCGTCATCCTCGTTCGAAAAGTTTTTCGGCCATGATTCCCACTCTTGATTCCACGGCTTCGCAGGCGTCGAGTATCATGTCTTCACGGAAGCGGCGACCAACTATCTGCACGCCAACCGGCAGGCCCTCGTTGTAGCTGGCGGGAACATTGCCGGCGGGCAGACCCAGGTAGTTCATGGCAAAACTGTAGAATCCCTTGTACATGATTTCCATTGCGCCCTCGCGCCCTTCCATGTCCCGGTTCCATGAATATGTCGGCTGCAAAAGGAAAGGGGTAAGAACAAGCGGGTATTCCCGCAAAAACAGCAGCCAGTCGCGCACATGGCCGCTTCTGCGCGCGAAGGCCCGCAGCAGATCATCCCCCTCGTAAGGCGGGGAAAATTCAAAACATATGTCCATGTAGCGGTTGAATTCGGGACTTCCAGCCTGGCGCATGACCTCAAGCAAGAGCGCCTTTGTTTCCCCAAAAAGCGCGCGCAGTCCCTCTTGGCCGATTTCCCGAACATTTGGCGGTTCAACTTCAGTGACATTGTAGCCGGCGTCCGCAAGCGCATCGCGGGCCGCATCGAGGGCCTTGTCGACAGCGGGATGCAACTCCATTTCAAACGGGTTTTTCGTGAATGCAACGCTTACAGGCCCTTCGGATACCGGTCCGTCAAACGGCATCGGCACCATCCAGGGGTCATGCGCATCGTAGCTTATTGCGCTGCGCATTGCGAGACGCACATCCGCCACTTCCCGGCAGATGACGCCTTGCACGGACATGATCTGCGCCAGAAGTCCGCGCTCCTCCTTTTGCGAGGGATTGTAGGCGGGGGTGCGTCCGAAGCCCGGTTTTACCGTTGCGGCGCCGGTTGCGGCCGACGGGAATCTAAGTGATCCGCCAATATCGTTTCCGTGCGCGACCGCGCCCATTCCCGACATGACCGCTGAAGAGGCGCCGCCGGAGGAACCGCCGGCCGATGCCCAGTCGTTCCAGGGATTGAATGTGCGGCCATGAAGAGGGTTGTCGGTTGTGGCGCGAAAGGAGAATTCGGGAGTGTTTGTGCGTCCAATTACAATGGCGCCGTCCCTGCGGAGATTTTTGACAAAGGGAGAATCCGCCGGTGCGATAACGTTTTTGAAGGCGGCAACGCCATTTGGCGTGGCGCGACCTTCCTGGTCGATGTTCTCCTTTATGGTTACGGGGACTCCATGCAGCGGTCCGACCGCGCCGCTTTCGGCAAATAACCGGTCCAGTCTGCCGGCTTCCTCGATGGCTTCATCACCCATGTCGTCCACAACGGCGTTAAGGGCGGGATTTACCTCTCGCATTCTTTCAACTGCGGCGGTAACGGCTTCCGTGGAGGATATTTCTCCACTTGCGACAAGTTCGGCCTGCTTTCCGGCGCCAAGCCGCCATAGCGGTTTATCGGTCATTGATCTCTCCTGTTCTGCATGGTTTGCTTCTATAGGTAGTGGTGCTTGCATCTTTTTTCATAGGGCTACAATCAATTTCGGGTCAATTCAACATTCTTAAATCAGCGGATACATGGCAATCAAACGGCAGGCCTGCGCATAAATCCCCTGGCGCCGGGCAATTCCCCATCATTTCCAGTTTCGCCTTATGGGAAACAAAGCCAGCTTCAAATGCGCGCCAGCGGGAAATTAACTCGATGCAATTCGCAAAGCCGCGTAAAGAGTGATTGACAATGCCGGCGGGAGCGTTCAGATTTTACTTGTCAAGGAAATCAAGGACGGCAACAAGGGAGAATACCATGTCACTGTTTACGCACCGCGCCTTTTTGACGGGCGCAGTAACCGCAATAGCGCTAAGCCTGGGCATCCAGGCGATCACAAGGGCGGCTCACGCGGAAACCGAGCTTTTGGTTGTGCCGCATGCGGACCCCAAGATACTCGATCCGATCTGGACCACCGCGTATATTTCCAGAAACCATGGCTACATGATTTACGACACTCTGTTTTCGCTTGACGCCAATGGCGAAATCCAGCCGCAAATGGTCGATACTGTAACCCGTTCAGAGGATGGAAAGACGGTAACGCTGACTCTGCGCGAAGGCTTGATGTGGCATGACAACACCCCGGTTACCGCCCATGACTGCGTTGTTTCGATTCAACGCTGGGGCGGGAAGGACGCCATGGGCCAAAAGCTGATGAGCTTTGTCGAGAATCTTTCGGCGGACGGAGACATGAACATTGTGTTCGAAATGAGCATTCCGACGGGTCTCGTTGAACTTGCGCTCTCCAAGCCTTCATCCAACGTGCCGTTTATGATGCCCGCCCGCGTTGCCGAAACACCCGGCGACGAGCAGATCACGGAATATATCGGATCCGGACCGTACGTCTTCAATGAAGAGGAGTGGCAACCGGGAACCAGAGTCGTATATGAAAAATTCGATGGCTACGTTCCGCGCACGGAAGCGCCATCCGGTCTGGCGGGCGGCAAGGTTGCAAAGGTTGATCGAGTGATATGGACGCCCATCCGCGACATACAGCAGGCGGTCAACTCCCTGAATGCGGGTGAGCTGGACATCATCGAATCCGTGCCCGCCGATGTGATTCCGCTGGTTGAAGATGCCGGAGCGGCCTATATCAAAGATCCGAACCCGCCGGGACTTCAATACACCGCACGCTACAATGTGCTGCACCCTCCATTTGACAACGCCAAGGTTCGCCAAGCGCTGCTTTACGCGTTCAATCAGGAGGATTTTCTTGAGGCGACAGTGGGAAATCCCGACTACTACACGGTCTGCAAGGCGCTTTTCGGCTGCGGGCTTCCATTTGAAACGGATGCCCATATGGAAGGACTTCTCGAAAGCAATTTCGCCAAGGCCAGGGAACTGCTGGAAGAGGGCGGCTACAATGGTGAAGAGGTTCTATTGATGCACTCGACCAACGTGCCGGTTCTTACCAACCTTGCGCCTGTCGCGAAAGACCTCATGGAGGCAATCGGGATGAATGTCAAAATGGAGTCCATGGACTGGTCGACACTTGTCGCCCGCCGCTCCAAAAAGGACGCGCCCGCCGACGGCGGATGGAACATGTTCATAACGGCGTGGACAATGGGCGACCTGATCAATCCGCTTACGGCGGCGTTCCTTAACTCCAGCTGCGAAAGCGCGCTGTTTGGCTGGCCTTGCAGCGAGGAAATCGAGAAGCTTCGCGATGATTTCGCGCGGGCGGGATCGCATGAGGAGCAAATGGCCGCCGTGGTGGCGCTGCAGGCGGCATGGCGCGAATATCCAACCCACATACATCTTGGCCAGTGGGCTTCGCCATCGGCTCTCGCCAAGAACGTGGATGGATATCTGCAAGGCGGTGTTCCCGTGTTCTGGAACATCTCCAAGTAAATGTCTTGAACAGCGACTGTCCCGTCCGATTTGGGCGGGGCAGTCATTTCGGCGGGGGCATTTATGGGCCTATATCTTCTAAAGCGGCTTCTTGCCACAATCCCGGTAATGCTGTTCGTCGCGGTGTTTATTTTTCTGCTGCTCAGGCTGACACCTGGAGATCCGGCCGCAATGCTGGCGGGCGATTATGCGACAGATGCGCAAATTGAGGAGATACGCCAAAAACTGGGACTCACCGAGCCTTTACTCAAGCAGTTCATAATTTGGTTCTTCAATACCATACAAGGTGATCTGGGCGAGAGCTTCTACTTTAAAAAACAGGTCACCGATCTTATTGCCGCCCGACTGGAACCAACGTTGTCGCTTTCAATCGTTACCATCCTGCTTACCGTTTCGATTGCGGTTCCAATGGGGGTCATTGCCGCATATCGCCAGGGAAGCTGGACAGACAGACTGCTGATGGGGTTCTCCGCGCTTGGGTTTTCCGTCCCGGTGTTTGTCATCGGTTTCGCGCTTGTCTATGTGTTTGCCATCAAACTTGACTGGCTTCCGGTACAGGGCTACAAGCGCATTTCCGGGGGACTGCTGCCATGGATCACATATCTGATACTTCCCTCATTGGCGCTTTCGGTCATATTCATCGCCTTTATAGCGCGCATGACAAGAACATCCGTTCTGGAGGTGCTGGGCGAGGACTACATTCGAACCGCCAGGGCAAAGGGACAGACGGAATCAAAGGTTCTGGTTCGCCATGCTCTTAGAAACGCCGCCGTTCCCATAGTGACGGTTATTGGATTTGCGTTTGCAATTCTGATTGGCGGGGTTGTTGTCACTGAAAGCGTGTTCAACATACCAGGTCTGGGACTTCTGACGGTTGAGGCCGTTTTAAACAGGGACTTTCCCGCAATCCAGGCCGTGGTTCTTTTGTTTTCACTTGTCTATGTGCTGATCAACCTCGTCATTGACTTGACCTACACATTGCTTGATCCGAGGATTCGCTACTGATGTCGGATGCCGCGTCGCTTTCCCCCGGTCGTCAGATGGTCAGGCTGCTGCTGTCACATCCTTCAGTGCTTGTCGGCGGAGCGCTGGTATTGGCAATCTGCCTGATTGCCTTAATGGCCCCATTCCTTGATACCCGGGATCCCAATGCGCTTTCGACCTCCAATCGCCTGAAAGAGCCGGGCTATGAAGGGATAATGAAGGTATATACAGATGAGGGGCGGATCAAGGTGCCGGTTGTTTTCCGCCTTGGCTCGGATTCGCTTGGACGGGACATATACTCCCGGGTCATTTACGGATCCCGGGTTTCACTGGTGGTTGGAATAACCGTTGCCTCGCTTGCAATTGCAATAGGGATGATCATCGGTCTTGTGGCGGGCTATGTTCGATGGCTTGACGGTATAATCATGCGAATTATGGATGGCCTGATGGCCATCCCGGCAATATTGCTGGCGATAGCGGTGGTGTCGGTGTTCAATGCGGGTCTCACAAGCGTCATAATCGCAATTGTCGTTCCCGAGGTTCCGCGAGTGGTGCGTCTTGTTCGATCAATTGTTCTTTCGATACGCGAAGAGCCATATGTCGAGGCCGCCATAACCGCCGGAACGCGATTGCCCCTGCTTCTTGTCAGGCACGTGCTGCCAAATACCGTGGCGCCATTGATTGTTCAGGGAACTTTCATTGTGGCGTCTGCAATCATACTTGAGGCGATTTTGAGTTTTCTCGGTCTTGGCATACCCGCCGACGAGATTCCGACATGGGGCAACATAATGGGCACTGCTCGAGAGAATTTCCAGTTGCATCCGCACCAGATTTTCTATCCGGGGATTATATTGGCCGTAACGGTTCTTGCTGTTAACATGCTGGGCGACGGGTTGCGCGACACGCTTGATCCTCGTTTTGCAAAGCGGATGTGAGGCAAGAGTGGCGGAGGCCAAATCGGAATATGTTCTTGAGGTGGAGAATCTGACGGTTCAACTGCCAGAGGGCCTCGACAGGGACAAGGCCATTCAGAACATCTCGTTCAACATAAGGCCAAGCGAGATCGTCTGTGTCGTCGGCGAAAGCGGATCCGGAAAATCGGTGACGGCGCAAGCCGTAATGGGGCTTTTGCCCAGCGAGCTCAAGCCCGTGAGCGGCAGGGCGTCACTTGAAGGGGAAGACACGCTTGCCGCGGGCAAGGCCCGGTTGCGCGAATTGCGCGGCACCCGAATGGCAATGATATTTCAGGAGCCGATGACGGCGCTAAACCCGGTGGCGAGGGTTGGAGAGCAAATCGGCGAAATGCTTGAAATCCATACGGATCTACCGGCATCGGAGCGCCGCAAGCGCGCTGTTGAAATCATGGAATCCGTTCATTTGCCCGAACCCGAAAGAATGGTTGACACCTATCCGCATCAGCTTTCTGGCGGTCAGCGGCAGCGGATCATGATTGCGATTGCGCTGGTTCTCGACCCCGCTCTGCTGATCGCCGACGAACCGACAACCGCGCTTGATGTAACAACACAGGCTCAAATTCTGAAGCTGATCAAGGAGATGCAGGAGAGACGCGGCACGGGCGTGCTGTTTATAACACACGATTTTGGCGTGGTCGCGGAAATTGCCGACCGTGTTGTTGTCATGCAGAACGGTTGCGTTGTCGAGCAAGGTCTGAAAGACGGCATTCTTGGAAGTCCGCGGCATTCCTATACGCGCATGCTGATGGCCTCGGTTCCCAGCATGACGCCACCGGAGCGCGAGCCCGTCAACGGGAGCCATGCCGTGAAGACCGATCTTCTTTGCAAGCGCTATGGAAGAGCGGGATGGTTTGGCGGCGGCAGAGTGGTTCTTGCCGCGCGGAATGTAAATCTGCATGTGTGCAAGGGCGAGACAATGGGAATTGTGGGAGAGAGCGGTTCCGGCAAATCGACGGTTGCGCGCTGCATTGCAAGACTGATTGAACCCACATCCGGCTCCATTCACCTTGACAAGACGGAAATCGCCACTTTGCCGGAATCAAAACTCCGGGAGCACAGGCGAAAGGTTCAGATTGTGTTTCAGGATCCGTATCGCTCGCTGAATCCCCGCAGAACTATAGGAAGTTCCCTGATCGAGGCGCCTCTCAATTATGGCGCAAACAAAAAAAAGGCAATCCAGGACGCATACGAACTGCTTGATCTTGTGGGTCTGCCCCGAGATTCCATGGATCGCTATCCGCATCAGTTTTCCGGCGGCCAGCGGCAGCGCATCTGCATTGCGCGCGCTTTAATGGTTGAACCGGAGTTTCTGATTGCGGACGAGGCCGTGTCGGCTCTTGACGTGTCCGTGCAGGCGCAAGTGCTCAAGCTTCTGGACACGATACGGGTTCGCTACAATCTCGCGATATTGTTTATCACCCACGACCTGCGGGTGGCGGCTCAGATATGCGACCGGCTTGTTGTCATGCAAAACGGGATAGTTGTGGAACAAGGGCCGACACGCGAGGTGTATGCCAATCCCTCCCATGACTACACGCGCCTTCTTCTGGCGGCGGCTCCGGGAGGGAATGTGGATTTTGGCGCTGGCGCGGCCAGTGGGAAACAAATGCAGATAACAGGGGGCTAAAATGGGCATACATCCGGGAATTGAAGAGCATGCCGAAGAAATCAAGGAGATATTCAGGGATTTGCATGCGCATCCCGAGATTGGGTTTGAGGAAAGACGCACTTCGGGAATAGTGGCGGAAAGGCTGAGGGAATACGGCGTGGACGAGGTTCACACGGGAATCGGGGAAACCGGTGTGGTCGGCATTATCAGGGGCGGGGGCCAGGGCAACCGCTGCATCGGCCTGCGCGCGGACATGGATGCGCTGCCGATCCATGAGGCAACCGATTTGCCCTATGCCTCGAAGAACGATGGAGTGATGCATGCATGCGGGCATGACGGACACACCTCCATGCTTCTTGGCGCGGCAAGACATTTGTCAAGAACCCGAGATTTTGACGGTACCGCCATGCTGGTTTTTCAACCGGCGGAAGAGGGACTTGGCGGTGCGCGTTCCATGCTGGCCGAAGGGCTGTTCGAGAGGCATCCCTGCGATGAAATCTATGGCATTCACAATTTTCCCTCGGGGGAAGCCGGCAAGGTTCGGATATGCAAAGGTCGGGCAATGGCGGGGGCCAGCTTTTTTGACATTCGGGTCAGCGGCAGGGGCAGTCATGCGGCCATGCCGCAGATGTCGCGGGATTCACTGGTTGCCGCCTCGGCGCTTGTTGGCGAACTGCAGACCATTGTTTCGCGCAATGTAACGCCCACCGACACATGCGTATTGTCGGTCACGACATTTCATTCCGGTTCGGCATACAATGTGATACCCGGCAGCGCGGAGCTTTCGGGAACGATCAGGTATTTTGACGATGCGGTGGTTGAACTGGCGGAGTCTCGAATGAGGGACATATGCGAGGGGATTTCGCAGTCTCATGGCGTGGATGTTGGGCTGGATTTGCGAAACGTGTTCGACGTGCTGATCAATGACCCCGACCTTTCCGACGCCTATCTGAAGGCTGCGGCGGATGTCGTGGGCGTCGAAAATGTCGCCGAGACAAAAATTCCCGTGACCGGTTCGGAGGATTTTGCCGATATGCTCAAGGTTGTGCCCGGCGCATATTGCGTGCTTGGCCATTCATGCAGGGTTCCGCTGCATAACCCGGGTTTTGTCCTGGATCCTGAAATTATACCAGTTGGCGCTTCGATATTGTCGCGGATTGTGGAAACCCGCCTGCCGCTTCAGAACTGAACCATTGCCACAATACCCGCTTTTTTCAATTGCGAATATCCAGGGGATTCGCTTGAATCACTCTTGGATGTGAAGAAGGATTGCAGTTATCCGGGCGTTGAGTTCATCAATAAACGCCTTTCGGTCAAATTCCCTGGAATAATCTGCCGCCAGTATCTTGTCCTTTTCGGCTGGCCATTTTGCAAAAGGCGCAATGAATGCAAAATGATGACCGTGAATGGTATGACATGCAGCGGCGTTTCACGTCAAGCGAGTTCATATACATGGCGGCAATTCCCGCCAGCGTATTTTCAGCCGTTTTGCCAGTCGATTTGTCCGCATGGGACGATTTTAGGTTTCCGTCGCGCATGGGCGATTGCCAGGCGGTCGCGTCCGGTGCGGCTTTTCAAGGTTTGGCGAAGGTTGAGGTTGAATTGGGGCGGGTGATTTGCGCGCCGCGCCGGTGGCGTCCACGGTCCGGGAAGGCGAACCGGCGGACCAGACTCCGCAGCTCATCCCGCAGATACAGGTTTTGCCCCTCGCGCTCCATCTCTCTCCCCGGTTCATTTCCGACAAGGGATCGCCGTCGCCGGTCTGGTCTGGCGAAGGCGGCGCGGGGCCTTCCGCAATGGGGTTCCGCATGGCGGGTCGGACCGGGTCGCCCTCGTCGAGACGCGTGCGCATCCACGTGTCTGGATGGAGACTACCGCGGCGCGCGCGCCACCTCGAACAGGGTGCGAAGGTTCTCGGCCATCGAGAGATGCTTTCGGAAGACTATCGATTGAGTTTGGAGAGAGTAATGCGGGTGCTTGATTTTTTGAGTACTAATATTATAATATTAATTAATGTCGTTATTTTGGGAAAAGTAATGCAATGTTATCATTAATAACGCCAACCGGGGCGCAAAAAATGCTTGCGGCTCATGCGAGATCACGACGATTGCAAATGGATTTGACACAAGAGGGCCTTGCACAGCGCTCGGGCGTGCCATTGCCAACGCTGCGCAAGTTTGAGCAAAAGGGTTCCATATCTCTCGAGTCATATCTCAAACTTCAAATGGTTCTGGGCGGTTTGGAAGACATCCTTGCAGCGATGCGGATTAAAGACGTCAAATTTTCATCCATTGACGATGTGCTGAAAGCCGACAGTATGCCGGTTCGTCAAAGAGGCAGGCGAAAATGAAAAATCCCGTTTCGGTCGCAGAAGTGGTGGTTGCCTTGAATTTTGGCGGAGAATCATTGCCGGTAGGGCGGTTGGCGCTGCGCGACCGTACAACATATTTTGAATATGACGGCTCCTTTATCGGGCGGGGCATTGAAATATCTCCATTTCGGCTGCCATTGCAATCAGGCGTCCAAAGTTTTGACAAGCATCTTTTTGAAGGTTTGCCTGGCGTTTTCCATGACAGTCTGCCCGATGGCTGGGGGCGATTGCTCTTTGACCGTTATTTGGCTTCGCAAGGCGGATTGCCTGCAGATGCAACGCCACTTGATCGTTTGGCACATGTAGGGTCGAGCGCGCTGGGCGCTCTCGCGTTTGAACCGGATTTCAGCGCGGACGCGGCAAAAGATGAAATTTTCCTGGACAGCCTCGCGACACGGACGCAAGAAGTTTTGGAAGGCGCATCCGATGACGTGCTGGAAGAGTTGATTGCGCTTAACGGATCTTCCGCTGGCGCAAGGCCCAAGGCGCTGATTGGCGTCAAAGACGCGCATGATCATATTGTTCACGGCGCTCATGATGTGCCTGATGGCTACACGCCATGGATTGTGAAGTTTCCAAACAGCCAAGATGGAGTAGATGCGGGCGCAATTGAATATGTATATGCGCTTATGGCCAAAGACGCCGGAATCTGCATGCCTGATGTTCATCTCTTTCCAGCGCAAAAGGGTGCGGGCTATTTTGCGGTTAAACGTTTTGATCGGAACGCGGGCGAACGCTATCACATGCATTCCGCTTGCGGATTGCTGCATTCCGACTTTCGCGCGCCATCACTGGATTATAGGGATTTGATGGCGCTTGCGGGCATGTTGACCCGTGATGTGCGCGAGATGGCGAAATTGTACCAACTGGCGGCATTTAACGTGCTTGCGCATAATCGTGACGATCATTCCAGGAATTTCAGCTTTTTGATGGATCGGAACGGCGAATGGAAGTTGTCGCCCGCCTATGATCTTACATTTTCCTCCGGTCCCGGCGGCGAGCAAAGCACGATGGTTATGGGCGAAGGCCGAACCCCAAAAGCGGAACACCTGCTGCTGCTCGCGGAAGAGGCAAACATTAAAAGGGACCGCGCCGTTGAAATCATTGAGACCACCTGCGCCAGCTTGGCTAAATGGCCGGAACTGGCAAAATCTCACGGCGTCAGTGATGCGAATGTTAAGCTTGCCGCGAAAAAGATCGCTCCCCATCCGCACTTCAAATGAATATCGCCGAGGCTGGATTCTCCTCCATGTGATTACCGGGAGTTTATGGTTTTCCGGACAATGCGTCCTTCGGCCTGTTTCGGGACTGGAATCATGGTTCCAACCAAATGCGCGACATGGGTTTTTTGATCATTGGCCATGGAGAACACGTCCGACTGGACGATAACCAGTCTTTTTCCGGGTTTGATAACGCTTCCGCATGCCACAAGCAGATTCCCCGTTGCTGGGGCAAGCAGGTTGATTTTAATTTCGGTGGTCAGAACTTCGTGATCATCGGGCATAAGTGAAAGTGCCGCGTATCCCGCGGCGCTATCGCCAATTGCAAAAGCAAGACACGCATGCGCGTATCCATGCTGTTGCAGACTGCCGAAAAGGATGGGCGCCTCGATTTCGGCGAGGCCGTCATCAGCCTTTAGGAGCCTGGCGCCTAAAGTCTTCATCATGGTTTGGGCATCAAAGCTGTTTTGAATGCGCGGCTGTATTATTGAGTCCATGAGTAAATGGTTTCTGCATTGCCGAATACCGCATTAAACCGGAAGACGGGGAATGCAATGGATTCGAGCATAAAACTTCGGCCCTGGATTAAACGATGGTGGCCTCGGTGGCGGCAATTATGTCATCACGACTCACGCCGGTCGCGCACTCGACGATTTTCAAACCGTCATCGATGACATCAAGTACTCCAAGGCCGGTGATGATCCTGTCGACAACTCCGGCTCCGGTTAGGGGAAGCGTGCATTTTTTAAGGAGCTTGGATTCCCCGTGCTTGTTTGCGTGGTCCATCACAACCACCACTCGCCCAACTCCGGCCACGAGGTCCATTGCCCCGCCCATGCCCTTTACCAGCTTTCCCGGTATCATCCAGTTTGCCAGATCGCCGTTTTCCGCCACTTCCATGGCGCCAAGGATGGCCATGGCGATTTTTCCCCCGCGAATCATGCCAAAACTGGTGGATGAATCGAAATAGGCCGTGTGCGGCAGGGCTGTAACTGTCTGCTTGCCGGCATTTATAAGGTCGGCGTCAACCTCGTCCTCGGTTGGAAACGGCCCGATGCCCAGCATTCCGTTTTCGGATTGCAGTGTGACGTGCATGCCTTCGGGGATGTAGTTTGCAACAAGCGTCGGTATGCCAATGCCAAGATTGACATACATTCCATCTTCAAGTTCACCTGCGGCCCTTTCGGCCATTTGGTTTCGGTCCCAGGGCATTTTAAACTCCTTGAGTATTGTCTTCGGGGCGGGTTGGGCAACCGCGACGCATGGCGTCAGGCGGCATTGGTTTCGAGGATGGTGCGCTGCTCTATTCTTTTTTCGTGCCTGCCCTGCACGAGTTTGTTGACGTAGATGCCGGGTAAATGGATGTGATCAGGATCAAGAGAGCCGGCCGGCACCATTTCCTCCACCTCCATGACGCAAATCCTGCCGCACATTGCCGCGGGTGGATTGAAATTGCGGGCGGTCTTGCGAAATATCGCGTTTCCGGTTTCATCCGCCTTCCAGGCCTTTACAATTGAGAGATCTGCAAAAATCCCGCGTTCGAGGATATGGGTCTCGCCATTGAATTCCTTGTGCTCCTTACCTTCGGCAACAAGGGTTCCCACTCCCGTCCTTGTGTAGAATCCGGGAATTCCGCATCCTCCCGCTCGCATTCTCTCGGCAAGTGTTCCCTGTGGATTGAACTCGATTTCCAGTTCACCCGCAAGGTATTGCCTCATAAACTCGGCATTCTCGCCCACATATGAACTCAGCATCTTTTTAACCTGCCTGGTCTGCAGCAGGATCCCTATGCCAAAATCGTCAACTCCGGCGTTGTTGGAGGCAAAAGTCAAATCCTTTACTCCGGAATCCTGAATCGCCTTCAGCAGCAGTTCGGGAATGCCGCAAAGTCCGAAGCCGCCGGCGGCAATCAGCATCCCGTCATGCAGAATGCCGTCAAGCGCCTCCGTCGCCGAACCGCATATCTTGCTCATGTAAAGCCCTCCGTAAAATTACACAAACCATATGCTTGGAGTGTTCCAGGATGTCAACGGGATGAAATTTAAAATCATGATCAAACATAAAAGCATAAGCGCGCCATGGAGAATGTGATTGCGGTTCTGGAAAAGGCGGGCTGAACGCATGACGGCAATGTGTCCAAAATCACAAAAATGCGCTTCGAGGCGCGCGTCCGTGGAAGCGTTCCGCGCTTTCGAATCATTTAGAGTGTGTCTCCGCAACAGTCTCCGCCACTTGCTCACCAGCCTTTTGAAAACGCGCGCTCCGGAAGCGCGAAAACGATCACTGGTATCTCCAGGGACTCTCGCAAAGGATGCCCTTGCGCGCTTGAAGGTCTGCGCCGGGAATGCGCGCTCCGCAGGGTTCGAAGAAAGTCCCGCAAGGCGCGCGCTGGCGACATTCACCGCGCAAAGCCAGTCATTTCCGGGTTTTTTGCCCCGAGATCTGTGCCGCCGGCCTGTAGGCCGTTACATCGATTTCTATTTTTGCATCTACCATCAACTGTGATTGAACAGTTGAGCGGGCAGGGGCGCCATTCGGAAAATAGCTCGCATAGACGCGGTTGAACGTCCAGAAATCGCGTGGATCATCGAGCCATACATTGACCTTGGCAACATCTTCCAGCGCGCAGCCCGCGCTTTCCAGAACCGCGACAACATTATCCATTGCGCGTCTGGTTTGGGCTTCGATCCCTCCAGGTTCAATCTCGCCGTTCTCTTTCATGGCCACCTGACCGGAAATAAATACGAAATCACCTGCTCGCACTGCAGGTGAAAACGGCAAAGATTGTCCGCCTGCGCCCGTTCGCTCTGCTCCGATCCGATCAATTGCCATGATGTTCTCCTCTTTGCTGGATGTGAACTTGAGTTTGAGAAAGGTTGGGGATTGGCGCGACCGCACCCAATCCGCATGTTGATGGCGCAACGGCCGCATTTGCCCATTCGGCAGCCTCTGGAACTGCCAGACCATGAAGACGTCCCAGGGTTGGTAGGACCTCAGCCGCTCCGAGTGCGTGGTAGAACGCAACGATCTTTACAGTTGCGGCAAGCCCCGTCAGTTGCCGCGCGTCTTCCGGGCCCGGTGGAGCGATGCGGCATTGCGTCACGATTGCATGAGAGACATCCCTCGCATCCTCAAGCCACCTGAGTTGCCCGCGCTCATTCGGATCAAAAGCAAAAAGAATGTAGAGGTTTCCCGGGCATGCCGACACGGGTTCTGCCAGCATTTGCACGGTTCCGGACAGGCATGTCACATAAGACACCTCGGAGAGGACGCCGCTTGCGACAATCATGCCAAAGGCAACGATGGCCGTTTCCGGTGGCGGTCTTAATGGCTCCAAAAGTTTGGTGACGCGGTTGGAAAACCCCTGGTCCACGGCATCCTGCAAACTGGTCTCCAATCGGCTTGATCTTGGGATGGTGCCGCTTGCATCAAAGCTCCAGACGCGTGCATTGCTTGATCCCCAATCGATGCCAGCGCCAATGAGATGCATCACCACACTTGTCCCCGAGCTGCCACGGGAGTGGACGCGAGCACAGTATTGCCCTGAACCAATTCCACGTGATCCAGCATATTGGCAACCACGCAGGCGTGGTTGGGCACGATCCGCAGCCTGTCACCAACCGCCAGGTTTATCGCCCCCTCACACCAGATCCGACCATGCTCCTCGCTCAGTTGATCAATTTTCAGATCATCACGTCCGAGCACGTGGCCATGGCCATCAAGACCGAGCAGATCAGACGTAAGCACCTTGGAGCCGGCATCAATAACCGCATGGTTTGCCGACGGAACCGAAACGACCGTAGCCAGAACCGTCAGGGCGCAATCCTCCCAGCCGCACGTGCCGCGCATGACAAGAGACCGGTCGTTATAAACATAGGTGCCTATCCTGTACTCCGTCGCCAGTGGCATCTCATGGGCCTTCCACATGTCGGGCGAACCGCCCGAGGAGATAATATGGACAGATAGACCACTCCCTTCGATCAGTGCCTTCGCATTCCGCAGCCAATCGTGAACATGCGCGGCGGCGCCGACAGGTGGGTAGGTCATGAGACCGGCAAAACTCAATCCCGGGAGGTCGTCGATCTCAATAGCCAGATCTCGTGCAAGGGCAGGGCTTGCAACACCACACCGATTGGCTCCCGTGTTGCATTCAACGAGGATTGGGAGAGATCGGGAGGCATCTGCAAATGCCAGGCTCAATCCCTTTACCACGTCACTGTTGTCGGCGACGACGCGCACCATTACGCGATCTGCCAGTGCGCGAAGCCGTTTCGTTTTTGCTTCACCGAGTATGTTGTAGGTGATCAAAACATCAGAGATGCCGCCATCGGAAATCATGGCTTCGGCTTCGGAAACCTTCTGACATGTAATGCCGATGGCGCCTTTTTCGATCTGGTAATGCGCAAGACCGGGCAGTTTGTGAGTTTTGATATGTGGGCGAAGTTTCATGCCGTGCTGATCGCAATACGTCTGAAACCTCTCTATATTTGCCTTGGCGACGTCCAGGTCAACGATTACGGACGGGGTGTCCAAACTTGAAAATTTGTTTTGCCGCATCTTTATCTCCCCGAGACGTTTTCACTTAAGCGCCCGATCGGGCGGAAGTTGAACCAGTGCGCCCACTCAATGACGGGTTTCGTTCCGCGGCCAGGCAGATGGTCGGCGAAACTCCAGGTAATTCGACTTGCCTTGAACTCGCCGGCACATGTATTGGGTTTCCCAATGCATGATCTCTGGAGATCCATCGTCGCGCATGAAGGCATTTGCGAAACTCTTCAGGCAAGTCGCGACATCTCCGCCCAGTTGCATGTCGATGGGCTTTGAAGCCCGGTGATGTCGGGACCCAAGCCGGTCCGGCGCAGATTTCTCGGCGCTTGTTCGGGCAAATCCGAGCCATCCTTTCCGGTAGCTGTCCAGATCTGGAAATTCCAATGACCAGTTTGCCGGATCCCCCGCGCCGTCCGCATTTATACCAAAAAAGGCGGGTTCACGGATGTCCCCGGCATTGGCGTCCCGGTCGCGGGACACGAATGCCTCGATGTCATCAGCGACCATGAGCGGTCGGAGCCTTGCTTTGCTTGCGCTTTCACTCTCCAAAGGGTTCGGGATGGAAATAGATGTCTCCCCTGTCATGCTGGCGTTCCCTTCCGATCAAAGAGGTGGATGTTCTCGGAACGAAATGAAACAGCCGCCTCCGATCCAGCCACGCTTTTACGGTGTCCGTGTTTTCGTAGGCGCGGCTGTTGGCCACCACCGATTTCCAAGGTCTTGATTGCATCCGCTCCGGTAAATTCGGATTGAACGACCTGGCCTGTGACGGCATTCTTTGCTGCGTTGTCAATGTCGCCATCGGCGTTAAGGACACCCAAAGCTGCCGGGTTTACTTCCGGGCCTGCATCGACCTCGGTTTTGACGGCCGTGTCGCCAATTCGGATGGCATTCCCCCCTGCCGACGTCGCTTCGGGTAAATTCATGCGTGGATGGCCAATGAATTCGGCGACAAACAGATTTGCGGGGCGCTGAAACGCCTCTTCCGGCGTGCCAGACTGCCGAACCCGACCTGAGACCATCCTCATGGCCTGCAACTGGCCATCCGTCACGCAAATCGCGGCTTTCCCGGGATGCCGATGCAAAGAGATCAACTGCCGACGCATGCCGTCACGAAGCCGAGCGTCGAGATTGGACAGGAGTTCGTCCATGAAAAACACGGCTTGATTCCGGACGATTGCCCGAGCGAGCGCAACGCGCTGGCCGCCAACGCTCTCATATCTTGAAGCGGGCCCTGCCGGGCATGGGCCGAATGGATCAGGTCCACGAGATAAAGGACGTCGTCAGGGTTGCCGCTTGCAAAGCCTGTGGCCGGTTCCGCGTTCATGTTCGCTCGGTCACAGTTTGCGGGTTCGACATCCACATTGGGCGCAAATGATTTGAAATCGTCAATGATCATGGATATCTCACCTGAAAAATGTCCATCGGCCGAAGCCGCGCCGGTGGCCAGCGGACCGCTCGGGCATACAGTGCCTAAAAGCCGGGTGGTTCATTGCGCATTGAGCTTTGGGAATGTTGGGAAGTTTTTCATCATGATTTCCTTTTGCCGGATTCCATGCGGATCCTGGGAAATTGGCCACAATGCGCATTCCAGCCTCTTATAGGCTGTCTCGCGCGGGTTGTTGGGGTAGGGACCATCCACCGCCGCATAAAGGATTTCACTCGCGACAGGTGCAAACGCCCCGTGAAAGTGATTGGTCGATTTCACGATGAGCACGTGTTTTTGCGCGATGTCGATGCCGAGATTGGTAAACAGATCGGGCGAAAATGCCTGGCTGCGATTGGTGTTCAGAACGATGTCCATGTCACCAATCCGGATGGCCGCGCTGTCGCCGAGCGGGACGATTGAGGCGCCAAAGCTCTGAACGGCATCCCGCACCAGTCGCGTGACTTTGACCCGGGCATCAATCGGCTGACCCGCATGGGCCGAGGTTTTGCCGCCAAACCTGAGGTCAAATTCGCTGCCTTCGCCCGCGGCAAAGCACAAACGCACCGCCATCGGATCCCAAATTGTCCCGAGCGCGGCCCGGGTCAAACCCATATCAAGGGCCTGCCTCAGAACGATTGTGGAGTCTCCTGCAACCCCGCCACCGGGATTGTCCCAAACATCCGCGATGACAACCGGACCCGCCCTGGCGCGGCCCGCGCGCGCGAGGGCTTCGCGCGAGTCCAAAAACTCCGGCGTGGCGCGTCCGCGAAAGCTGAAGAGCTCCATGCCCAAATCTTGAGAGAGTCTGGCTCCCCTCGACGGGTCGTTATCGGTGATCACCACGATTTTTGCGCCCAAATCGGGAGAGTCTCCCGCCATAAACCCGTGAATGGCGGAGACGGACAACACCTCGCCTTTTTCTTCCAGCGCTTTCATCCGGTCCACAAACCCGCGCATGGGTTCACGAGTGGTCGGCAAGATGTCGATCATGCGCACATCAAAAACCTGGATATCAGGCGCGATCTCTCCACGCGCCGCGCACAGGGTCAGCTCGACGCAGGCCTCGGCGGCTTCGACGAAGTCCGTGTGGGGAAATTCCTTGAAAACAGTGATTACATCGGCGCACCGGACACGCAGATCGCTCAGATGACTGTGAGGGTCAAAAGTTGCGCCGATTTTGCAATCCGGACCGACGATCTCGCGAATGGCCGACATAAGAGCGCCTTCGCAATCAACACAGCCATCCGCAATCATGGCACCGTGCAGGCCCAGGACAACCGCGTCCAACGGCAGGGCGGCGCGGGTTTGCTCCAGGATTTCGTCGCGCAGCCGCTCCCAGGTTGCCTGGCTTACCAGTCCGCCGGGCTCCGCCCATGTTGCCGTGCCTTCGATAAGTTTAAATGCATCTGAAGTGGCGCGACGACGCAAGGCCGGAAAAACCGCGCTGCACAGTGTCGGCGTTTCCGGGTGATCCCCCGGTCCCGCGTAAAAGCTGTGCTCGAAGTCGGTGATGTCCCTGCGCAGCGGGGAAAACGTGTTCGTCTCTGTCGCCAGTGACGCGCAAAATACACGCATGATTTTTTCCATGTGCCTGAAATTTGGTGTCAGGGGCGGGAGGCGCCCCTGACAACATGCGCCAGCCTAGTCGAGGTAGCTATTCGCGTTTGCCGCCGCGACCTGCTCGCGGAACAAAGTCAGCAGTTCGGAAGCGGTTGCATCAAGGTTCTGCGCGATATGCGCCTCGAACGCGGGCTGGGTTGCTTCCGCCATTGCCGCACGCTGCTCCGCGGTAAGAGCGGTGACTTCGATTTCGTTCATGAGACCTGCAAGACCGCGGTCGGAAGCCTCAATGATGCGCGACAGGCCGCGGCTGGCGGTGACGCAGTTCTCGGCTGCAACGCGCAGGGTTGCCCGCTCGCCCTCGCTCAAGCTTTCGAAGAATTCACGATTGATCATGAACGTATAGGGCGAGAACAGATGGTTTGTCAGCGTCATGTATTGCTGCACTTCGGCGAAGTTCGCAAACGAGATGATCGGCACGGGATTCATCTGCCCGTCGATCACGCCGGTTTGCAGACCGGAATAAACTTCGCCCCAGCTGAGCGGATAGGCTTCCGCTCCGAGTGCCTGCACGATGGTTTGGTGGGACGGCAGGGTCATGGTGCGAATGCGGATGCCGTCGAAGTCCGCAAGATCGGCGATCGGACGCTGAGAGTTCGTCACGGCAAAGAACCCGCCCGTGTCGGGGAAGCCGAGAACAACGACATCGCCAAGGGTTTGTTCGATATCTGCGGCAAGAGCTTCACCGAATGGCCCGTCAAACACTTCGTACGTGGCGGAATTGTTCACGAAGGCGAACGGAAGATTCAGAACGTCGATCCGAGGATAGTAGCTGGCCAGGGCCCCCGTGGACGTGAGCGTTGCCTGGATCACGCCATCGCGCAACTGCTGAACGTGTTCCGACGCCGAACCGAGTTGGTTAGACCCAAAAACTTCAACAGTTACACTGCCATTGGTGTCAGCGGTCACGATGTTTGAAAACACGGCGGTGCATGCATGCGCGGGGTTCTCAAACGGGTCGGTTTGGTTGTCATGCCCAAACCGGATCATGCCACCATCTGCCAGTGCGGTTGTGGCGGTCACGGCCATCAAGGCCGTTGCGGCCAGGCCTTTGGTCAATGTCTTCATGATTCCCTCCTGTTGGTTTGAAGACGGCGCCCTATTGGGCAAATCCGAAGGCGCGCGGCAGGAACAATGCCGCGTCCTCCCAGAATGCAAAGAGAAAAAGTATGGCGATCTCGGCGATCAGGAACGGTGCGAGCTTGATCGAGATTCGTTCGAGTTTTTCACCCGTGACCGAGGACAGCACAAAGAGACATGCCCCCACGGGCGGTGTCATGAGCGAGATATTCAGAGCCAGCACAAAGATGATGCCAGCGTGGATCGGGTCCAAACCGATCTCCTGGGCGAGCGGTACAAGAACCGGCGCGAGGATGATAAGAATGGCGGTGATATCCATTACCATGCCGACCGCAAGCAGTATGCAGATGATGATCGCAATTATGGCATATGGGTTGCTTGAAATGCCGAGAACGCCCTCTGCAATGGCTTGCGGTATGCGCTCAAAGCTCATCCACCAGCCCAGGATACCGGCGAAAGCGATGATGACAAAAATCACGCCGGTGATTCGCGCGGTGCGCACGAGCATGCCGTAGAACGACTTGACGGTTAGGACCCGGTAAACAAAGACCCCAATGAAAAGCGCGTATGCCACAGCTATGGAGGCCGCTTCCGTCGGAGTGACAACCCCTCCCAAAATGCCACCCAGAATGATCACAGGCATCAAAAGCGCGGTGATGGACGACAGGAATGTCTGCCACACTTCACCGAGCGTCGCGCCCCGAGCCGCTTTGGGCAGGTTTTCGCGCTTGCCGCCGATGACTATCACGCCCATGCAGACAAGGCATATGACGAGACCCGGGAGGATGCCGGCGGCGAACAATCCGCCAATGGAGACACCTATGAGTGAGCCATAAACCACCATCAGCCCCGACGGTGGTATGGTTGGCCCGATGATCGAGCCGGCAGCGGTGACCGCGCAGGCGTAGTCCCGACTATAGCCTTCTTTCACCATGGCGGGGACAAGGGTTCTGCCGAACGCCGCCGCGTCCGCTGTCGCCGAGCCGGTCAATCCAGCGAAAAATACAGAGGCTAACATGTTGGTATGCGCCAGCCCGCCCCTAAAGCGACCTACCAGCACCTGCGCGAGTTTCACCAGCCGATCAGTGATCCCGATGCCGTTCATAATCTCCCCGGCAAGGATGAAGAAGGGCATCGCAAGGAAGGGAAAGATGTTCAGCCCATTGAATATCTTGCTCGGGCCGATGGCGACAAAGTTCATGCCGCCCATTCCAAGCAGACCCGCAACACCTGCCAGGCCAATGGCAAATCCAATTGGCATACCAAAGAGGATGAGAAAGACAAAGGTGGCCGCGACGATCATGTTTTCGCCTCGCTCTCGTCCAGTTGAGACCCCAGATCTCTCACCATGGCCAGCACCAGCTGAATGACTGCCAGAGCGGCGGATACCGGTATGGCCCAATAGAATGGCGCGAGCGTTGTGCCGAAGATCATGGCCTGACGTGTCGATCCGGTTTGGGCAAAACCAATTCCGAACCAAAACACATAGAAAAAGAGCGCAATGGCCAGGCAATCAATTGCGATGAGGATGGGATGACGCAGACATGCGGGCAAAGCCGTGATCAAGGCCGTCAAGCCAATATGTTCACGCCGCGCGATCCCCGACGAAACCGCGAGCAGCGCGGTCCAGATCATCAAATATCGCGCAAGAGTCTCCGGCCATGGTAGCTGCCATCCGAACCAGTAGCGGTCCATCACTCCAATCCAGACATCAACGACCAGGGCCACCATCAATAGTGCGACAATTGCTTCGGTGACCTTGTTGATCCCTGTACCTAGTTTCCCAGCCAGTGATCTTGTCACTGCATCCTCCAAAAT
The DNA here is from genome assembly GCA_026709325.1 of Roseovarius sp. GTDB lineage: Bacteria > Pseudomonadota > Alphaproteobacteria > Rhodobacterales > Rhodobacteraceae > JAPOTF01. The sequence continues at coordinate 50,060 of JAPOTF010000146.1, forward strand.
GAAATTTTGTTATATTTTAATGCATGTATTTTCGAAGAGTCAAACATTTTTTGACATTTTGTTACATTTTATGCGCAAAACTGGTGTCAAGCGCACTAAAATTTGACCCAAATTTGTAACCTGGTTATAAACAGGAATGGATGATCAACATGATAAAGGCGCGGTTCAACCGCACAGCGCGCAAGTCGCGATTGACGTTATCTCGAACCTGAATTCGCTCATTGACGAACTTCCAAACCGAGAAATGAATGTTGCGAGATTCGTGCGGGAAAACCTTGAGGCCGTTACCTCGATGAGTATTGCCGAGCTTGCGAAAGCCTGCGAGGTCAGTTCACCGACAGTGGTTCGGTTTTGCCGGTCCATGGGGTGTGACGGGTATCGCGAATTCAAGATGCGCCTGGCGCAAAATCTGGCCGTCAGCCTCCAGTATATGATCGTGGACGTAAACGAGAATCACCCCTCTGAGGCTGGAAATGTCGACCAGATCATTGGCGCGCTTTCCGCCACCGTTAACATCATGCGCAAACAACTCGACAGCCATGCGCTCTCGGTTGCAAAGGAGGCAATTGCCGATGCGCGAAGTGTGCTGGTGGGTGGCATAGGCGGTGGCTCGTCAATGTTGGCCGAAGAAGCCGCCAACCGGCTATTCAGGCTTGGCATACCAGCGGCAGCTGTCAGCGACAGCTACCTTTTGCAGATGCGCGCGGCGACCCTGCAACCCGCAGACGTCCTATTGCTCATCTCCGCAAGTGGCGAAGCCACCGAGATCGTTACCGCTGCAGAGATCGCAAACGGCTACGGCGCTAAAACTTTGGCGATCTCAAAGGCGGGAAGCAGGCTCACGCAACTCGTTGCGACGGCAATTGAAGTTGATCTCCCGGAAGATCCCGACGTCCACAAACCAACCGCATCGCGCTACGCCTACCTTGTGCTCATTGATGCGCTCGCAATGTCGATAGCACAATACAATGCGGGACGAACGACCGAGAACCTACGCCGTATACGAGCCTCTTTAACCGCGTATCACGGGCGCACAGGCTCCCAACCCCTGGGGGATTGAAGACTCAAGCGCTTGTACTTTTTGGTGCGCGCGACTCTTCGCAAATCACGCAATGTCCGTTGGCACTGACTCTTTCATGTGGATGAAAATTCGATGGACGAATTTTCGCCGTGCCCGGCATTGCGGGAGTTGACTTGCGCATCATCTCGACTCGCGCTGCCGGGCATGCTCTGTCCGTCACCAGGGATTTGCTGAAATCGCCCATATTCCCCGCCAACTTCGCGCGTCTCTTTTTCCTTGAGAAATCGAAAATGGCCCGATCAATGAAAACAGCCTCCAAAGCCCGCACCATGCCATTTTGTCTGGCTGTCGGCCCTGTCTTTACTTGACACGGCTCCTGACCTTTCTCACCGCTTTTGCCGCGGCTTTTTTCTCAATCATTTTAACCGCCATCTCCATTGTCACTTCGTTCGGAGATGTATCCTTTGGGATCGTGGCGTTTATCTTGTCCCATTTGACATATGGTCCGTAACGGCCATTCATGATCCTTATCTCGCCGCCTCTCTCGGGATGGTTGCCGAGTTTTCTCATGGGTTCAGGCGCCGACTGGCCGCCCTTTCGCGACGCGGCCCTGATGGAAAGCTCCTCAACCGCGCGGTTCATGCCTATGGTCCAGACCTCGTTTGCGTCCTTGAGATTGGCATAGACATTGCCATGCCTGACATAGGGACCGTAGCGCCCAATGCCCGCTTCAATGGGTTGACCGTCTTCCGGATGATTGCCGACATTTCGGGGAAGACTCAGCAGCTGAAGCGCCTTCCGCAGGTCAATCTCGTCAACGTTCCAGCCTTTCGGGATGCTTGCGCGAGGCGGCCTGTTTCCGTCACCCGCCTCTCCTCGCTGGACAAATGGCCCGTAGCGTCCGGAACGCAATGAGATTTGATCGCCCGCGTCCTCGCCGAGAACGCGGGCGTCAATGAATTGACTGTCCGATCCGAAATTGCGCGTGTAGTTGCAGTCGGGATATCGCGAGCATCCAATAAAGCCTCCTGATTGCGATGGTTTCAGATGCAATCGTCCTTCAGCGCACCGAGGGCACTTGCGGGGATCTTCGCCATCTTCACGAGGCGGGTAAAGAGTTGTTTCAAGGGCTTTGTCCAATATGGTCAGAACATTTGACGTGCGCAGCTCGTGGGCTTCCGTTACCGCGGCATGGAAATCCCGCCAAAAGTCCGAAAGCACTTTTTTGTAATCGGCGTTTCCCGCGCTGATTACATCAAGTTTCTCTTCAAGATTTGCGGTAAATTCATATTCCACGTATTTCTCGAAGAAATTGAGCAGAAACATGGTAACCAGCCGGCCCATGTTCTCAGGGGAAAGGCGGTTTTTTTCAACTTTCACATATCCGCGTTCCTGGATGGTGGAAACAATGCTGGAATAGGTCGAAGGTCGACCGATTCCTATTTCCTCCATTTTCTTTACAAGCGTCGCCTCGTTGTATCTGGGCGGCGGCTGCGTGAAATGCCGCTCCGCGAAAACGCCTTTCTTGCCGGCCGCTTCACCCTCAATGATTTTCGGCAATCTGCTCAAATCCTCGCCATCCGTCTGATCGTCCCTGCCTTCTTCATAGACTCGCAGGAAACCGTCAAAGAGAACGATCTGTCCACTGGCTCGCAAACCGACCTGCCCGTCGGCGCTACCTATCTCGGCGGTCGTGCGCTCCAGTTTGGCCTGTTGCATCTGACATGCGATCGTGCGCTTCCAGACAAGATCGTAAAGTCTGCGCTGATCGGTTTCGGACACGTTGATTTTGGAGGCATTGCGAGACATGTCAGTTGGACGAATGCATTCATGGGCCTCCTGAGCGTTTTTCGCCTTGTTTTTGTACATTCGCGGTGATTTCGGAACATACAGGTCGCCATAGAGGCTTGATATTTCACTGCGCGCCGCTTTAACCGCCTCCGGGGCCATGTCGATTCCGTCAGTCCGCATGTATGTAATCAGCCCGGCCTCGTAAAGCTTCTGGGCGGCACTCATGGTTTTACGAGTGTTCATTCCCAATTTGCGCATTGCCTCCTGCTGAAGCGTCGAGGTCATGAACGGGGCGGATGGCGAGCGGAAGATGGGCTTTGATTCGACGGACGTAACCGCGAGATCCCGTGATTTGACGGCCTGCACGGCCATTTCGGCCCGGGTGGCGTCACCCAGGTCGCGCTTCTTCAACCTGGTTCCGGCAAAGGAAACCAGGTTTGCGTCGTATTCCTCGTTGCGAGGCGTGATCAGTCTGGCCTTTACCGACCAGTATTCAACGGGCTTGAAAGCCTCTATTTCCATTTCGCGCTCGACCACCAGTCGCAGAGAGACCGACTGCACGCGTCCGGCGCTTCTGGCTCCCGGAAGTTTTCGCCAGAGAATCGGCGATATGTTAAATCCCACGAGATAGTCCAGCGCCCGCCGGGCAAGATACGCCTCTACCAGCGGCGAATCTATCTGTCGCGGATTTTTCATGGCGGCGGTTACCGCGGATTTGGTTATGGCGTTGAAGACCACGCGCTTTACCGGCGTGTCTTTTCGTATCGCCCTTCTGCCGCGAAGAGATTGCTCAAGGTGCCAGCTGATGGCTTCGCCCTCACGGTCGGGATCGGTTGCAAGAATAAGGTCGTTGTCCTTTTTCAGCGCGGTTGCAATTTGTCCGAGATGTTTGCGCCCCTCGGGACTTGCCTCCCACTTCATGGCAAAATCGGCATCTGGATCCACGGAGCCGTCCTTTGGCGGCAAATCGCGAACATGTCCAAATGATGCCAGAACCGTGTAGTCGGATCCGAGGTACTTGTTTATCGTTTGGGCCTTGGCCGGTGATTCAACGACTACGACTGGCATCTAATCCCCCTTTGCAAAATAAAACTCTCAATGAGCGGCAACATATGCATTTGCAGGCAGCTGAATTCAAGTTTTGAAAATTCCGCGAATGCGCGCGGAAATGCAAGTCGCGGTTGCAGACATTCACTTCGGTCATGCCGATCAGGTTGCGGAGCCGCCTACGGTCAAGCCGCCAATCATTAGTGTCGGCTGGCCGACTCCCACCGGCACCCACTGACCGTTCTTTCCGCAATTGCCCATTCCGGGGTCAAGTGCCATGTCGTTGCCAATTGCGCGAATTTTCCTCAATGCCGTCGCTCCGTCGCCGATCAGCGTCGCCCCCTTTACCGGGGAGCCGACCTTTCCGTTTCTGACCCTGTATGCCTCGGTGCATGAAAAAACGAATTTGCCACTGGTTATGTCAACCTGACCGCCCCCGAAACCGACCGCGTAGATGCCGTCATTCAGACTGAACAAAATGTCTTTCGGATTGGAATCGCCGCCGAGCATGTATGTGTTTGTCATGCGCGGCATTGGATGATGCGCATATGATTCGCGGCGCCCGTTGCCTGTCGGGGACACTCCCATGAGACGCGCATTCTGGCGGTCCTGAATTAGACCGACCAATATGCCGTCTTCGATCAGAACGTTTTTTTCGGATGGCGTTCCCTCGTCGTCGATTGTGATCGATCCTCTGCGATTTGGGATGGTGCCGTCATCCAGCACGCTGACGCCGCGAGCGGCAATGCGCTCTCCCATTAGTTTCGAGAACACCGAAGTTCCCTTTCTGTTGGCGTCTCCCTCCAGCCCATGGCCGATTGCCTCGTGCAGCAGTATCCCGGGCCAGCCCGGACCGAGAACAACATCCATTACACCGGCCGGCGCGGCTTCCGCGTTCAGATTTGTCAGCGCAATGCGCAGCGCCTCGTCGGCCTTTGCCCGCCAGTCCGACCGTTCCATCAGGCCGTCCGGCATCACGCGTCCACCGCCTCCGGCGCTTCCGGATTCCCGGATTCCATTCTCTTCCACAATAACCGAGACGTTAAGTCGGGTCATTGGTCTTGTATCGGATGTTTCCAGACCTTCCGGACGTAGAATTGCGATCTCCTGCAATGATGCGCCGATGGTGGCGGTTACCTGCACCACGCGAGAGTCGGCGCTTCGAAGATAATCGTCAATCTCGCGCAGTGTATCTATTTTTACAGAAAGATCCCTGCCGGCGATTGGATTTGAATCGGCATAGAGCCTTTTACTGGTTCCCGGTGGAGGATCGGATATTGCCGCGTCTCTGCCGTCCATTGCCAGCCGGGCGGTGCAAACGGCGCGCGCAAGAGCGGATTCCGATATCTCCGAGGAGTGGGCATAGCCGGCGGCTTCCCCGCAAACCGCTCTCAATCCGAATCCCTCGAACGAATTGTATGACGCGGCCTTTAGCGTCCCATCGTCAAATACAAGTGATTCGGAACGGCGGCGCTCCAGAAAAAGCTCGCCGTCATCTCCTCCAAGCGTCGCTTCGCGAAGCCGGCTCAGGGCGACGTCTCTGTCAAGCAGGGTTTCGAATGGCTGGAAAGAGTTAACGGTCATTTTGATTTCCGGTCTGGGGACAATTGACGGGCGAAATAAAAAACCCGGGGTTAAATCTCAACACTAAAAACTTGCGTCTTGCAAAAGAATATGTTTTTACCATGCGGGAAACAACGGAATTCCCTTGCGGATTCGAAAATTCCTATATGAAACGTCCAAGGACAACAATCATGTCAAGATGTCACATGCGACAAATTTTTGGCTTTTCAGCGGTGATGAACGCGCTTTTGGCGGTAGCGGCAAATGCACAGGATGGTCTTGAGATCATTGGCGTTCCAAAAGACGGCGCCATGGGCTTTCAGCCATCGGTGACCGAACTTGCCAGGGACATTCAGTGGCTTGACGGGCTGCTGCTGGTGATAATAACGGCCATTGTCATATTTGTATGCGCTTTGCTGCTGATTTGCATTTTCCGCTACAATCGCCGCGCCAATCCCAACCCCGCAAAATTTACCCACAATTCACCGATTGAGGTTGCGTGGACGGTGCTTCCGGTGCTGATTCTGGTGTTCATAGCCGTGCCTTCACTCCAGGTGCTGTTCAAGCAGACAGACATACCGGAAGGCGATGTGCACATCAAGGCAACGGGATATCAGTGGTATTGGGGATATGAATACACGGACCATGATTTCGGTTTTGAAAGCTTCATGATTGGCGACGGCAAGGTTTTGACCGATGAGGTTGTGCAGGAGCTGGAAGCCGCGGGTTATTCAAGAGACGAGTTCCTGCTGGCAACGGACACGTCCGTTGTCGTGCCTGTAAACAAGGTTGTCGTCATGACGGTAACGGGCGCGGACGTCATCCACGCATGGACAATACCCGCCTTCGGCGTTAAGCAGGACGCCGTTCCCGGGCGGCTTGCGCATTTGTGGTTCAAGGCCGAAAAGGAGGGCGTGTATTTTGGCCAGTGTTCGGAACTGTGCGGAAAGGATCATGCCTACATGCCAATTACCGTGAAGGTTGTGAGTGAAGAGGAATACGAAAAGTGGCTGCGCGGGGCGATTACCGAATATGCCGGCAAGCCTGCGGAGACTCACATGGCAATGACCAGATAGAAAATGGTTTGAAGCCCATTGCGCGGGCGACATTTAATATCGGGCATGTTCGCGGAGTGTATGAATGAGCGACGCAAGTTTCAGGGTTGATGAAACACCTTCTTCGGGAGAGGCGGGATTTTCCGACTATTTCGCGCTGCTGAAACCCCGGGTTATGTCTCTGGTGGTGTTTACGGCGTTTGCGGGTTTCTACGCCGCCCAATCGGAAATGCACCCGATTGAGGGACTGGCGGTAATACTGTTCATCGCCGTCGGAGCGGGCGCGTCTGGCGCGCTCAACATGTGGTGGGACTCCGACATCGACAGCGTCATGAAACGCACTCGCAACAGGCCCATTCCCACGGGCAGAATAACCGCCGACGCGGCCCTCGCGTTTGGAATTGCCCTGGCCGGATTTGCCGTTGCGATGCTGGCTCTGGCCTCCAATCTTCAGGCTGCGGCGCTTCTGGCGTTTACCGTGTTTTTCTATGTGGTCATATATACAATGTGGCTCAAGCGCCGTACACCGCAGAACATAGTTGTCGGCGGCGCGGCGGGCGCCTTTCCGCCCATGATCGGCTGGATGGCGGCAACCGGTTCCGTGTCCATCGAATCCGCGTTTATGTTCTGTCTCATATTCATGTGGACGCCGCCTCACTTCTGGGCCCTGGCTCTCTTTGCAAGGTCGGATTATGAAGCCGCTGGCGTTCCAATGCTCACAGTGACGCATGGAAGGCGCGCCGCGAGAGCGCACATTCTGGTTTACACCCTGCTTCTGGCCGCGCTTGCCGCAGGTGCGGCAATGGCCGGCATTGGCGGTCCGGCATATGTTTGCGTGGCGATTGTGATGAACGTCCTGTTCCTGAGGGGCGCCTGGAGCATTTGGCGGCGCGGCGAGCAAACCGCGGAATCCGACGGCTTCAAGATTGAAAAATCGTTTTTCACGCTGTCGCTGGCTTATCTCTTTGCGCATTTCGGCGCCATTGTGGTCGATACCGCCATTGAGCCATATGTCGCGGGGATGTGGTGATGGCATTGTCGCGCCTGCATGAACTGCACAAGCGCAGGTTCTCCCGAAATCTGGGGCTGGGCATTGTGCTGGCCGGGCTGGTGGCGCTGATTTTCGGCCTGACTGTCGTAAAGGTTTCCGATGAGGATTTCTCGGTTCCGGCAACCTTGGAGGGATCGAAATGAAACCGGCTGACGCGAACGCAAAAACGCTGGCGCGTCTGGTTGGCGTGGTGGTTCTGATGGGAGCGCTGGCCTGGGCGTCCGTTCCGTTTTACGACTGGTTCTGCCGCGTTACCGGGTTTGGAGGAACACCAGGGCAGGCGAATGCCGCTTCTGGCGAAATACTCGACCGGAAAATCAAGGTTCGCTTTGACGCCTCGAAGGAAAGCGGCATGCCATGGGACTTCAAGCCAATGGTGCGCGAGGTCGAGATGCATATCGGCGAAACCGGCCTCGTGTACTACGAGGCATACAACCCCACCGCCAGAGTGGTTGCCGGTCAGGCAAGCTTCAATGTAACGCCTTTCGAGGCTGGAGGCTATTTTACCAAGATCGACTGCTTCTGCTTTGTCGAGCAGGTGCTGCAGCCGGGGGAGAGGGTTGAAATGCCCGTTACGTTTTATGTCGATCCTGAAATTGCGGGTGACAGGGACGCGAAGCACATAGGCGAAATCACGCTTAGCTACACGTTCTTCGAGATTGACCCTCCCGAAATTCAAAAGGCCGGGCTGGCAAACGCCGCGACAGGCAATGAAAACGTGAACTGACGAACCCAAGGCAAGGAAGCAAAAATGGCGCATGAAAAAAATCACGACTACCATATACTGAATCCTTCAATATGGCCCTTTATAGGCTCGCTTTCCGGATTCATCTTGCTCTTGGGAGCGGTTCTGTTCTTTCACGACCAGGGTCCGTGGGTCATGTTTATGGGCTTTGCCGGAGTGGCGTATGTCATGTTCGCATGGTGGACGGATGTAGTATCTGAAAGCCACGCCGGGGATCACACCCCGGTTGTTCGAATCGGCCTTCGCTACGGGTTCATCCTTTTTATAATGTCCGAGGTAATGTTCTTCTCGGCATGGTTCTGGACGTTTTTCAAGCATGCGATGTATCCCATGGGCGATATGTCTCCCGCAGTTGACGGAGTCTGGCCTCCGGTTGGAATAGAGACGTTTGACCCGTGGCATCTGCCGCTGATCAACACGCTGATTCTCCTGTGCTCGGGCGCCGCGTGCACATGGGCGCACCATGCGCTGGTTCACGAGAACAATCGCGAGGACATCAAATGGGGTTTGATATTGGCAATAGCTCTGGGCGTGCTGTTTACCGGCTTTCAGGCCTATGAATACAGCCATGCGGCCTTCGGGTTCTCCGGGAACATATACGGAGCCACCTTCTTCATGGCGACAGGGTTTCACGGGGCGCATGTCATTATCGGCACGATCTTCCTGTTTGTATGTCTTCTTCGAGCGTTAAAGGGGCATTTTACTCCAGAGAAGCACATCGGATTTGAGGCCGCCGCCTGGTATTGGCATTTCGTTGACGTTGTCTGGCTGTTTCTGTTTGCCGCAGTGTATGTTTGGGGCGGCTGACCGCGTGGTTCGGGAGAGAGAGGTCGCACATGTCCGTCCAGGGTGCGGAGTCATCCGCACTCCCGCCAGTTCCAGAGGACAACCTTGCAGCGAACAGTCATACCGCTGATATTCGGAATTGCGGGATTTGCCGTGCTTATATCGCTTGGCAACTGGCAATTGCATCGGCTGGAGTGGAAAGAGGCCATTCTGTCGGATATTAACGAGAAGATTGCCGGAGAACCGGTGGAACTGCCCGGTCTGCCAAATGAGGAGGCGCACAAATATCTATCCGTTGCCGCGACCGGCATTTTTCGGCAGGACGCTTTGCGGATATTGGTCAGTCGAAGGGAAATCGGCGCGGGATATCTGATTGTTTCGCCTTTCGAGACCGGAGGACGCGCCATTCTCGTGCAGCGCGGTTTTCTCAAAATTGAAGACGAGCTTCGGCCGCCTTCCGGCGGGAGAACAACCGTGACGGGCAATCTCCACTGGCCGGACGACCGGAACGGTTCGACGCCTGAAAATGATATCGAGGGAAATCTGTGGTTTGCCCGCGATCTGGCGCAAATGGCATCGGCAGTCAACGCCGAACCGGTATTGCTGATCGCGCGCGAAACGACGAGGCCCGAGCCGTCGCTTGACATGTTTCCCATAGACGCGGCGGATGTTCCCAACGACCATCTTGAATATGCGGTCACGTGGTTTTTGCTTGCCATGGTCTGGGCCGGCATGACGGCATATTACATGTACCGGGTTTTTCGAATCAGGCAGGGCGAATAAATGAAATATTGCTCAACGAGAGGAAAGGCTCCCGCACTGGGTTTTGAAGAGGCGATGCTAGTCGGCCTTGCCCGCGATGGCGGACTATATCTGCCAGAGGCTGTTCCCCGGTTTTCGGCGGAGGAAATTGCGGACCTTCATGGATTGTCGTATGAAGAGGCCGCTTTTCGCATTATGCTCCCTTTTGTTGGCGATGACATTGGCAGTCGGGATTTTTTTGAAATCGTCACATCCGCATATGCGGGTTTCGGTCACAAGGCGAGAGCCCCGCTTAAGCAGCTGGACAGCGGAATTTTTCTGATGGAGCTTTTCCACGGGCCAACACTTGCATTCAAGGATTTCGCCATGCAGCTGATAGGTCGGCTGTTTGAATATTCCCTTGGGCGGTCCGGAAGGCGGATTTGCATTGCCGGGGCCACAAGCGGGGATACCGGGAGCGCCGCGATCGAGGCGTTCAGGGGACTGGAAAATGTGGACGTGTTCATACTTTTTCCGAATGGAAGGATTTCCGAGGTGCAGCGTCGGCAGATGACGACCGCGATTGAGGGGAACGTGCATGCACTGGCGCTTGACGGCACATTCGATGACTGTCAGGCGAGATTGAAGGACATGTTCAACGATTTGAGTTTTCGCGACAGCGTTGGCCTTGCGGGCGTGAATTCGATCAACTGGGCCAGGTTACTGGCGCAGGTTGTGTATTATTTCACATCTGCGGCAAGTCTTGGCGCTCCGCATCGCAAGGTGAGCTTCACGGTTCCCACGGGCAATTTCGGGGATGTTTTTGCCGGATTTATTGCAAGACGCATGGGACTTGACATTGATCGCCTGGTGGTCGCGGCAAATCAGAACGACATTCTGCATCGCTGCATCCGAACGGGTGAATACAGGCCCGAGGATGTAAAGCCTTCAATGAGTCCATCCATGGACATTCAGGTAAGCTCAAATTTTGAGCGAGCGCTGTATTACGCCTATGGCCGGGACGGAAACTGCGTTGCGCAGCTAATGGATGAGCTCCGGTTGGGGGGATTCACGGTGTCCCAGGGAGCCTTGCATGCCTTGAGGGAGGAGTTTGACAGCGGCCGATGCGGCGAGGACGAAACTATCCGCGTCATCAGGGAAACACATGAAAAAACCGGCGAATTGCTCTGCCCTCACACCGCTGTTGGCGTCAAGGTTGCATTTGAAAATCAACGCGAGGATGTGCCCATGATATCTCTGGCAACGGCGCATCCGGCAAAATTCCCCGGTGCCGTTCAGGATGCAACCAATGTTTGTCCCCCGCTGCCCGCGCACATGAGAGATCTTGGCGAGCGGGAGGAAAGGGTGACCGTGGTTGGAAACAACCTTGATCAAATCAAAAGTCTCATAATGGAAAGAACTGGAAATTGACCGTCAATGTCACAACTCTGCCCAACGGCTTTCGTGTTGCAACCGACCACATGCCGGGATTGAAATCGGCATCCGTCGGAATATGGGTGTATGCAGGGTCGCGTCACGAGGAGGCCCATCAGAACGGCATTGCCCATTTTCTGGAACACATGATGTTCAAGGGAACCTCCTCAAGAAACGCCATCCAGATTGTCGAGGCCATTGAAAACGTCGGCGGGGACATAAACGCATACACGGGTCGCGACACCACGGCCTATTTCGCGAGGGTGCTGGAAAACGATGTATTGCCGACGGTTAATGTGCTTGCAGACATGATTCTGGATTCGGTTATGGACACTTCCGATATCGAGAATGAGCGCGGTGTGATTCTGCAGGAGATCGGTGAGATGCTGGACACGCCCGACGACATAATTTTTGAGCTTCTTGATCAGGCCGCGTTTCCCAACCATCCGATTGGGCGGTGCATTCTCGGAACCGGACAGACTGTAGGCGGTTTCCGTCGCGACGATCTGATGGAGTTCAGGCGGAGTCATTATGTGCCTGACAGAATGGTTTTGTCTGCCGCGGGAGCCGTATGCCATGATTCCCTTGCAAGGGCGGCTGAAAAACTGTTTGGGCACATGGAGAGACGGGAGCCGCCTCCGGTTCTCCCCGCAAGGTTTGTTGGCGGCGAAAGCAGGACGGCGAGGGAACTTGAGCAGGTTCATTTTGCAATGGCATTTGAAACCCCGCCCCTGGGCGATGTTCGCGTAAACACTTCCTCGCTGTATACTTTGGCTCTGGGCGGCTCAAACTCTTCGAGACTGTTTCAGCAGCTTCGGGAAAAGCGCGGCCTTTGCTATACGGTATCCGCTCGCGACTGGGGCTGCAGCGATACGGGCATGATGGTTGTTTACGCAGGAACGTCGGGCAGGGACGTGCATGATCTTTCGCATATTCTTGTCGAGGAGATGAACCGCGCCGCTCATGACATGACGCAAGCCGAACTTGATCGCGCCAAAACGCAGATCAGGACGGGATTTGTAATGGGCATGGAAAGTCCAAGAATTAGAGCGGAGAGACTCGCTCAGTCAATCAAGATATTCAACAGGGTAAGATCGCCGGACGAAATTCTGGAGAATGTTGAATCGGTGGCATTGGGAGACTTGCGGGATTTTGCTGGACATGTGGCTTCAAGGTCGTCTTCAGCGCTGGCAATGTATGGTCCGCTGGAATCGGCGCCAACTTTTGAGTCTCTGCAGCAAAGGCGCGCCGCCTGATGTTGCTTGCGCGCCGCAAACTTCAGATTGAAACGGAACGTCTTACTTTGCGTGAACCTCGGATGGGCGATTATACGGACTGGTCGGGTCTGCGCGATTTGAGCGCCGATTTTTTAACGCCATGGGAACCTCAATGGATGGAAGACCACCTTACCAGGAAGGATTTTGCCAACAGGGTGGACTGGGCGCATCGGTCGCTTTCGGAAGGTTCGGCGGTGCCCCTGTTTTTGATCAGGCGAGATGATCAGACTCTTGTAGGCGCCATAACCATGGACAATATCAGAAGAGGGCCGTCTCAGTCGGCGTCTCTTGGGTATTGGACCGGCAAGCCGTATTGCAGGCGCGGATATATGAGAGAGGCATTGGATGTGCTTGTTCACCATGCTTTTGAACGCATGGATCTTTCCAGGATTGAGGCCGCCTGTCTGCCCGGGAACAACGCGTCAAGGCGTCTGCTGGAAAAATGCGGCTTTAAATACGAGGGCGTTGCGCAGAGTTATCTGCAGATTAACGGTCGCTGGCGAAATCACGTGCTTTACGCCTCATTGCGTCCCGACCGTCGGGGAAGAACGGATAGCGGGTGAGATTTAATTCCGATCCGCGGCTTGTTCACGGAAATCCGATACAGTTCGGAATCCATCAAATGAACTGAAATGAGCAGGACCGCAGTCTCGTCTCTCGTACAGTCTTGCAAGGAGAATGGCAGGCGATCAATCTGTGCCAGGAAAATTTGAGGGCAGCTGCATTTGCACCTGGTAGAGCAATTTGCCATGCCGCTGTCCATGTTCTCTCGCGAGTCGCTTTTTCCCACCCGCTTTATGATCCAAGCGGGTTTGTTGACGTGAAATGCAAGCCGATACAAATTGGCAAAGGTTGATTTAATGGATGTTTCCGAATAAACCCGGATACATTCAAGTCACAATGCAAATTTGCATTGCGGATTTTGGTGCCGGCATCATTGCTTGTCGAGTATTTGACGAGTGATACCGGGCCTGATGCTGCAGATGAAATCAAAGGAATTTTGCATTATGGCTGGTAATTGGAGAAACCGCTCATGATACGCCTTGCCATTTTATTCATATTCATTGCCGGCATCGGCATGTCTCAGGATCGCAGACCAAGTCATTGCATTGCCGTTGCCGAAAACACTCCCGGGATTACGTATGTGAAGAAGGCGGCATATGAAGACTCGGTGCCCGACGGTTCCGTTCTTATTCACTACATTGCCCATGCCTCCTTTCTGATAATTGCCGATGATGGCACATCGGCCATAACCGACTATACCGGATTTATCGGCAACACTGATTTTGTTCCTGATGCCGTTACCATGAATCATGCCCACGAAACTCACTGGACGGCATTCCCCGATCCAGCGATTCCGCATGTTCTGCACGGCTGGGGGGAGAATTTTGGAGAAGAGGCATGGCATTATCTTGATCTTGGCGGCATGGTAATCCGCAACATCCCAACAGACATTCGGTCGCGATTTTTCACCGAGACCGAGCCAAACGGCAATTCAATTTTTGTGTTTGAAACCGCCGGATTGTGCATTGGCCATCTTGGCCATCTGCATCATGAACCCACAAGCGAGCAATATGCGGCACTTGGGCGTGTTGATGTGGTGATGGCCGCCGTTGATGGAGGAATGACGCTTGACCTGCCCACGATGATGAGGGTGATCCGCCGGTTGCGCTCTTCGGTCGTGATCCCGATGCACTGGTTTGGCGATGGAACCCTGGACAGGTTTTTGTTTGGAATGGCCGAGGATTTTGCCGTTGTTCGCGAGAATGAAAGTCACATTGTTCTTTCTCTGGAAACGCTTCCCGCGCGCCCATCAATCATTTTACTGAGGCCGTCATGGCTTCAAGAATAGTCGTTTATTCACCGCGAAACAAAAAACTGGAACCTTTTGTGCCTTTGAACAGACATTGCGGTGCCGGCGAAGCGATTTGGGTGCGCGATACTGAAAATCACCGGACGCATTGACGGACGGATAAATATCCACAATAAAAGCCAACCGGAACCCCACGAGGAGTTCAGACAGGAATGTCGTTATTTTTCAATTTCCCGGTCGCGGATTTGGGCGGTTCCAGCGTGTCAGTTACATGGCAACGGAAATCCAGATAAATTCACTGTTCCTGCTCGAAAAATCCCGCTTATTCAATTTGCTGACTGGAAGCGACAGGAGATCGTTCACGTGAAGTTCCGGCTGGCGCCCGGCAGTTGCGGCAGCCAAGTTGTGCAAGATTATGCCGGCAAACCCGCACTGGCGCATGTTTTCCGTTGCGGATTTACTGCTGACGCCTGTTCGGCATCAGCAACATTGCCGTTATCGACGGCGGCTGGTCGGTGGCTGATATGCCAGAGCGACGTGAACTTCGCAATATGGCTTCCCGGGTGCCACCGGAAGCCCGCAAAAGAAAAAGTTAGATGTTGCGGGATCGCCATAAGGCCATTTGCAGGTTTTTTCGGTTAATTCCATCAGCGAAAGTTTTTTTGATTTTTTTCTTATCGCTTCGGCTTTGGCAATGTCATTTTGCTGTTTTTCAAGTAAAGCCTGCTGCCCGTTAAGGTCCTTGACGGAGGCAAGGCCGCTTTTTCCCGGATCCTCCGCAGGGGCGTTTGGTTCCTCTCGCATGTCGGCCTTCCTTGCCGCTTCGGCATCTTTTGAGGCGTTGGTCTTTTTGGCAGCCGCAATTTTGCTTTTGTTGGAAATTCCCAAACGGTTTAATTTTCCAATTACGGCATTGCGGGTTACATCGCCGAGTTTTTTGGCTATTTGACTTGCCGTTAAACCTTCCTCATGCAGTTTTCGAAGTAGTTCAACGCGCTCGTTTGACCAAGACATTGGATACCTTTCCAGTGAATTTTACGGATTTGCCGGATGGATGCGAATCTGGTTTTACCTTCATTGTGAGTAAATGGCCCGCAACCTGCGGTTTGCCGTTTCGCGATTGATATCCAAAATCTCCGTTGGAACATTCTCGGCATCGGCATTTTCAATTCCGCGACATTTGCTCAATTTGCAATCCCAAATTTTCATATTGGCATCGGACATAAATTAATCGCTGCCCTTCGAGAATTCAAGGCGAATTTTTTTGAGATTGCCGTCATCCGGGAAATCGATTACATGGCGCCAGTTGCCTTTGAGACATGTTCCACGATTGGCAATTGGCGAAGCGCGACAATTGGAAGGCATCAAAAGCCGATGCCTTCCATGTCATCACCATCGGCCGTCAGACCGGCATTGGCGAATTTTCCGCCAGAGGACCTGGGTTTTGAATTGTCTTTCTCTTCAATCAAATTCGCTTGCTCCGGAGTGTTCGCTCAATCTGAGCGACATGCTCGTCATGAGCTTTCGCCTTTTCAATATCGCAGTCCATGACTTCGCGCCAGGGTGCAGGGGAAAATCTCAGCAATTCCCGCCAACTTCTGTTTTTCGCAAACCATCACTTCATACATGAAAAAACTGACATTCAATGATTTTTTTGCCGCACAGGTCTAAAAATTCCTGCAAAAGCCAAACGAAAGTCTACAAAAAACTTCATAAATCCCTGCAAATCATTGAACAG
>JAPOTF010000113.1 GCA_026709325.1 Roseovarius sp.
TGGTGCCCGGGGGCGGAATCGAACCACCGACACGAGGATTTTCAGTCCACTGCTCTACCCCTGAGCTACCCGGGCACGGGTTAAATGCTGGCGCATTTCAGTTAGCACCTTCTAAGGCAGGTTTAAAGGTCTGTCCAGCGGAAAGCGGTAATTCCCGTTAATTTTTTTCATTAAATTATTCAATGATTTACGAGGGCTTTTTAAAAAGTTTTTCGCAGACTTTTTGTCTGGTTTTGCGAAAATTTTTATACCTGTGCGGCAAAAAAATCATTAAATATCAGCTTTTTCATGGAGGAAGGCATGGTTTGCGAAAAACAAAAGCTGGCGGGAATTACGGAGAGGAAAGAAATATAATTTTCGACGTTGCGAGCGCAAAATCACAATAAGGAAACCAATGGCATTGAACCTGATTCGCAATGACATTGATATCGCTCGCGATTTTCAACTTTCGGCCAGTGACCTGAATGAATGGGCCGCCTTCTTTACATGTTGCATCGTTTGATTAACTCATAAAACCAAACATCGAAACCCCGATTTGCGACTTGCATCCGCACCAGTATGCAAAGCCCGGTCGTGCGCGTTAGTCGCTTCAGCAACAATCTGAATTGTCCGGTTGACGCAACATGCCTGCTGTTCATTTTGGAATATGACGCGGTATCTCGCATTTTCCGCACCCTTCGCGATTCCAGACCCAGTTAATCACTCCTCGACCCCACGGCATCTGATGACTCGGGGATTTGTCATGCGAACTCAAACCGTGAACGAAAACCCGGGTGGAACCATCACAACCACGCAATTCCACAGAAATGGACATGCGATGCATGTCCCCTTTGAATCTACGTGGCTTTGGCATTGTAGGCTCTCCAAATTTCAATTTAAAAGGGAATTTATTGCAATTTGCGCATTGACAAAAATCTTGTAATGACTTATTGAAAACGAAAATGCATCGCACAAGAAATTGCAGCACGAATTGGGGCACTGCCAGTCAGCAAAACTGATCTGCATATTGGTCAAGACACGAAGGAACCTCCATCTCGCATTATTAATTAAATAAATCCGGCTGTTGATTAATAATGAATTATTTTTTCGTATTGCCCGTGTCGGCTTAAGTTGCCGGTTTATTCCGGCTTGACCAAAAGATGGCAGATCTCCGTTTTGCATCACTTGAACGCAGTTGGAGAGTCACAATGAAAATTTTGCGGCGCGTAAACAGGCGAAGCGATTATAAATCTTGCAAGCAGAGCAACGCGAAATCGACGCCACCTCAAGGAACCAAACGCAAACGCGGCACCCGCAAATCCAGGCATGAAAATGGAGAAGCGGTCAATGACCCAAAAACATCCCCATATGACGACATTCAACTGAGAAATAAAATTACAAGAAAAGCGAAACGACTAAAACAGTTTATCGAGGTGCCAGAGGAGTATAAGCCGGAACCGCATTCAGATTGGGTAAGCGCTCCCTTAAGCGAAAAAGTGGCTGGTCACAAAATTGGCGGAATGGTTTATGTGGGAAAGGCTCCATACATAACGGATAACAGCATTTCAGCAAGAGTCGGCTGCTATATTGATCCGTCCCTAAAAGTTGCGCGGTCATCTTCAATATTTAACGATGGATATAGGGATAGATATGGTTATTCATGTTTCTCGCCAGGAAAAAGAGCGGACTATCTTGATTGGCTTGCGAAGAGCCGTTCAAAACATGTTTACAACCCTGAATTTGCCAATTTGTATATTAAAGGTCTTGAACGGCGTTATCTTCTGGAAAAATCGTTAGCGGATTCCAAAGATATCTACGCCAAGCTGCACGAACTTCGCCAAATCTACATAGACAGCCATCATACATTAAAAGACATTGAGATATTGCTGGATATTATGAATATTATTGAGCTGGATCCTGAAGACATCCAGCCTGTATTGCATAAGCGCTCATATGATGGCAGGATTTCCAACACATATGCAATTGGGTGGCGAATACTGCGTCACAGGACCATAACTGCAGATTGGTTTCTGAGCTTGTTTATCAATCAAAGCGAGTCGCAGTACAGATTTGGCAGCATGGTTTACATTGATGAGTTTCAACAGCTGTTTAGAATTCGGTTTAAGGAGAAATACCCTGTTGGATGGAGAGCCCCTGAGGAAGATTATCTCAATGGCGCCGTATACTACACCTACAAATCACTCACAGGTGATTTCACTATATATATACGTCCCGATTTGGATGGTCATGATATTCCCAGTGTTTTTTGCAATGATCATATTCGTGACATTTGGGATGAAATCTCATTACAGATAAAGAAAGAGTTGTACAACTTTAATCGCCTTTTATCGGATAATACCGAAAAGAGCGACCGCATTAGGGCATTGGCTCTGCTTCCAGCGGAATTGCTGGACGGTTTAAATTATGATGAGGTCATGCATTTTAAAAAATGGGCGCTCGGCATTGCTTCCAGAAACGAGTCGTACCCCATTGCCGACCTGATTAAAAAAATTCAAGGCAAATCTTTAAAAACAATATCCCGGCAACAGGCGTCGGCCGCTGCCGATTTCATGGCCAGAATGGGTATCGGCATTGCTCCCGACCCGCGTTTTGATTTGCGCTCTCCCAAATCACATGAATCCGTCAAATTTTACGACCTGGGTTATTGCGGCGCTCTGCCAGAGGAGTTCTCGAAGGCCTATGGCGCAGCGCTTCTTAAGGCGGCGCTGGGAGCGTTCGTTGCCCATGCTGACGGCGTTTTAACCGAGAGCGAGCGAAAATTTCTATTGAGTACAGAGAATTATGCACACGATTTGAATCCCAGGGAGAAACAGAGGCTTATGGCCAACATATATTGGATGCTTGAAACTCCTCCAGAAATTCAGCTTCTTCGCAAGCATTTAAAGGAATGCGACCCTGATGAAATTGCCCTATGCCGATCCATGCTCATAGCTTCCGCGCACGCAGATGGCGAGGTTCAGGCGGAAGAAGTGCTTTGCATTGAAAAATTGTACAAAACGATGAAGATCGATCCCGAGCAGCTTTATCAGGATCTGCATGCAGGCCATGCGATAAACGGGCCAGTTCACGTTAGGTCCGCGATTGATGGATATCCAGGTGAGGAAATACCCGCAATAAAACAGTCTGTTGGGCATAATTTGGATCAAAAGCGCATTGCTGAAATTCAAGCCGACACTCACCAGGTGTCTTCCGTACTGGGTGAAATTTTCGAAGATGACTTAAATCGGCCGCATGGAGAAAATGGCGGTTCCTTGATGATTGCGGGATTGGACTCAAAGCATGCGGACCTTGTGAAGAAAATAGTGATTAAAGATTTCTGGACTGAAGACGAGTTTCAGGAGCTTTGCGGCCACCTTGGCCTCATGAGCTCGGGTGCAGTTGAAGGTCTCAACGAATGGGCAATTGAAGCATATGAAGATGTGCTTCTGGAAGAATACAACGGCTACGAGGTAACGCCACATATAGCCGAGGCGATAAAATTGAAATTTGACGCGGAGACAGTTAATGATCGGGCTTAAGTCACGAGAACGCGATGCCATAATTCAGGCTCTTCGAGCGGGCGTGGTTCCCAAACTGGGACTTCGGCATATCCAGGTTGGCCGAATTCGAGAGATTGAAGAACTTGTCAAGGATGTGGAACGCATTTCCGATGGCGGATCTTCAATACGATTCATCATAGGAGAATATGGATCCGGTAAAACGTTTTTCATGAATCTGATACGGTTGATCGCTTTGGAAAAAGGTCTGGTGGTTATGTTTGCCGATCTGGCGCCAGATCGTCGAATACACGCCACCGGCGGTCAGGCTCGCGGGCTCTATGCTGAAATGGCAAAGAACCTGTCCACCAGAAGCAGAAGCGATGGTGGCGCCCTCTCAAGCGTTGTTGAAAGATTTGCCTCCACTGCGCAGCGAGAAGCCGAAGCGCAAAATATACCGACGGGAGACGTAATTCGCAAAAAGCTTGCGCATTTTGAGGAACTGACAAATGGCTATGAATTTGCCGAAGTAATTCGAAGGTATTGGGAGGGCCATGATACAGGCAACGTCGATCTGCAATCTTCCGCATTGCGATGGCTCCGTGGTGAATTCGCGACCCGAACAGATGCCAGAAACGCTCTAGGCGTTCGAACAATTGTCGATGATGCAAATGTGTATGATCAATTAAAGCTGATGTCCGCCTTTGTTTGTGAAGCTGGTTATAAAGGGCTTCTCGTGGGGCTTGATGAGATGGTAAACCTCTACAAGCTAACATCTGCACAGGCCAGAAAATCCAATTACGAGCAAATTCTGCGAATTCTCAACGACGTTCTGCAGGGCAGTGCGAGAAACCTCGGTTTTGTCATGGGAGGAACTCCCGAATTTTTAATGAGTACGCGCCGCGGACTTTACAGTTACGAGGCGCTGCAATCTCGTTTGGCCGCAAACACTTTCGCAAGGGACGGACTTGTTGATCTATCGGGACCGGTCATAAGACTGTCCAATTTAACGCCCGAAGACCTGTTTGTCCTCTTGACGAATATTCGTCGCGTTATGCACGGTGAAGAAAGCGGCCTGCCGGATGATGCGTTAAAGGCATTCATGACCCATTGCTCAAAGAGGATTGGGGAAGCCTATTTTCGTACTCCCCGCAATACCGTTACCGCCTTTGTCAATCTGCTTGCCATCTTGGAACAAAACCCGGACACCCAGTGGACAGACCTTATAGAAAAAATTGAAGTTGAAGAAGACCATGGCGAAAGTCAAACCGAAGTAGACGAGTCGATGCCGAGCGGCAATAATGAGGAAGCTGACAATCTTGTCAGTTTCCGACTTTAAACAAGTCAGTGACAGCGGCATTTGACAAACTATCGCGTCCCGTTCAAAAATGGGTGCGTTCCAGGGAATGGCGTGAATTACGATCCATTCAGGCCGAAGCCATTCATGTCATAAATGACGGCAATAGCGATCTTATTATTTCGGCCAAAACCGCCGGGGGAAAAACCGAGGCGGCCTTTCTGCCGCTGATCTCCAGGGTTCTTGAAGAGCCCGCGCAAAAAAACGGATTTGATTTACTCTACATCGGCCCCCTAAAAGCGCTTATTACAGACCAGTCTGAAAGACTTGACGATATTTGCGCCGATTTAGGGTTGCCGGTTTACCCCTGGCATGGCGACATATCGGCAAGCATTAAAAATCGCGCACTGAAAAACCCCGCGGGACTGCTGCTGATCACGCCGGAATCGCTTGAAGCATTGTTTATTCGTCGCGGACTGGAAATTGGCCGCTTGTTTGGCGCCACGCGGGCGGTCGTGATTGATGAACTGCACGGCATGCTTGACAGTGAGCGCGGCATTCAAGTTCGTTCTTTGCTAACCCGGCTTGAATGCGTCCTAAATCGAAAAATCCGACGTATTGGCCTTTCAGCCACACTTGGCGACATGAAGATGGCCAGCGCCTATCTTGGTCCGAACAATCCAGATTCCGTGAAATGGATCGAGGAAAAGGGACAGGGAGAACTTCTTCTTGAACTTCGCGGATATTCTACCGGCTCCGCAGACGAGAATATTCCCTGCGCAACCGAAGCCGTTTCCAGGCACATTTTTAAAAATCTGAGAGGCAGCAACAATCTGGTTTTTGCCGGATCCAGAAATTCTGTTGAAGTGTATTCCGATCTCTTGAGAAATATTTGCGAACACGAAAATCTGCCTCAGGAATTCTATGCGCACCATGCCAATCTTTCACGCAATCATCGAAATTTTGTTGAAAAGCGCCTTAAAGACAAAAAGAAACCGCCAACAACCGCCATCTGCACCTCGACCCTTGAACTTGGCATCGACATTGGCGATGTAAAATGCGTCGCGCAACTCGGCGCTCCCTTCACTGTGGCCTCCTTGCGTCAGAGACTCGGACGGTCCGGTCGGCGTGAAGAAGTTCCCGCAATTTTGCGTCAATATGCCATTGAGGCCAAACTGTCCGATAACGACAACTTCTCGGACCGATTGAGATTGGGTTTAATCCGCTCAATCGCGATGATTGAACTGCTTCTGGAAAAGTGGACCGAGCCTCCCAGATCCGAGGCATTGCACCTTTCCACACTTGTTCATCAGATTCTTTCTTTCATTGCTGAAAGAGGAGGTGCGTTCGCCGGACAAATCCATCATGTGCTTTGCCGGCAAGGCCCTTTTCGGAAAGTTGACTCGGAAACATTCCTCGATGTTCTCAAAGCTATTGGAAATCCGAAAACCAAATTGATCGAGCAATCTTCAAACGGGCTGCTTTTGCTTGGTTCAACCGGGGAAAAACTTGTCGAGCATCACAGTTTCTACGCGGTCTTTCACACGCCGGAGGAGTTCCGTTTAGTCTCGGATGGCGCGGAACTTGGCACTCTGCCGATGCAAAATGTTCTGGCACCGGGAATGATGCTCATATTTTCCGGTCAAAGATGGATTGTGGTCGGCATTTTATACGCGGAAAAAGTGATCCAGGTTAAACCGGCGGCGGCCGGCGTGCCTCCGGCATTTGGCGGAGAACCAGGCCATATCCATGATCGTGTTATTGAAAAGATGTTCTCGATTTATCAATCTGAAAACCAATATATTTATATGAACAAGGACGCGGTGGATTTGCTGTCGGAAGCGCGCAGCAATTTCAGACTGATGGGCCTGAACTCCACCTCCTTGGTTCAGGTTGGGGAAAAATCCCATATACTGGCGACAAGAAGCGGTACGATCAAGACCGCCACACTCGCGCTGGCTCTGGGCGCCATGGGATTTCAAGTTCTTCAGCTTGACGGGTTTTTAAGCGTTGAAGCCGGAAAACCGGATCGTCCGCTTAAAGACGCTCTCGAAGAAATTGCCTCAGGCAGGAAAGTCGATTTGTTTAGACATTCCCCAAACCTTATATTCGAAAAGTTCCACATCCATCTAACACCCGAGTTGCTTGAGAAAGATGCGCTTTCCTCAAGACTGTCACTTGACGATCTGCAGAACATTTGCAGGAATTTACTTTCATAATCCATGAATTTGGCTGGTGTATTCCGCATTCCGACTCGGGTCGGTTAAGGCACCAATACGGCAACCCGATAAAAACATCGAATTCCGGAATGCAATGTTGAACACCAACAGATTTAGACGCATTGCCCAAAAAGGCTATTTTCAGCCCTCTGGACATATTCAATACTGGCTTAAAGGTGCGCGGTCCCGTTTTCGCCGCAATTCAAAATGCCCCAGCGGCGTCCACCCGCAAAGAGCGGTTCCGGTCACATCATTCATGAACGCTTTCCGCAATGCGGTTTCAAAAAGGCCTCGATGTTTTTTTGACATCGGGGCCAGATCTATTGAAACCTGCCCTCCCATGCCTCTGATTCGCAACTGTCGCGGCAACTCTTTTGCCATCGCCAGATTGGCTTTCAACCCGGCCGCGCCTGTTCTGTCATCTCCGGTGTTGACATCCACCGTAACCATCGCCCGTGTTTGCTCAACATACATGTTGGCGTTTGCATTAAGAGAAACATGCGGATTCTCCATAAAATCCAGCATGTCATGGACTCCATGGCGTTCAAAGCTCCCTGGCGGTTTTTCAACATGCGCAGACGCATCCCAGTCTCTCCACGCCAGCTCATGCGGTCCCGCGCCGCTGGCAATCTTTCCCGGTTTCGCGCCGCTGGCTTCATCAAGAGTTTTAACCGCCAAGTTGCGCATGGCAATTATGTCTTTTGAAATCTCTTCTTCACCGGCCTTTAGACAGGATGAACGCAGTATAAGCCCCAGTTCATCATCTTCCATGTACCTGCGCATGATGCTGTGCAATTCATTTCTGACATCATCATCTTTTATCCGACGTGAGATATTCATTCCCGTTGCGCCAGGGGTGATTATCACGTAGCGGGATTTAAACAATACTCTTGCCGTAACCGGTATTGCTTTCCCGGTGTCGGGATAACCATTAACCTGAGCCAGTATGGGACTCCCCTAGCGGGCATCTTTTGCTTGTCGCAAAAAAGCGGATCCATCTGGCGTGCTAAGAAACATGCCTCCCTGCCCCTTTGCCGGCCTGTCCGCGACTGCCATATAGATTGCACCTGGACGCGGCGCGTCTCCATCAACAAGGAAATCAACCAGCTTGCCATCTTCAATCAAAGCCGCCGCTTCACGGCCATTGAAATAATCCAGGGCAATTACTCTTCCGATCATTTATCTCCTCGATAAAGTGGATAACCTGCGGCAAGCAGCAGTCCTGTCGTTTCCGCCAAAGGAAGGCCCACAACTGCGGTAAACGAGCCGCGCAGCCAGGGAATAAACGCACCCGCCATGCCCTGTATTCCATAAGCGCCCGCCTTACCGTTCCACTCTCCGGAATTTAGATAGGTTTCAAGTTCCCTGTCACTTAGTCGCTTCATCTTTACCACGGCGGCAACTGCGCGCTCCCGGATACAGTTGTTCCGTCTAACGACCACGGCGGTAATTACCTTGTGGCGTCTGCCTGACAACGCGAGCAGAAATTCTTCCGCCTGACTGATATTTTCAGCCTTGCCAAGAATTTTATTTCCGACTGCAACCGTGGTATCTGCCGATAGCACAATGTCGTCAGCAAGGGCATTAACCGCCAAAGCCTTTTCTCGTGCAATGCGGATGCAATACGGCAATGGTCGCTCAGATATGTCAGGCTGCTCATTTATATTGGGAGGTTCAATCTCATCGGGAGAAACCCCGATTTGCCTGAGAAGCTCAAGTCGGCGCGGACTGCCCGAGCCAAGCACCAGCCTTGGGACTGACTGCATGTTACTTGAAACGGTAGTTGATCCGGCCCTTTGTCAAATCATAGGGTGTCATTTCAACCTGCACTTTGTCGCCTGCAAGAACTCGAATGCGATTCTTGCGCATTTTACCCGCCGTGTGAGCAATAATTTCATGGCCATTTTCCAGCTCGACCCGAAATGTCGCATTTGGCAGAAGTTCTTTCACGACACCGGGAAATTCGAGCGTATCTTCCTTGGCCATAGTCTCTCCTTTAACGCCATCTCCGCAAACACTGCGGAACGATATGCAACATGAAGCGATTTACAAAAAGAATCAAGGAATTTCTTGCAGGTTGCGCCAAGTTGCTTCGCATATGTCACGCCCATACTGCTCTTCCCAGTCGCTTCGGTTTGGAACGCGGCCGTTTGAACCGACGTTTTTTATCGAATCCATTTTCACCTCGGCATAGATCCATCCTGACCGGCCAATTTCTCCCAAAGACAATATGCCCGTTTCGGGCAACCCCAAATCCGGTGGTCAGAATATTCCCACAGCGCCTGTGAACGCTTCTGCATAGGGAAGGCACAAGAATGACGTCTACATCCCTTAGCGCTCTTCCAAATAAGGGGAAACTCGAAATCTTAGCAAATCAATATCCCGATGTTGGCCAATTCCATTTTGTTTTTGTAGACTTTTATCTGGTTTTGCAGGAATTCTTACACCTTTGCGGTAAAAAAAAATCATCAAATATCAGCTTTTTCATGGAGGAAGGCATGGTTTGCGAAAAACAAAAGCTGGCGGGAATTACTGGACATTTGGCAATTTGACTGCCGCATCGTCGATCAATATTTGCTCATCCCACATATCCATGCTGCGGCCATTGCGAAACCATGCTTCTTGTGATCCCTGATAAACCACTTTGGCTATGTATGGCAGAAGGTTGCCGGTGTTCCATTGCGCGGAAATCTGGATGAAGATTTGGGCGCATGCAAGTGTTTTCCGCCGGCATGATTCAAAAATCCCGCTTTAGGCCTAAATCCAATGACTGCAACTTTAAGCAAGTTATGGGAATTGATGTGTCATGGCTGGATATGCCGGAACCCTCTTAAGCAATTTGATTGATATATTTACTTAAAATTTAAGGCTTTATTTTGAAGATATCGTTGTATTCTCCAATCAACAAGTTCCGCGGCCAATTGACGCAATACGGGTTTTAATTCATCATGAACGTCAAAAGTTGTTCGAAATAGCGATCCTTGACATTGAAAGAAATCCGACTCGCTTAGTATGCGAAACGGATATCTCTTTAAGCTTTTCAGCAATTTTTCGCGATCATTCAAATTCACGTTGAAATCCCTTAAAAAAACGGGATTCCGCATTGCCATGCGGGTTATTGATCGAACCATGTCTTCAACTGCAATATTACCCGGAAACCGGTTGTTCTCAATTAAACTTCGAATTATGACCATTTTATAGCTTTTGGTCATGCCCGTATTCTGAATATATCTCAGCAAATCCCTGAATTGGCTTGCGACGCTTAATTGCGCTTCAACAAGATCGCCTTTCCCGGCAACATATTCCAGCCAACCGCCCTCTTCAGTATCGGCTGGATTGATCCCCGCATTATCAACATCGCATGCTGTCGGTCTTCTCCCGTTACACTCCCGAAAATCCAGATAGAATTCATCTATATCAGTGTTTTTAGATTTATCGCGCCTCGTTCGAAGTTTCGATCTGAGGATTTCCAGTGATTCAAGTTCATATGTAATTTCGCAACCGATAGGCAGGGAGATTTCATCCAGTTCGTATTTTCGCAAAGCCTCCGCCAAAGCGGTATCGCCCTGGCCGGATCGCAACAGCTGTTGCGCCTTTGAAAGGAATACGCGGTGATTCCCAATATAATCGATTATGGATAAATGGGTTTTTTCAAGTGATTTTCTCAATCCGCGACCAATTTGCTGAAGCCAGATTACATTGCTTTCAGTTGGACGAAGCATCAACACTGTGTCTATTGACGGAACATCAACACCTTCGTTAAACATGTCCACGGCAAAAACAATATCAAGTTTTCCTTTTTCAAGTTCCTTTAACGCACTGGCTCTTGGCGAAGAAGTCGCTCCCGAGTGAACGGAAACCGCCCTATAGCCCTTTTTGGCGGCATATTTCGCCATGTAATCCGCATGCCTCCGTGAGACGCAAAATCCAAGACATTTACGTCCACCTCGTTTGGCGAGCTGGTCAAGGGCATTTTCCGCGCGCGCCTCCGTCGCCACCGCCGAAGTCAATTCGCTCTCATCAAATCTACCGCTGCGCCAGGGGATCTGGGCATAATCGACAATGTCGGGAACCCCAAAATACCTGAACGGAGAAAGCAGCCCACGCTTAATGCCATTCCAAAGATCGCATTCATATACAAGGTTTTCCTCGCAAAGGCCCAGAAGTGCCCGACCATCCGTCCTAAACGGCGTAGCCGTAAGTCCAAGCAGAAATTTGGGATTGAAATAATCAATAATCCGTCTGTATGTCTCTGCCGCGGCATGATGAAACTCATCCACAATTATGTAGTCAAATTCATCAGGTGTGAAATGTTTCAGATTTTCACTCTTCGACAATGTCTGTACAGAGGAGAAAACAATATCCACATTGACTGCTTTTTCCCTGCCGGCAAATTTTCCCATATGCTTCCTGGGCCGGACAGATCTAAACGACATCATTGCCTGAGCGAGTATTTCATCGCGATGCGCAACGAACATCACTTTGTCAAAACCAAGGCTGTCAAAAGCGGCCAGAAAAGTTTTACCAAGGCCTGTAGCCAAAACAACCATTCCGGCACGATATCCGCTTTCCCTGGTGGATTTTAGCTTTTCCAAAGCCTCCGCCTGGATTTCGTGCGGTTGAGGTAGCGGCTTCGACTCTTCCACCGGGTTATATCGCGGATTGGCATTTCGGCGCGCCTCGTATTCATCAATCCACTCACGATCCAATTCCACGACTTCTTTTCTGTTAAGCAGCGCGTTAAATTCCTGATTTGCAATATTCAGCAAATGCGCATCAAGCGGCAACTCGTGTCGCAAATTCCACTCCACGCCAGAAGTCAATGCGGATTTTGACAAGTTGGAAGATCCAACCAGCAAAGCCCCGTTTCCATCATAAAACTGAAAAATCCAGGCCTTGGGATGGAAAGACAGCTTATCCGCCAGAAAGGCATGCAATTCGGCATTGCCGTCCATATCCAATAGAAGGCGCAAAGCATCAGGATCGGTTACATCTTGGTAGTCGGTTGTCAGCAGACGCAACCGGCCTTTGCGTTCGAGTAGATTTTGCAGGTGCGGCCGAATAAATTCCACACCTGACATCATAAGAAAAGATATTGCCATATCAACTGATTGCGCGCGATCAATATAGGCAACGAGATGATTTTCAAGATAATCGTCTCCACCTGAAATCAATGATCTTTCATGTGGTGGCCTTGTAATGATGTTATGTCTGGGGGGCTTTGAGGATATGCGAATATGAAAATGCGGGCCGGCCTCGCAAAAAACAACCTGCGTTGCTTCAATGTCTTCAAAATTTTCCCGGCAGGGCGATATGAGTTTTGCCGCTTCGATTTGCTCGGATTCGCCAAGATCATTCCAAAGACGCGCGTGGCGAATTGGGACAATATAGTATTGATCACGTGATTTGACTACTTTTACCTCTTTGCCCACATGCCATGTTTCAAATGAAGCCGAGTTGTCTATTCCGGAAATAAAGCCGTTATCGCTGGAATCTTTTTGCACTTCACATATCACATGTTTCTAATAGGCAAATTATTCACCTGATCACTAAAGTCGCCCATACTAAAATCGTTATTTGCATATTCCCCTTCCTACACAGGGCAAAAAACCCTGTCCAGAACATTTTAAATTGTTTGGCCGCAATCAATGAACACTTTATTCTAAGTTTTGACTTGTTCTCATCCATATGAGGGCAAGTATAACGGAAGTCTTATCTCTTTGAATTATATGCGATAACGCAATTAATAGACCTTCGTGTTTGTTTCTCGCATGACGGGCCCAGTTACCTAACCACCTCCATGCGCAGTCTCGATGTTCCTTCTCGAGTTTTCAACCGTTCCCCAAGACGATATGGTGACGCCCTTGATGTTCAAGCGTTCATGGACAACCATTCCGGGCATTGCCTACGATCACCCAGCTTGTCTTTTTATGCCAATAATGCACGCATGTTCGCCAACATGT
>JAPOTF010000156.1 GCA_026709325.1 Roseovarius sp.
CTGCACGACAGCCGGGCGGCCATGCCGCTGGCGACGATGACCGACGGGCGCGCGTGACCTGGCTCCACGAGCTGATGGATTCCGCCCATGACGCGCCGGAGATACGCCGGCACGGCGAGCAACGCGGCCACGTTCCGATCATTGACGTCAATCCGCGGCGCGACCGGGCGCTGGCGGAGATGAAGAAGATGGAGCCGAAGGCGCGGGCGGCGGTGAACATCCCGGACCCGAAGGCGGTCCGGTACAGGAACCGGTCCGCCGTTGAGCGTGTCAACGCGCGGCTTAAGGACGAGTTTGGCGGTCGCCATGTCCGCGTCCGGGGTCATGCGAAGGTTTTCGCGCATCCGGTGTTCGGCGTTCTGGCTCTGGCGATCGGGCAGTTGCAGCGCCACATGCCGTGATTTTCCCCTTTTCGACCGTTTTTCGGGCGTTTGGTCGCCGGCGGGGGCCAGACGGCGGTGACGCCTGTCCGGAATCTGGCGAATTGGGCCGAAACCGGGCCTGGATTGCCTGAAATCATGAGAACCGCATGAAAAATCTGGAAAATTTGCTTCACCCCCTCGAACTTGCCGTTCCCCTGCCTGAATCGGACATCGGAAAGTCAGTTTTGACATGACGATGCCCAATAATTTTGCAAGTGGCTCTATCGTTTGTTATTTACTATTTTAGAGAGACAGGAAAATGGCCAACGGAGGGTAAGATGGCTTTAGATGGACAGCATGTTGTTCCCCGAGATGGGAAATGGGCGGTCCGGAGAACCGGATCGGACAAATTAACCAAGAAATTCAATACGCGGAAGGAAACCATAAGGGAAGCGCGCAAGATCGCCAGGAACCAGGGCACCGAGTTGTATATCCACGGTCGTGATGGCCGAATCCGGGACCGGGACTCCTACGGGCAAGATCCATACCCGCCACCAGGATGAATTTCGTTGGCCCAACCGGAATTTCCATAAAAATGTATTTATCAACTGTCCCTTGGATAATGAATACAAGCCAATTCTTGAAGCAATCCTTTTCTGCCTGGTCCGGTTGGGATTCAATCCAAGGATTGCCACGGAGAAAATAGAATCAAATCAAAGTCGCTTGGACAAGATCCGGGAACTTATCCGCATTTCCAAATATTCAATCCATGATTTGAGTCGGTGTTCTCCTTCCTATCCCGACGAACTCTCCAGGATGAACATGCCTTTTGAACTTTGACTGGATTTCGGATGCAAGGATTTCGGTGGTTTTCTTTTGACCAGAAAATGATTTTAGTTCTGGAAGAGGAGCAATATCGATATCAGAAGTTCATTTCAGATCTCTCGGGAAGTGATATAGAATCCCATGAAAAATCATACGTCACAGCAATCCGCAAGGTACGTAACTGGATCAGGACATTTGAAACCTCGGACCAGATAGCAGCAGATAGGGTAGTCAGGCAATACGAAGACTTCCGTGGGAAGCACTATGATAAATTGCGGTCCGAGGGGTTCTCAGAGGATGATATTGAAGACTACCCCACTACAGAGTTGATTGGTGCTATAACTCGGTGGCTGCAACTGGATCATTATCGGTAAAGATAATGGGTCTTCGTCCTTTTTGGTGGGTAATATTTGTTTCAAATGTATTGTTCAGTGTCAAGTCTAAGGGATCTTCCTCGCTTTAGGGAGGTTTATATTCCAGATCCGGACGACCGAATCATGCAGCGGCCTGTCAATTACGAGCCAAAGCAATAGAATTATGAAAGCATGGATTGTCAGATGGGATTGGGTTTGTGACCACCGAAAAGTAAAGACACCGCTTGTAAATGTTCTGAGCGCATGCCTGACAGTTGTAAAAGTTCGCAAACACGTAGAACTATATTATGTATGCAGTTCAGTTCTGCACGGCCTTTGAACAAACAAATGGTCAGGCAGATACACAATAGTGTCAGTCCCTTCAGAAATCAACCTCAATGGCAACGCCTTTCCTGACAGCGAGATCAACGACCGAAGCCGCAACGGCAAGGTCTTGAAGGCCAACACCCGTGCCATCAAACAGCGTGATCTGCTCTGCGGAAGTGCGACCCGGGTGATCGCCCTTGATGACGGACCCCATCTCGACAATGTCCTTCTCGACGATAAGGCCTTCCGCAACTGCATGTTGCGCCTCGCCGATTGAAACCGATTGCGGAATCTCATCGGTGAACACCATTGCCCGCGCCAGAAGCGACGACTCAACCTCCTGCTTGCCACGTGTGTCGGCGCCCATGCATGCGATATGCGTACCCTTTGAGACATAATCGTTCATGAGCAGCGGCTGAAATGCCGAGGTGATCGTGATGACAACGTCCGCCTCCGACATTCCCGACAGCGGCACGGCTTCAAATGGCAGTCCGGCCTCAACTGCGACATTCTCAATTCGCGGCAGGTCCTCGGGCTGCTGGTTCCAGCCAATTACCTTTTGAAAATTCCGCTGCTTAAGCGCCGAGCGCAGCTGGAACGCGGATTGATGGCCCGCGCCAACCATCCCGATCACATTTGAATCATCGCGCGCCAAATGCTTTATGGATACCGATGACGCCGCGGCCGTGCGAAGCGCCGTAAGCAAATTGCCGCCCACCACCGCCTTTGCCCTGCCTGTGTCCGGATCAAACAGAAAAACGGTAGATTGATGATTAATCATTTCCCGTCGTTCATGATTGTGCGGCCAGTAGCCTCCGGCCTTTAGTCCAAGCGTCAGTCCAGCGCGATCAAAGCCACCCTTGAATCCATAGAGGGCGTCCTCATGGCCTATTGCTTCACGAACCACCGGAAAATTATATGCGTCACCACCCGCCATCGCGGCGAACGTTTTTTCCACCGCGTCAAATGCGGCTTCTTCAGTCATGAGATCCGCTATGCGGTTTTCTGGTACGATAAGCATGATGAACTCCCTTTTATTTGCAACTTTGCGCTTCCTTTAAGAAGACGTTTAAAACGCAAATTTTGCGTAACCGGATTTCCCAACTCGTTATCGGGCCGGAATTGCCGTAAAAGACCGGATGCCGCAATCAATATGCCCGGCCTCGCGCGGAGACGGGCCAGACGGTTTCAACGACTCCATTGCGAACCCCAACATACCAGTCATGCACATTGGCAGTTGGATCGCAGTGACCGGGTACTAGACGCAACTTGTCGTTCACCTTGAGGACGCCACCGGGGTCCATGACGACACCATGCTCATCGGAGCATTTGACATACTCCACGTCGTCACGGCCAAATATCACGGGCAGACCGCTATCCACGGACTGGGCCTTCAGGCCCGCATCAACAATCGCCTTGTCCGATTTCACGTGGGACATGACCGATGTGAGGATAAAAAAAGCGTTTTCCCACTCGCCCTGGTCTATGCGTTTGCCGCTCTTGTCCAGTATGCGCCCGTAGTCGGCATCCATGAACGCATATGAACCGCATTGCAGTTCGTTATATACGCCGGAGTTGCTTTCGAAATAGTATGAACCGGTACCTCCGCCTGAAACCAGTTCGCAGGATATCCCTTCGGCTTCGAGTTTTTCCACCGCGTCCTTTACCTGGCCTATGGCAACATCAAGCTTCGTCTTGCGGTCCTCGTAGTTGTCCAAATGCTGCATTGCGCCCTGATAGGCCTGAATGCCGGTGAATTTAAGCCCGTCCGCGGCTTCTGTCGCCTTTGCTATTTCAACCACCGCTTCGGAAGTTGTCACGCCGCATCGACCCGCGCCGCAGTCGATTTCGACAAGGCATTCGATTAGCGTGCCATGCCTTGCGGCCGCTTCCGAAAGTTCCGCAACATTGGCAAGATCATCGACGCAGACAATTGTTCGCGCTCCCAGTTTGGGCAATCGCGCCAGACGATCGATCTTGGCCGGATTGCGCACCTGGTTCGAGACCAGAACATCCCTGATTCCGCCCCGGGCAAAGACCTCCGCTTCGGAGACCTTCTGGCAGCATACGCCAACGGCTCCGCCAATGCGTTCCTGCAGCTTCGCCACATCGACCGACTTGTGCATTTTTCCATGCACCCGATGTCGCATGCCATGGGCTTTTGCGTAATCGCCCATTTTCCTGATGTTGCGTTCGAGCGCATCCATGTCAAGTATCAGGCAGGGAGTCTGGATTTCATTTTCCGTCATGCCCGGTTTTGCGGGTATATCGTAGCCGACTTCGTATTCATCAAGTTCTACAGCGTCCTTCATGCTTGTGCTCCTGTTGATTTGCTGGTTTTTTTATGTTTGATCATGCCTGGGATAGCCAGGGAAGCCTGTCGAGATCCACGTTGCCTCCGGTAATGATTATGCCCGCGCGCTTACCTTTGAAGACTTCCGGATGCTTGAGGACTATGGCTAGTGGAACCGCGCTGGATGGCTCCATTACAATTCGCAAATGCTTCCATGTCAGTTTCATCGCGTCGACGATTTCCCGCTCTGAAGCCGTGTAAATCTCGCTGACATGACTGGAAACGAAATGCCATGTAAGTTCCTTTAGAGGCACGAGAAGGCCGTCGGCGATTGTTTTCGGGGCGTCGTCGGCAATAATGCGGCCGGCCTTGAAGCTTCTAAAGGCATCGTCGGCCTGTTCCGGTTCGGCGGCGATTACCTTTGTTTCAGGGGCAAGCGTGGAGAGAGTCAGACAGGTTCCCGACACCATGCCGCCGCCGCCAATGGGGGCCACGACAATGTCCAGGCCATCGGTCTGCTCAACCAGCTCTCTGGAGCACGTGCCCTGACCTGCAATAACGCGGGGGTCGTTGTAGGGATGAACAAAATCTCCACCGGTCGCCGCCTGGACTTTTTTGAAGGTCG
Organism: Roseovarius sp.; assembly: GCA_026709325.1. Classification (GTDB taxonomy): domain Bacteria; phylum Pseudomonadota; class Alphaproteobacteria; order Rhodobacterales; family Rhodobacteraceae; genus JAPOTF01. Next base: position 4,786 of record JAPOTF010000156.1, read on the forward strand.
CCTCTCGAGACGAAGTTGACGGTTCGCATTCCGTGATGATTCCACCATAGCGGCGCACCGTGTCCTTTTTGGCCTGCGGCGCGGTGCTCGGCATTACAACATGGCACGGAATTCCGCGCTTCATGGCGGCATAGCTCAGGCATGACGCGTGATTTCCCGAAGAATGCGTTGCGACTCCTTTTTCGGATCGCTTTTCGTCAAGTCCGAAAACCGCATTGGTCGCGCCGCGAACCTTGAACGCTCCGGGTTCCTGGAAGTTCTCGCATTTGAAATAAAGTTTCGCGCCAGTCAGTTCATTAATGTAATCGGATTCGCGCACAGGCGTGCGGCGTATGTGAGGCTTGATCCGCTCATGTGCTTCAAGCATCTCGTCGTATGCGGGGATATGCATTCCGTTGGCTTCCTTTTTTGCTTTTGCAATGCGCGCCGGCTTTACGATGCGCTGCCGTTGCGGTAGAATTCCTGCGCCGCGGCAACACCCGACCCGAGCCTGATATCCAGGCCAAGATCTGCCATGCACATTTCCGCTGTCGCGATTCCCGAGAGCGCCATGACGTCCGTTAATCTTCCGAGATGGCCAATGCGGAAGACCTTTCCCGTCACATCGCCCAGCCCGACCCCGAAGGCGACGTCGTATTTTCTGGCGGCATGCGTCACCAAATCCGTCGAATTGAAACCTTCAGGGGTCTTGATGGCGCTAACGGTATCGGAATAGCATTCCGGACTTTCAGCGCAAAGTTCGAAGCCCCATGCGCGCACTGCTTTTCGGACGCCTTCCGCTATCCGGTGATGCCGGGCAAACACGTTTTCCAGACCTTCCTCAAGGATAATGTGGCAGGATTCCTTCAGTCCGTTAATCAAACCCACTGGAGGCGTGTAGGGATAGCCGTTCGCCGCGTAGCCTTTGGACATGTCATGCACGTCAAAAAAGGTGCGAGGCAGAGTCCCCGTTCTTGTGGCCTCCATTGCCTTGGCGCTGAAGCCGACAATGGCGAGTCCGGCGGTCAGCATGAAGCCTTTTTGAGATCCGGTTACAGCGACGTCCACGCCCCATTCATCAAAGCGAAAATCCATCGATGCAATGGATGAAACGCCATCCACAAATAAAAGCGCGGGATGACCGGAAGCGTCAAGCGCGCTGCGAACAGCGGCAATATCCGATTTGACGCCGGTCGCCGTTTCATTGTGAGTGGCCAGTACAACCTTGATTTCATGATTGGCATCCGCGGCCAGAATTTCCTCGTAGCGGTTTGCGGGAAGAGCGGCGCCCCAGGGGGTTTCAACGATTTGCACATCAAGACCATGGCGCTCGCACATGTTTATCCACTTGTGCGAAAACATTCCGTTACGCGCGGCGAGAACCCTGTCACCGGCCGAGAGACAGTTGGTAAGCGCCGTTTCCCAGCCACCGGTTCCCGTTGAGGAGAAGATAAAAATCTCCGCGCTTTCGCTTTTGAGAACCTTTCGAACGCCATCAAGAGCGGGGTGCAGGATATCTCCAAACAGCGCGGAGCGGTGATCGACAGTCGGCATGTCGCATGCCTTGCGCAGGTGCTCGGGGATATTTGTTGGACCAGGTATAAATACGGGGTTTCCGGAGTGCATGGATGTCTCCCTTATCTTTTGTCAAAAAATGGACGCACATAAAACAATCCGGGGTTTCCGGGGTCTGGGGCTCGGAAACCCTTCATAGTCTAAATATTGAAACGCGGCGTTGCTTCAATATTGCATATTTCACATGGAACCGCTGGCTAAATGCGAGCATTTTTGTGTTGATGATATATTGCAGCATTTAGTGTTTAAATTCGGCAATTCAAGGTTTCAGGTAAAACTTTTCCAGATGTTAATCGTATATTCAAAACCCAATGTTTGGACCGAAAAGAACATTTTAATGTGGTCTTTGCTTTTGACGGTTGCAACCCGAGGCGTTCACTGTGCAGCGGCGCCTGTTTGCACTCCCTTACATATGCGTGTGATTTTGCGGGCGCGCCCGATTTTTTTTCGAACCGCCTTTTTCATACCGCTCCGGTTGGGAACGGGGATTTTGATTTGGAGCCTCATTTAAATGTTCAAGGCCGGCAATGCGGTATTGGCGATGATTTGATGAAGAATTTTATCAAGGTATGATGGCGTGATTGGGATTTGCGGAAGTGGCGCCATCTACTTGAATTTGCCAGCGCGCTTGAAACTTTCTCCGGCCGATTTGCCTTCCCGGATGCTTTTGTCGAGTCGGCTTCATCTCCACGCAAGGCGATCCCTTTAAAACAAACCGGGATATTGATGACATGCCGGAAAAGTCTCAAAGAGCGCTATTTCCGAAGAGTTCCGCCTGTTGCCTTAACGACCTTGGCGATTATCTGATTTGACACGTTTTCAATATCCGCATCGGTAAGAGTGGATTTTGTCGGTTCAAGACGAACGGATATGGCAAGAGATTTTTTCCCTTCATCGAGCGAACCTCCGCTAAACTCGTCGAAGACGCGGACTCCCCTAATTAGCTTTTTGTCAGCCCCTGTTGCCGCATTGACAAGAACCGCGGCCTCAATGTCCGCATCAACGACAAATGCAAAATCGCGTTCCACGGCCTGCAGGTCGCTGATTTCCATGGCTCCGCGGCTGGCTCCGGTTTTTCTCGAAACTGGAATCGCCTCGGGATACAAGGTAAAAGCCACCGCGGGTCCCTTGACGTCCATAACACGCAACACCCTTGGATGCAGTTCACCAAACACCCCGAGAATCCTTTTTGGCCCAAGGCAGAAACATCCGTGTCTGCCGGGATGCCACCACGACTCTCCATTGCGGAATATTTGCATTTTTTCGGGTGCGCCAAGAGCGAAAAGCGCTGACTCCGCATCGGCCCTGGCATCCAGCAAATCAACCGCCCTGTTTGCAGCGTTCGCTTCCTTTGGACCTGTTTTTCCTGTAAGCAATCCGCAAATCTGCAGGCTCTGCTGTTCCGGCTCCCCACCATCAAAGACATGGGCCACCTCGAAAATCGCAATATCGTTCATGCCTCTCGACTGGTTCCTGGCGGCCGCTTGAAGAAGACCCGGTAGAAGATTCGGTCGCATGTGGCTCATTTCGGAATTTATCGGGTTGGCCAGCATGGTTGTATCGTCGCCTCCTCCAAACAGCCGCGCGCTGTCGCGGTCAATGAAGGAATAGGTAACGCATTCGCCGTATCCGAGTGCGGCTATGGTGCGCCGGGCAATTTGCTCCCGCTTCTGGGCCCTGGACAGGATTGGTTTTGGCACGCCGGCATTTACGCGGCGCATTGGCGTCCCTTCAAGTTTTGTCAAGGACGCGATGCGCGCGATTTCCTCGACAAGATCGGCTTCACCCATGATATCCGGCCGCCAGCTTGGTGCCGAGGCCATGTTGCCGTCAAGTTTGAATCCCAGCTGAGTTAGGGTTTGACGCTGCTCCGATTCTGAAATATCCATGCCAACGAGTGATTTAACTCTTTCCGGGTCAAATTTGTAGCTGCGCGCGTCAATATCCATCTTCCCATCCATGGCCACATCGGAAGCTTCTCCTCCGCACAGTTCAAGAACCATGCGCGTAGCCAGGTCAAGGCCCTCCATATTGAATGCGGGGTCGATGCCCCGCTCGTTTCTGTAGCGCGCATCGGAGTTTATCTTGAGGGCGCGTCCGGTCAGGGCAACCTGAATGCGATCCCATACCGCTGCTTCAATGAACACGTTTTTGGTTTCCATTGTGCATCCGCTGGAAAGTCCTCCCATGATTCCGGCAATGCTTTTAATTCCGGAATCGTCTGATATAACCACCTGCCCCCTTGAAAAAGTGTATTCCCTTTCATCCAGGCCAACGAGAGTTTCTCCGCCATTGGCCCGATGAATGCGAAAATCCCCCTGTATCTTGTCTGCGTCAAAAACGTGAAGGGGGCGGTTTCTGTCATATGTGAAATAGTTGGTTATATCGACCAGGGTGGAAATGGGTCTCACTCCAATTGACCGCAACCTGTTTTGAAGCCATTCGGGAGACGGTCCGTTTTTAAGGTTGCGCACCATTCTGCCCGCAAAGACCATGCATCCGTTTTCCAATGTGTCCGCGTCGATTTTTATTTCCGCGGAACATGGGAATTTACCCTCTATTTCCACTGTGTCGGCCTCTTTCATCTTGCCAATTCCACGGGCCGCCAGATCAAAGGCAATCCCGCGCACTCCAAGCGCGTCCGGGCGGTTGGGCGTTATGGCAATTTCGATTGCGGGATCGATTTTAGCCGGGTCGTTTTGCTCAAGCCAGTCGATATAGCGCATGCCGATTTCACCAGATGGAAGTTCGATTATGCCTTCGTGATCATCGGAAATTTCCATCTCGCGTTCCGAGCATATCATTCCATGGCTTTCCTCGCCACGAATTACACCTGTCTGGATTGTCTTGTCTATTCCGGGGATATACGTGCCGGCTTTCGCGAACACTGCAATGATGCCCGCGCGCGCATTTGGGGCGCCGCATACAATTTTTTTAATGCCCTCGCTCGTATCTACCATGCATACGCGCAATTTGTCGGCGTTTGGATGCTGCTCGGCTCCAATGACCTTTGCCAGCGTGAATTCCTTGAGACGCTCGGCCGGATTGTGCACATTCTCCACTTCCAGACCCAAGTCGGTCAGTGTGTCGGTAATTTCGCCTATCGAAGCATCGGTTTCCAGGTGCTGCTTAAGCCATGACAGGGTGAACTTCATGTGGTTTTCCGCCGGTTTTGATTTTGGTTGGCGAGTGTTTACAGGATTTGCGCGGCAGGTGGAAGTGAGCAGTTTAAACGATGGACCAAAAGCCTCTTGCCGCGAGGTTGGTTCCCGCAAGAATCAATGCAATCAACGTGATGCGCTGAAATGTGGATTGCCTTATCCTGTCATTCATCTTCAACCCCATCACAATACCGAGCATGGCCGGGACAATCATCAGAGCGGATGCGGGGATGGTATCTGCATTGAGCACGCCAGAATACAGATGCGACAGCGCAAGAACGACCGCAGCCGGAAAATAGATGATGCCCTGTATGCGAACTTGCTCGGCTTTTTTCGTGTTCAGTGCGGTCAGGAACGCTGCTGTCGGTGGTCCCCATGTTCCGGATACGCCACCAAAAAAGCCCGCTACCGCGCCGACTCCCGCCTCTATCCCGCGACCGGGGTTTTGGGGCAGCCGAACGGGTTTTCCCGCAAGCGTTGTGATTGCGTATATCAAAACAGGCACACTGATCAGGAGCTGCATTGCTCCGGGAGGCATAACAGGCACAATTTGAGCCGATGGTATGATCACCACGCAACCCGCAACAAGGAAAACCCCGTATTTGCGCATTGTTTTCCACATGGCCTTCACCCCCTGCCTGACAGACTGCCATAGATTGGTGGTCACCGTGGGAAGCAGCAGCCATGCCAATGCCTGCTCCGGCGGCATAATGGCGCCAAGCACGGCAATCATGATTGTGGGAAACGCAAATCCGATTACGCCTTTTACAAAACCCGCCAGCATTGCAACCGCAAAGGAAAACACAAGAAGCGACAATGAAATGTCTCCCGGCATCAGATCCATATTTCAATACCTGAAATGCTTTCCCTCATGTTGGAACTGCATGCAAACTTGATTTGCGTCCGGAAAATACGACGATTTTACGATCTGCATTCCGATTCAATACGACAACCCGTGTTGCGTTGCAATTTCTAAATGGTTAGGACATCACGGCTTGCATTTTGCAACTTTATTGATTCATCGCAGGTGGAACAGGTATGGCCGACCCGACAATTGACAATCTGCTAACTTTAACCGGAGATGCGGTGGATGCCGCGGCTGGCGTTTTGGAGAAGGCGGCAAATTCGGTTAAACGCATGCTCGACTCTGAGGGGCGGCCATTGCCTTTCGCTCTTGAAACTCACCAGTGCGCCGCTCACGGGCTTGCATGGATGGTGGTCTATGTGGAGTCATTGCGACAGATGCAAAACTGGGCTGACCGCCTGTCGGAAAATGGAAAATTCGGAGAGGTTGAGGGACTGGTTCATCAGATCGCCTTTGGCGAGTATCTTCATCAGATTGCAAGCGGCATTCCAATGAATCAGGGGGAGACGACCCGTTTGCAGGAGATGGGACTGGGCTGGGACGCTCTGTCGGGATTTCAGTCTCAAAACGTTCAAACCCTGATGGCGAAGGCCAACAGTCAGGCCGCGCGCACCAGACTAGTTGAGCTTATGCGGGAGCGGGACGCCGAGATCACGGTTGGCGCCACTGGTCTTGATGAAGAACTTGAGATGATCCGGGAACAGTTTAACCGATACGCGAGAGAAAAAGTGTCGCCATACGCGCATGAATGGCATCTAAAAGATGAACTGATCCCGCTGGAGTTGCTCAGGGAACTGGCAGACCTTGGGGTTTTCGGTTTGACCATTCCCGAGGAATATGGTGGACTTGGCCTTTCCAAGGCGTCCATGGCGGTGGTTTCCGAGGAACTGAGCCGGGGATATATCGGCGTGGGATCTCTTGGAACCCGCTCGGAGATTGCCGCGGAGCTTATATTGTGCGGAGGCACACCCGAACAGAAGGCCCATTGGCTGCCGAAAATCGCGAGCGCGGAGATTTTGCCCGCGGCAGTGTTCACTGAACCGAATACCGGATCCGATCTTGGCTCGCTTTCAACGAGAGCGGTCAAGGTGGAGGGCGGTTATTTGATAACGGGCGGCAAGACCTGGATAACCCATGCGGCAAGAGCGAATGTGATGACCCTGCTTGCCAGGACCAACCCGGAAGTGAAAGACCATCGGGGTCTCTCGATGTTTCTGGCCAGCAAGGAATCGGGAACTTCCGACAACCCGTTTCCGGCGCAGGGAATGTCAGGCAGTGAAATCGAGGTTCTTGGCTATCGCGGCATGAAGGAATACGAACTGGGATTCGACAACTTTTTTGCAAGTGAAGACAGTCTTCTTGGAGGCGAGGAGGGAAAGGGCTTCAAGCAACTGATGGAGACATTTGAGAGCGCCCGCATACAGACTGCCGCCCGGGCCGTCGGGGTGGCCCAGTCGGCGCTTGACATCTCGATGCGATATGCGATTGATCGCAAGCAGTTTGGCAAAAGGCTGATTGAGTTTCCGCGGGTTTCCGGAAAGCTTGCCATGATGGCGGTTGAAATCATGATTGCGCGTCAGCTGACATATTTCAGCGCTTGGGAAAAGGATCATGGCCATCGATGCGACCTGGAGGCCGGGATGGCCAAACTGCTTGCCGCGAGAGTGGCATGGACCGCTGCGGATAACGGACTGCAGATTCACGGCGGTAACGGTTTTGCAACGGAATACCAGATAAGCCGAGTTCTATGCGATGCACGTATTTTAAACATATTTGAGGGGGCGGCGGAGATTCAGGCTCAGGTAATTGCCCGGCGATTGTTGCAATAATACATACACCGAATTTCGGAGATATTGGGAACTTATGAGTTGTTGTTTTTATGGGGTGTCCTGGCCATCTTATCACAGTTGGCGCCACAACCATCCCATGACTTGAAAAGAAAAGAAATTATTTTTCCCGAGTGTTCTTTCGTCCCATGAATTATCGGTCAATTGACGATTGCCGTTTCGTAGATGGAAGACGGGTATGACAGCAAGTTGACCGGCAAAGCCATGAGGCAGTGAATCTAGGGCCCGTTGACATTTATTTCGCGGCGATCACCGCGGCAGCGAGATGAATCGCGGCCGCATAGCTCACGTCCGTCTTGTCGTATCGTGTCGCAATCGCCCGGAACTCCTTGATTTTAGCAAAGAAATTCTCAACCTGATGACGCCATTTATACATCTCCCCGTCGTGATCCCGAGGCACCTTGCGGTTCCGCTTCGACGGAATCACCGCCATCGCGCCACGCCTCTCCACCTCCTCGACAAGCCAGTCCGCGTCAAACGCCTTGTCCCCAACAA
>JAPOTF010000005.1 GCA_026709325.1 Roseovarius sp.
CCGTTCCGGTGGAGCCGCAGCCCGGAGGATCTCGTGGAGTCCTGGAAGCGGGGGCACCGGAGGCTCCAGGAAATGGAATTAAATGAATAAATTTAAGCACTAGGCAGCAAGCTCCAGCAACTTCTTCGCGCGGGTCTCCATGGTGAGGCGCGCATCCTGCTGCGGCTTCGAGCGGGCGACGGCGGTGATACCCTGGACGAAGTCGAAGACGCTTTCGGGCGGGCGGCCTTCTTCGGCCAGCACGGTCTCGACGATCTTGCCGCTCTCCGCTTTCGAGAACCCGCGCTTGCGCAGGAAGTCGGCGCGGTCCTCGTCGCTGCGCGCGACGATGCGTTCGCGTGCTGCGCGTATGCCCTGGATGAAAGGCTGGGGTGAGGAGTCAGCGAAGTTGGCCAGTGCCGGGGCCGCCTCATGCGCGAAGCGGTTGGCGGCATATTTGGAGTGCCGGATCGAAATCTCCTGGAAATCCTCGACGCCCCAGAGATTGCGGTTCTGGTAGACCGCCCGGAGATAGAAGCTGGCGATACCGAGCGTCTTCGCGCCGACCTCCGAGTTCCAGCAATAGAACCCCCGGAAGAAGAGATCGGGCGAGCCGTCGGGCAGCGTTCCCGCCTCAATCGGATTCATGTCATCGACCAGTAAGAGGAAGACGTCGCGGTCCGAAGCGTAGAGCGTGGTCGTATCCTTGGTCACATCGACCATCGGGTTGTAGATGCCCGTCGACCAGTCGAGCACGCCCGGCACCTTCCAGCGTGTATCACCGACTCCATCACCCGCGATCCGCTGCACTGCAGAGACGAGCTCGTGATCGTAGATGCGGCCATAGTCGGGGCCGGTGACGGCGCGCAGTTCGGTGCGACCGTCTTCGGTTTCCAGCGTCTTGACCTGCTCTGCGCGGTGATTGGTCAATCCGTATTGCAGGTTGATGCCGGCCAGCGGTGCCGGGAGTTGGCGCATGTAAGCGGCTGGCGCACCGACAAGGCTTGCGAGTTGGCCGAAACTCCAATGTGTCGGCGCGATCGGAGCGTCGGCGTCCGGTAAGATCAGGGCCAGCTTTTCGGGATCGTCACGATGCGCCTCGACACGGATCGTCGCGCTCTCAACCGTGCGCGTCCGGCTCCTCTTGGCGCGGCTTTTCACAGATGCGTAGAGCTCGGACAGGGACAGATACTTCTCATCGTCTGGCCGGGAAAACCATTCGGACGAAACACGCCCGTTATGTCCGCCTCGGGATACATCCAACTTGTAGCCGCCGCTCTCGGAGCGGCCGTCCATGATTTCCATTGCTGTCATGACTAATCTCCATGACGGGCGGCCTGAGAGCCTCTCTCTCGACCTCCAAACCCGTCACGGCGACAGCCGCAGGCCTCTCACTCTCTTGAAATTCCCAGCGTGCGAAGAACTTGACCCTCTGTCAGGGGTTTCGCCTCACCCTGTCTTTTTATCCCATGGCACTACGGTCGCACCGCCGGTCTTTTCCGATCCGGATGTCTTCGTCACGGTGTTGGCATGACCTCATCAAAACGAAAATCTCATCGTCGACGTTCTGACCCAGAAGCGTTCGACCTCCGCGATTATTGCCGCGTGCCTGAGCCAAAGCAGAAGAAGCGGCGCTCCGTTACCGACGATCTGTCCAATTGGCGCGTCGTCGACGATTGGCCCGACGACATTCCCGTCACCGCTGAAGAGGTCGACGTCATCGAGGAGTTTCTTGGCGATGTCCTAGACGATCTCTTCGGCCCGAAATCCGGCGGCGAATAATCCGCTGATCGAACTTGCCTTTTATACCTCAATGGAGTATAATTCATGATAGAAGATGCGCCCGTCAGCGTCATTGAAACACCAGAGTTCATTGTGGCGACGGGGCGTATCATGAGTGATGAGGAGCGCGCCGTGCTGATCGATTATCTTGCCTTCAATCCAGGCTCCGGCGATCTCATCCCGGGCGCCGGCGGTGTGCGCAAACTGCGTTGGGGCTTGTCTGGTCGGGGCAAACGGGGTGGCGCCCGCGTGATTTACTTCTTCCACAGCGCCGCATGCCGCTCTTTGCCTTGACCGCCTTCGCGAAGAACCAACGCGCCGATGTCAATCAGGCCGATCGCAATGGCTTTCGCGAACTGACCGCGCGTTTGAAGGACGCTTACCTTAAGAAAGGCAAATCATGACCAACGATGCAGCAGACAGCATTCGGCGTGGCCTCGAAGAGGCGGTCGCGTATGCCGAAGGTGGCGCGGAGGAGAACCGTTACGGCGTCCATATCCCCGCCGAGATCGACGTGAAGGCGATCCGCGCGAAGCTCGGCATGACGCAAGAGGAATTCGCCGGGCGGTTCGGGTTCTCGATCAAGACGCTGCGCCATTGGGAGCAAGGTCAACGCGCGCCGGAAGGTCCAGCGCGCGCCTATTTGCTCGTGATCGACCGTAATCCAAAGGCCGTCCAGAAGGCGTTGAGGCAGGCGGCATGAGCGCGCCCACGAGAACGCCGCGTAAGCCCTGACGTGAAATTGCGGGCGCGCTGTATCTGCGCGTCTCGACGGCACGGCAGGCCGAGCACGACGTGTCGATCCCCGATCAGCGCCGACAGGGCGAGGCCTATTGCGAAGCGCGCGGCTATGATTTGGTCGAGACTTATGTCGAGCCGGGAGCCTCGGCGACGAACGACAAGTGACCCGAGTTTCAGCGCATGATGGAGGCGGGAACAGCGAAGCCGGGCGCTTTCGATATCGTCGTGGTCCACTCGTTCAGCCGGTTCTTTCGAGATCACTTCGAGCTTGAATTCTATGTCCGCAAGCTCGCCAAGAACGGCGTCAAACTGCTCTCCATGACGCAAGAACTCGGCGACGACCCGATGCACGTCATGATGCGCCAGATCATGGCGTTGTTCGATGAATACCAGTCCAAGGAAAACGCCAAACATACACGCCGGGCGCTCAAGGAGAACGCACGGCAGGGCTTCTGGAACGGATCGCTGCCGCCGGTCGGCTATCGCGTGGTCGATGCCGAAAAGCGTGGCGCGAAGGTCAAGAAGGTGCTGGAGATCGACCCGCTCCACGCCGAAACTGTGCGGTTGATGTTCAAGCTGGCCTCGGTCGGTGATGGCGAGAGCGGCCGCATGGGGGTCAAGTCGATCGCGAAGTATCTCAACGAACGCAAGCTCTACACACGCACCGGAGGACGCTGGGGCGTCGGAGCGGTCCACCGCATCCTGACGCGGCGGACATATATCGGCGAGCACCAATGGGGAAAGAGCTACAAGGACGGCACCCCTGACAAAGAGGCGGAGACGATCACGGTCCCGGTGCCACCGCTGATCGATAACGAACTGTTCGATGCAGTTCAGGCGTCCTTGAAGAAGCGCCAGCCCATGGTGACGCCGACACGAGTCACGAGCGGGCCGACGCTGCTGACCGGCATCTGCTTCTGCGCCAAGTGCGGCGGGGCCATGACGCTCCGCACCTCTGGGAAGGCAAAGCACTATCGTTACTACACCTGCTCGATCGCGGCGCGGCAGGGAAAGACAGGTTGCGAAGGTCAGTCGATCCGTATGGATCGCCTCGATCATCTGGTCGCGGATCATCTTGCCGACCGCCTGCTCGATCCGAAGCGCCTGGAAGCCATGCTTGCCAGCCATCTCGACCGCAGGGAGGAACAAGACGGGCGGCGGCGTCAGGTTATGGCCGAAATGAACAAGAAAGCGGCAGAGGCCGACGCGCGCCTAAAACGCCTTTATGAGGCCATCGAAAACAGTGTCGCGGATTTGAACGACCCGTCGTTGAAAGAGCGCGTCGCAGAATTGAAGGCAGCTCGGGATCAAGCTGGCGTCGATGCCGAGCGGGCAGCAGCAGCTATCAAGCATGTCGGGCAACATCTCACCCCGTCCGCTATCCAAAAGTTTGCAAACGCGACTCGCCGCCGCATGCGCGGCCTCGACGGCAAATTTCGGCGGGCCCACCTTCGTGCTCTGGCGCAGCGTGTCGAAGTCTCGCCCGAGGAAGTCCGCATTATGGGATCGACGAACGAACTGGCCCGCGTCCTGACATCCGGTTCGGGGTTGGAGTCGGCGGCGAACGGCGTTCGCACTTCTGTACCGAAGTGGCGGAGACGAAGGGATTCGAACCCTCGAGACGGTTCCCCGTCTACTCCCTTAGCAGGGGAGCGCCTTCGACCGCTCGGCCACGTCTCCAAATTCATGTCTATGGTTGTGATCAGCAGAAAACAAGTGCAAATTTTGCCACAGCTTAACATGTCATGTTTCAAATGCCATTCCGTAGACATCAACCAAACCTGAATTGTTGCATATTTTCTCGAAAGACGGCATCATGATTTGAATTACAAGCTAGGGACGGGGTTTAATTGCAGTTTATTTCTGAAGCCATCGGACTTGCTCTTGCCCTCGTTGTTAATCTTGATCCGGATTTAATCGAGATTGTCCTCCTGTCACTCCGAATAAGCACATCGGCCGTAATTGCCGCATGTCTTATCGGCTTGCCGCTTGGCGCGATTCTCGCTGTTACCCGTTTTCCCGGACGCAACCCCGCAATCATCCTGGTCAATGCCTTGATGGGATTGCCACCTGTTGTTGCGGGACTGATTGTCTATCTTTATCTCTCTCGTTCCGGGCCTTTGGGATTTCTTGGACTTCTTTATACACCAACCGCCATGATCATAGCTCAGACTATTCTGATTGCGCCAATAGTCACCGCGCTGTCGCGTCAAATCATGGAGGATATGCATGTTGAATATGCCGAGCAATTCCGCTCACTGGGCATTACCAGAATTCAGAGCGTTCAGGCACTGATTCGAGATGCGCGAATTCCTCTTGTTACAGTTGCGCTTGCGGGTTTTGGCAGAGCCGTGGCCGAAGTGGGTGCCGTCATGATCGTCGGAGGAAACATCGATCACCTCACGCGGGTAATGACCACGGCCATCACTCTGGAAACTTCAAAGGGCGAACTCGCTCTTGCACTCGCTTTGGGAATCGTTCTCATGATCATTGCCCTTGGAGTGAATGCGGTTGTTCATTCTGTCAAGATTCATTCGGAGCGCCGGGCTTATGCGGCATAGAACCTTAAATTTGGGAGCTTCGAATGTCTTGGGAATGCTTCCGCTTGATGTGGTCAACCTGACATATACATTAGGCGGAACCACATTGATCAGCAATCTTTCATTTTCGCTTGGCGGCGGTGGCATAACGGTTGTCATGGGACCCAACGGTGCAGGGAAAAGCATTCTGCTTCGATTGCTGCACGGACTGATACAACCCGCCAGCGGCGAAATACTCTGGTCGGGCCAGACCATATCTTCTGAAATCATCATGCGGCAGGCAATGGTGTTTCAGAAACCTGTACTGCTAAGGAGATCCGTTGCCGAAAACATCGATTTCGTTCTTCGATGCAGAGGAGGATATAATCCCCTGCGCAGAAATCAATTGCTCGAACAGGCCGGCCTGATCGAAAAAGCCGCGCAACCGGCGCGCCTGCTTTCAGGAGGCGAGCAGCAGCGTCTTGCTCTGGCGCGCGCACTTTCAACCGGACCCGAAGTGCTGTTTCTAGATGAACCAACAGCCAGTCTTGATCCGACCTCCGCACTCAAAATCGAGGAAACAGTTCATAAAACAGCCTCACTCGGGACACGAACAATACTTGTAACCCACGATATCGGACAGGCCAGACGCCTTGCGAACGATGTTGTTTTCCTTCACGGGGGACAATTGGCGGAACACGCAAAAGCGGGGGCCTTTTTTGATAACCCAGTATCACATTTGTCTAGAGACTATCTGGCCGGCAGACTGATATTATGAGAGCTTCAAATATACGAAAATTATCTCTGCAAGTCGCATTCGCCATCCTGTTTCCCGTCTCGGGCAATGTGTTTGCTGGAGATTCAATACTATTGCAGTCAACCACATCTACAGCCAATTCCGGGTTGTACGATCACATCCTGCCCGTTTTTACGGAAAAAACGGGAATCGCGGTCAATGTGGTCGCCGTGGGCAGCGGACAGGCAATCAGAAATGCGCGAAACTGCGACGCGGATGTATTGCTGGTACATGCAAAACGGGAAGAAAACAGCTTCATGGCAGATGGCATGGGAATGCGCCGTTACGATATCATGCATAATGATTTCATAATTGTGGGCCCATACACAGATCCGGCGGGAATAAATGGCTTAAGAAACGCAAAAGTCGCGTTCGGAAAAATCGCAAAATCAAAATCCCTTTTTGTTTCACGCTCGGACAATTCGGGCACACATATCAGGGAAATGCAAATTTGGGCGCAAACTGAATTTGACCCTCTTCCGGATTCCGGAAATTGGTACCTTGAAACAGGCTCGGGAATGGGAGCGACTCTCAATGCGGGCATTGGCATGGAGGCCTATGTGCTGACCGACCGGGCAACATGGATCGGATATGCCGGAAAATCGGATTATAAAGTCATGGTCGAGGGCGATCCGGAGATGTTCAACCAGTATGGAGCGATTCTAGTCAATCCCGAAAAATGCCCGTCCGTGAACACCCGGGGCGGACGGAAATTCGTGGAATGGCTAGTTTCCGCTGAAGGGCAAAATGCGATCGCCGCCCATAAACGGGGCGGCGAACAATTTTTCATCCCCAATTCGCGCGAAGAAACACGTTCATCGCCTGATCGGCAGTCCATGCGAACAAGCCTGAGCAAATAGAGGCCAGCAGAATTACTAATCGCTTTTCGAATTCGATGCCACCTTGTTCGGTTTGAATATTCTGGCAGCGACAAGAGCCATTCCGGCCGCGCCGAATGACAGCAATGCTCCCATCTTGGCGGCATCTTGGATATCCCCGGGCGGAAAGGCAACCGTGGCAATAAACAGGGACACGGTAAATCCGATCGCCGCGATGCAACCCACCAGAAAAAGATCGGATTGCTTCATTCCATCTGGCAAACCGAGATTTAGCGCCTTTTCGGCGAATACCCCAAACAGCCATATGCCGAGTGGCTTTCCCACCAGCAAGCCCGCAAGAACGAGCGTTGTTGCCGCTCCCACAGCGCTAAATTCCACCCCGGCATTCATTAATCCAAAACTTAAAAGGATAAATTCCACAGGGTATTTTAGATTGTGCTCCATATCGTTTAGCAGATCGTGCCGGGCCGTCTCTTCCCCTGCAAAAATCCCAAAATCAATATCCGCATGCGGTATCGCCGGTATTATGGGCAGCAATCCAAGTGCCGGATGAATGCCCGCCCTGTGAAACGCATACCAGCTTGCGGCTCCGGCAATCAGGTATGGCCAAAAGGAAAGATGTTTCCGGACCCATGTGGAACTGGGCATTTGGCTTTTTCCACGGTCGAGCATGCGAGGCCCGAGATTAAAAACGAGATAGACCGCAATTGCCGCCACCAGAGAAAGAAGCAGCCATTCCACGGCCAGGTCCCCTCTCGGATAGAAAACGGCAAGTATGATCAGACCGCATGCGTCATCGACAATTGCAAGAAGAAGAAGAAAGCCCACAGCCGGGTGACCGGCGCCGAAAATAATCCGGCCAATCAGATACGAGAAGGCTATGTCTGTCGCCGTTGGAATCGCCCATCCATTCGCAAGTGCGGCAAACTTTCCCAGAGCGGCCGCGCCAAGAAGGTAGATTGCAACCGGACCAACCATTCCGCCCGCCGTTGCGATCAGGGGGTTCAGGGCGTTTTTACCTCTGAGCGATCCGTTTTTGAGAGCCATGGCCTCCCAGACCTCCTTGCCAGCTATGGCAAAGAAAAACGCCATTAGCAGATCATTTACAAGAAAGTGCAGAGTCAGTGATTTGACCAAATGGCCTTTTCCATCATCATGCAAATGTCCGATTGGCGAATCGTGTATTATTTCCCAATGCACAAAATGATGATAGCTTTCCGGGGAAATGTTGGCCCATAAAAGCGCAATGAATGCGCCCACAACAAGCAAAACGGAATACTCCCCTATGAAATTCCAAACTCTTCTTGTCATTTTACCCTCTTATGCATCCAGCCGTTTCAGTAAATCTTCCAATGTGGAAAATGCAAGTTGTGGCCGTGTGGTTTTATTGCGGCTTTACCAATTTTTTTGGAAATTTTGAAGCGCCGCACCGAGGAATAGCCGAATATTGGCTAAAAACTTGTTTCTCGGCCCAAATCATCCATCCCGCGACTGCCGTCTGGCTGGAATCATCTGGCATTGTGCCAACTCCCCATCATTGCATTTCAAGACTGAAACATATTAATAAAACCATTATTGACCATCCCGTGCCATATCAGGAGAAGCGGAATGATAAAATCAATTGAATCGCCAATGACGGCCAGTGATTCCGAAACGGCGACCGGCAATCTGACTGACGGATTTCATCTTCTAATTGATGCCTTGCGATTGAACGACATTGAAACAATCTACAACGTTCCCGGAATTCCCATAACCGACCTTGGACGTTTTGCGCAGGCACAGGGAATGCGCGTGCTGTCCTTTCGTCATGAACAGCATGCGGGCTATGCCGCCGCAGCGGCCGGATTTTTGACGAAAAAACCCGGCATATGCATGACAGTTTCCGCACCGGGTTTTTTAAACGGCCTTACCGCGCTTGCCCACGCGACCGCAAACTGCTGGCCGATGATCCTGATTTCAGGCTCGTCAGAGCGGGAAATTGTCGATCTTCAGCGCGGCGATTACGAAGAGATGGATCAATTGGCGGTGGCGCGGCCGCATTGCAAGGCTGCATACAGAATACTGAATGCCCGGGACATTGGACTGGGCGTCGCGAGAGCGTTTCGCGCTTCACTTTCAGGTAGACCCGGGGGAGTATACCTGGACATACCCGGAGCAATGCTCGGGCAGGTCATGAATGCCGAAGATGGCAAAAGCTCCCTTATAAAAGTCGTTGAACCCAATCCATCTGTCCGGCCGGGAACGGAGGCAGTATCGCGCGCGGTTCACGCATTGAAATCCGCAAAGCGTCCATTGATCATTCTCGGCAAAGGCGCCGCCTACGCTCAATGCGACGAAACCTTGCGAGAACTTGTTGAAACACTGGGTTTTCCATATCTTCCAATGTCGATGGCCAAAGGGCTTTTGCCGGACACGCATCCGCTATGCGCTTCGGCCGCCCGTTCGCTTGCGTTAAAGGAGGCCGACTGCGTCTTTTTGATCGGCGCCAGACTCAACTGGCTTCTTGGTCATGGACAGGGAAGGGCCTGGGGTGAAAAGGGCGGCAAAACGTTTGTTCAGATTGATGTCGAACCCACCGAAATCGACTCCAACCAGATGGTGTCGGCGCCTCTAATCGGAGATGTAAAAAGTTGCGCCGAGGAGTTGCTTAAGTTCATTGGGGACGATTTTAGCAAGCCCGACAGAGGCTGGATTGATGCAATCCGCGTAAAAGTCGATTCGAACATTGCCAGAATGGCCCCCAGATTGAGAAACAACAACAGTCCGATGGATTATCATGCGGCGCTTGGCGTGATAAAAGATGTCATTTCGGAAAATCCCGATGCCGTCCTTGTCAATGAGGGCGCCAACGCGCTTGATCTTGCCAGATCCATCGTCGACATCCACAAGCCGAGAAAGCGGCTTGATGTTGGCACTTGGGGCATTATGGGTATCGGCATGGGGAGCGCGATGGCTGCAAGCGTTGAAACCGGAAACCAGGTTCTTGCGATCGAAGGTGACAGCGCCTTCGGGTTCAGCGGCATGGAGGTTGAAACAATCTGTCGCTACGGCTTGCCGATTTGCATCGTCATACTCAACAACAATGGAATATATCGCGGTGATGGCGAGAACTGGTCGGGCGGCGACGATCCCGCCACAACCAGCTTTGTTCCCGATTCACGCTATGAAATGATGATGCGGGCTTTCGGAGGCGACGGTTTTTACGTCACAAATCCCGGAGAATTGAGGGAGGCGGTAAACAAGGCCTTCATCAGCCGCAGACCGACATTGATAAATGCCGTTATTGATCCCGCGGCCGGAAGGGAAAGCGGCAACATCGGGAATCTCAATCCCTCATCGGTTGTGGCGCCGATGCGCTATCCGCAGGCGGGAAAACAATCGCAACAATCATAGTGGAGAAATTGAAATGAAAGCTCTGGAAGGCGTTAAAATCCTTGATTTCACGCATGTGCAGTCAGGGCCTACATGCACTCAGCTTCTGGCATGGCTTGGCGCAGATGTCATCAAGGTTGAACGCCCGGGCGTTGGCGATGCAACGCGCAAGCAACTGGTGGACAAGCCCGGTGCGGATTCGCTTTATTTCACCATGCTCAACCACAACAAGCGCTCGATCGAGCTTAATTCCAAGAACGAGACGGGAAAAGAGGTTCTGACCCGTCTCATCAAGGCCTGCGATGTTCTGGTTGAAAATTTTGCTCCCGGAGCACTGGACCGAATGGGATTTTCATGGGAAAACATCCAGCGGATAAACCCAAGAATCATCATGGCCTCCGTAAAGGGATTTGGGCCGGGCAAATACGAAAACTGCAAAGTTTACGAAAACGTCGCTCAATGCTCGGGCGGGTCAGCCTCGACAACCGGCTTTCTTGACGGACCGCCAATGATAACCGGCGCCCAGATAGGCGACAGCGGCACTGGCCTTCATCTTGCGCTTGGGATTGTTTCCGCCCTGTTTCAAAGAGAAAAATCCGGTCGCGGGCAGCGAGTTCTCGCGCCAATGCAGGATGGCGTACTGAATTTGTGTCGCGTCAAGCTTCGCGATCAGCAGCGATTGTCGGCGGGACCTTTAACGGAATATTCCCAGTTCAGTTCCGGAATCGAATTCGGAGACGCGACACCGCGCGCCGGCAATGATTCCGGAGGCGGGCACCCGGGCCGCATTCTTAAATGCAAAGGCTGGCGGAATGACCCGAACGCATATACATATTTCATCACGCAGACCGCGGTGTGGGAAAAGATATGCGACGTTATAGGCGAACCGGAGTGGAAGACGCGTGAAGGATACGCCACGCCCGCGGAGCGACTGGACAAGCTGGACGATATTTTCAACCGGATAGAGCAATGGACCATGACCAAGACAAAATTTGAGGTTATGGATATCTGCAATCCGCTCGACATCCCCGTTGGACCCATTATTTCCATGAAGGAGATCATGGAAGATGAAGGACTAAGGCGGACTGGAACAATAGTTGATGTCGATCATCCCGAACGGGGCCGCTATACAACCGTTGGCTGTCCGATAAAGCTCAGTGACAGTCCTGTCGATGTTGAAAGATCGCCCTTGCTTGGCGAGCACACAAGGGAAATACTTGAAGATGTGCTGGGTTATGGTGGCGAAGATCTTGCAAGAGTGATTGAGTCTGGAGCCGTAGGCGAGATAAAATCTTAATGCGAAGCCTTAAACGGGATTTATATCGAGCGGTTTTTGTTAAAACCTGATAGTCCAAATATCTCCTTCACGCTTTACACTATAGCAAAACAAGTCTCGGAGAGCTTGGTTGAAAATGCAATTTTCCCATTGCCGATTCCGATCAAAAGGCTGTGACACAAATGATCATGCATATGGCAGAAAGACCCCGTGACTCAATTGAACAAAGCAATCTCTCCCGCGAGATAGGTTGCAGCAGGTTCAAATCCTGCAAGTCTCGTCAGCACATCTGAAATCGTAAAAACAACCGGTCACGGAAGATACGTGTAAATGACCTGATCAGCCCACGACGAATAACTCCACAAGATCATCATTGACGTAGTAGTTGTGCTTCCCTGAAGAGCGCTTCGTCACAAATCCCTTATCGGCCAGCTTATCAAGGTGTTTTGCCGCCGTTTGTCTGGTGACACCCAAATCTTTTACCACAAATTCAACCCGAGTATACGGATGTCTGAAGAGATTGTTCAGAAGATCTTGTGAATAGAGCTTCGGCAGCCGGTCGCGCATTCGCCTCTTCACGGATGCCATCTGCGTCCTGATCTCTTCCACCAGCGTCAGTGCATGTTGCGCCGTTTCTTCTACGCCCGCAAGCATATAAAGAATCCAGTCTTCCCATACATCTTCGTCTCGAACAGTCTGTAATAGACGATAATAGTCTCCCTTGGTATGCGTGACATAGCGGCTGAGGTAAAGGATCGGGATGTCCAATAATCCGGTTTTTGTCAGATAAAGAACATTTAGAATGCGCCCGACCCGCCCGTTCCCGTCGGCAAATGGATGGATGCTTTCGAACTGATGGTGAATCAAGGCCATTTTGATCAGTGGATCCAAATCACAAATTTCATCCACGTTAACAAACTTTTCCAGTTCACTCATATGAGAAACAATCTCGGGGCGTTCCTGGGGTGGTACGTAGACTCTCTCTCCAGTTGTCTCATTTAGAAGCGCTGTTCCGGGTGTTGCTCGGAAACCATCACTTCGCACCTTCAAAGTTTGGTAGAGTGTCGTGAGTGTCCGATTTGCAATCAACCCTTGATCCTCACGCACTCTGTCGAACCCAATTTTGATAGCTCTACGATATAGAGCAACCTCTTTGGCCGTTGGTGATCGAGGGCCTTCCGGGAAGAGATCGGCCTGAAACAATTCATCTTGCGTGGTGACAATATTTTCGATCTCGGAAGATGCCTTTGCCTCCTGTAATGATAAGGTGTCGAT
This sequence comes from Roseovarius sp., assembly GCA_026709325.1. Taxonomy (GTDB): domain Bacteria; phylum Pseudomonadota; class Alphaproteobacteria; order Rhodobacterales; family Rhodobacteraceae; genus JAPOTF01. Next base: position 12,580 of record JAPOTF010000005.1, read on the forward strand.
CAAGATACCCTGATTGGGAATTGAAGACGCCCTGCCCTTTAGCTCAGCTAGCGCACGGTTCGCACGAACAAGCATTTTTAGAATTGGCACCGTTTCGAGATTTTCTGCAGGAGGAAGTGC
>JAPOTF010000107.1 GCA_026709325.1 Roseovarius sp.
CCGCACCGTGCGCCGGTCGAGCGGAAGATCGGTGACCCAGGTGAAGGTTGTCGTCTTTCCCCCGTTTCCACGCATTCGGGCATGCCCGCCTTGAGGCTGAAATGCGCGTCGTCAGGCGGCGCCCGCGCGACGCCGAACAGGGAGCGCGGGTTTCGCGCCATGACCGGATCCTCGCCGCCCCGCACCTTGCGGTCGAACCGCGGAAGCGACGGAAGCTTGAAGCCGGACACCGCCAGACCCGACATCAAACAGTCGGACAGGCTCATGCAACGGGCGCCGATCGGATCGGGGACGCGGTCGAAACGCTCTCGCATCATGTCCGGCATCCCGCGCATCGACAGATGCCCGCGGAAGGAGTTTCTCATGGTTTTTTCTCTTGCCCTAAAAAATTCAGGGACATCAAGTCTTGCGACAGGTGTCCTGCAGACGGAATAAACTGTTTAATTGGACCAAGTGCCACACCAACGTTGAAATGATTGTTTTCCGGCTGGTTCAGGAAGCGCATCGCATTTTGGTCTGGAGCACCTATATTTTCCGACAAAACAGGCAGCAAAAGCCTTTGAACTTCGGTTTTGAACCGAATACGCCCGCATCAGATTGAAGTCCCCGCATCCGTCAATGCAATGATTTTGGAGCACTGGGCAATACAATTCCCCATTTATTGCACGGCAGACCTTGCCTCGATCATCCTGTGTATATCCGTCGCCACTTCCAACACCTCAACTGGCGCAGGGACTGTATCTCCCGCACGCTGCCGCAAAGCAACAACAAGAGGCAGGAGCGCGTCCGACTTGTCTTTATCGCGTGAAAACAACTCTACCAGGTCGCTCTCCGAAATGCCGTTCGCAACCAGGTCCAGCACCCGCTCGATTAGCTCACGCATCATTGGCACCGCGTCAGGATCAAATTCGGCATACAAGGAGTCCAACACGATCATCGCATCCGCGTATTCCTGTTTTACAATAAGGGCCTTTACTCTCAGCCAATTTGTTCTCCAACTTGGCATCAACCTGACTTGATCCGAAAACACCCCAATTCTTTTGTCCAAGTCATCGCACGCACGTAGCGATTGCTCCAATCGTTGAACCGGGACTTGCAGCTCGGTTTTGTAGAGCAAAGCCTCTACGACTTGTGTTTGAAGTTCTGACATATTGCAGTCTTCAAAACGTCTGACCAAATCTTCCCAGTCATCAATTGCTTCCCGCCTTTTTCCCAGTTGAAACTTCGCCAAACCTCTATTCTTCAACGCATTGGCCACTTTCTTCTGCAAATCCAGATTTTGCATGTCTCCAAAACGCTCGATTATCTCATCCAAGGCGTCTATCGCCTCTGTAATTTCCCCGAGTTGCAGTTGTCTAGCTCCCTTGTTCATTAATGCTATCGCGACTTGTACTTGAACCTCGGGCATGTCTGTGTCTCCAAAGCGTTCCATTACCTGGTCGTACACATCAATAGCCATCCGGTTCTCGCCGAGTCGCTCAAGCGCTCTCCCCTTGTTTAATAGCGCCTTTGCAATCCATACCTGCAGTTCTTTTTCTCTGCTGCTTCCAAGGCGGTCGGCCATCTCATCGAACGTGGCAACAGCTGCCCTATCCTTGCCCAGTTGTTCCAGTGTAATTCCCTTGCGGATCAAAGCCATGGCCAGATGTCTCTGCAACTCAGGTGCTTCACCACTACCAAAGCGCTCAATCACCTCATCGTAGATCGCCAATTCAGCCTTGGGTTTATCCAATCCTTCATATGCAAACGCTTTTGCCAATACTATTGATGCGACAAGCAAACCCGGAACTTGCGGCAAGCCATATTTTTCGGAAGAAAGAAACCGGTCTGCGATTTCGATGACTTTCTCGAACTCGTTCTTTCCCAACGCAGCGGTAATTTCGTCGAGGACCCCTCTAGCGCGCGCATCGAGGATGGCCACGGATCGTTTCGAGATTTTCTCAAGCTCTGGCCACATCTCGTCGTGAAAGATGCGGCTGGTCTTCGGTGAATCGCCAATCGCCCGCATCAGCCCATCGCAGATGGCCGGCCACTGTGCCGCCTCCACGGCTATCGTTCGAAACCAATCATCCAGTTCGGATTCCGCATAATACACTGCCATAAAGTGGATCAGGTTGCGAACGATCACCGCGGTGTCGCGTTCACGCCTCAACTTGTAGTAGATGCTATAGAGACGTTCCGCCGTTGCATACTTCCGTTTTCTGCCGCTGCCTTCCGCGAGAACCACGCCCCGTTCAACCAGTCTCCCAAGCAGTGCCGACACGATTCGAATGTCCATACGCGCCCGCGCCGCGATATCACCAGTGCTTGATGGCTGCCAGAGGTCGATTACGGCGAGATAGACCCGCCGCTCGGTCTTTGCAAAAACCTCTAGATGTCCGCGGAAATATTCGGTGTGCTCATCGATTAGCGTCACCATCTCATCCATCAGCTGGCGCAGTGATCTGTGCCGAGAAAAGTCGCCGATGATCACCAGCAGACGAGGGTCACCTCCAGTCAAGATTTGCAATGGTCGGATTTCGCGTTCACTTATCTTATCACCGCTCACCATCCGCCACAGACATCGGCACTCGCCGGTATCCAACGGTTCCAGGCGCAAGATCCTGAACAACTCGAAGAACGGCTCACTTGCATCGTCCAATCCCTTGAAGCGGCTGGTGGCGGTGGCGAGCAGCGTGATCTCCGGTTCCGACTGCAATACCCTGCGCAGCTTCCAGCCAAAATCGTCGTCGACATCCTCGCACAGCGCTTGCAGATTCTCGACCATTAGAACAAGCTGCTTGCCAAGTCGGTCGACTGTTTCCAGGACAGCTGCACGAGCACGCTCTTCCAGATCCCCGCCATGCCACTCGGCCGCCAGAGCAGCGTGCATGGCTTGCAGCTCGCGAGAGAATTGGGGATTTTGCGCCACGTGCTCACATGCCAGGTAAAATAGCACTTCGAGCCAGAAGTCAGCCATACTGAATATTTCCTGACTCTCCTCCATGAAGCGGACGGGCAGCAGTCGTTCCGAGAGCGCCTGATCGGTGCGCAGTTCAGCTGCCACTCTGGCCAGCAACATGGTCTTTCCTCGGCCACGGGGAGCGACAAGAAGGATGTGTTGGCATGACGGAGAATCGATGTTTCCCTGAAGGACATCCATCACAATGCCCAGCTCGCGATTCCTGACCACGAACTGGTTTTTCACATCTTCATCGGATTCGAGCATCCCGGGATTGAACTTTCGGATCCCTCCCGGCCGTCGAAACGATTCATTCATCAGGTTCTCCTTTAATTCACTTCCGGAACACGGTCAGTGATTGGAACACGGTTGTCCCGGAAGCGGGCCAGCCACCAATCCTTCAGTAGTTTGAACGGAAATCGATGGCCATCTTCGCCGGATTCGAGATAGCCATCGTGTATCAGGACATCCAGTGCCTCGCCGATACGACGGGGCGCCTCCCCCATCACCGGTGAGTACCAGCTTTCGAGACGGTGTCGCGCGCCGTCCATAAAAACGTCAAGAGTGGCTGCCTCAGCGAGAATCTCCATGGCAATCCGGTAGCTGTCTTCGTCCATGGCGTTCCGAAGACGCGTCTCATAGTGTGAGAGGTCGCTCTGTCCGGCAGGTCCAAGAAGTTCGGTTCGATAGACCTCGAGCACATGCCGTATCTTAACTCTGTCGAGATTTCGCATTACGACGAAATCCTGCAAATGGGCGAAGTAGGACTGCACATGGTGAGGTATACCGACACCAGGCGCCTCATACACCGCATCAGCCACCCCTTCGTCGATCGGTAAATTGTGGCTCTCCGCCAAGTTTTTGAAGCACTCGACGCTGTCATGACGACTCCAAAGTCCCAGGCGACAGGGATGAAGGTGGTTTATGCGATCCGGCATGCCAAGCCTTTGCACAAGCGGAACGAGTCCGATACTGTCGGACACCATGAACACTGGCGATTTGCCCTGGAACCCCTGAGACAGGCTGCGAAACCAGCTGAGGAACTCGTCGACTCGTTGAACGCCCTCCTCCTCGTCACGAAGCATTCTCATGAGAAATATGGGCAGTTCGTCCACGACGAGGAGAACCGGTCGATCATGCTCGGCGCAACTTCCGATTAGCTCCCTTCCCCAGCGTTGCCAGCTTCCACTCAATCCGGCGCGAATCTTCACGCGAAATTCTGAAGCACTGATTTCCTCCACGTTCTCGCCGACCCAGCGTCCCATCGTGACGGCGAAACGGGATGCAATCGAGCGAATCGGATGCACTGCCTCGCCAATGTCGGCTATCACGTCTTCCGGACAGGTCGCACCCTCCACGTCCACGTATAGAAAGCTCCATCCCTCCATCTTTAGCCGACGGCCGAGTTCTTGAGCCAAACTGGTTTTGCCCATGCGTCGCTGGCCGGTCAGAAGCACATGGTTGCCGTCGCGGACCCTGGACTCCAGTATCCGCAACTCGTTTTCTCTATCGAAAAAGTTGTCTCCGCTTACCCAGCGGCCGGTGGAAGATTTCATGCAGAGCCTTTCTCGATTAAGCGATTCCATAGCATGATGCAATGTCAACGCATTTGTTGTCAACAAATGCGTTGACATCTCCACCCATCAGGCGGCCCTGCAACGAACTCCGGCGGCATTGGCAAAATACCCTCGGAAAGTTCGGCAGGCGGATCATCTCGAAGCCCGCCAGGTCACTCGGGCCCATACCTGTTGCAGGCGACGGAAATGACCTCAAACAAGCCCCCGACGATGCCATTCATTTGTAGAGTCGCCAATATATCGGAAGGGTGCGGCCCTCGTCGCTCTTCCCGGGAATTGGGAGACACGGTATACATTGTGCCAATCTGGGGGGATGCAGGACGCGCGGGCATGTTTTCGAACCACACCGGTCACGAGACGGCAAAAGCCGGAAGATCTGAAAACAGGCGCTTATTGAACGGTATTTGCCAGCAGTTCCTGCAATTCAAACATGGCCGTGGCAATCCCCGCAATGGAAATCACAATGGCTACAAGCATAAGATTGTTTACTATTTTCAGTGCCGCCTTGACGTTTTCAATCGTGTTGTCAACCCATTCTCTCGCAAGCAGGTCAAGGCTTTCATCAAAACCGTCGAATTCCGCGTATATGGATATTTCGCCCGCAATTTCATTCTCGGGAAACCCGTATCCCGCCTCAATCATGGCCTGCCCGAGATTCCTTCCCATGTTTACTCTTGCCAGGATTCCTGAAACGCGCTCCCTGAAATAAGGAGTTCCAACCCCAACCATCCTTCGCAAGGATTCGGAAACGCTTGCGCCTGCGGATATAAATCCCCCCATTGCCATCATAAAGGACGCGCCCTGGATTGTCTTGTAAATCGACCATGGTGGAAGATGGTCAAGATAGCGGCGCGTGGAACCAGTGAGATTTGGCAGGCTTATCACCACCAAAACCCCAACCCCCAGCATCAGAACGCCGATTAATGGAAGCCATTCGACAACATGGCCGGAAACCGAATGGAGTATGGCGGCATTTCCCGTCCATTTTTTCGGAGACAGGATGGTTGCAAAGGTTGGAACGATTTCCTTCGAAAAACCCCATAAAATGCCAATCAGCGCCAGCAGGAGAAGTGCCGGATAGGCAAGACCGACAGTTACGGCCCTTTTAATTCCGCTTGCAGCCCTGTCGGCATGAAGCGCTCCGTCAAGGGATTTGGCAAGCTTGTCCGACAGCTCCCCCGCCTCGATTATCATTTCTTCGGATGTGGATATCCAGCCGTTCATGGAAGCGGCAAGAGATTTTCCCTGGTTTAGACGCCGTTGCCATTCGCGTATCATCATAGCCATTGAATCTTTGGGCTTGCTCCCCTTTTTCGAGTTGAGGTTCCAAAGCATGTCAAGGATTGCCGTTATGGGCACCCCGGCCTTTATCAACCTCTGCATCTGGCGGATTGTCCTGGTTTTTCTGCTGCCTCTGAATGCAAGTTTTGCAAGCAGGCGCTCAACCGGATTCAACTGAATTTCCCCCATGGCGGCCAAACCATGATTCAAGAGCGTGCCTGTGGACGTCCGCGGGCTGCAGCAGACCAACGCTGTTTTCCACATCCACCGGTGAAAATTTTCCGTCCAGAATACCGATCCATGCGTATCCAAGCATGTCGAGACCCTGCATTTCCTCAAACCAGTATTTTCTGGCCTCGTATCTGTGCCCATCTCGCATGATAGCCATAAATCTTTCATCTGGAAGGATAATTTCCGATACCGCAACGCGGCCCCTATAACCATTTGAGCAATTTTCGCACCCGGAACCCGCTGCATATAATGTCCTTGGCCCAGTCAACTTGTCTGGAGTGATCCCTATCATGCCTCGTATGCGGTCAATGAGCAACTTGTCAAAATGCTCCGCTTTCTCGGAATGGTTAAGCGGCATTCGGCATTTTGGGCATAGCCTGCGAACCAAACGCTGTCCGGCAAGGGCGCAAAACATGGTTGGATCGAAAATCTTGAAGTCGTCGATGCCCATGTCGCGCAATCTGACCAGTATGTCCATAGCGCTGTTCGCATGCAATGTCGCGTAAATCGGATGACCTGAAAGCGCACCCTCAACGGCGAGTTCCGCCGATGCGAGATCTCGAATTTCACCGATCATTATTATATCCGGATCGGAGCGCAGACCCGCGGAAATGGCCTGGGTAAAGGCCTCGCTTCTTTGCTCCTGCGTCTTTGCATTTGTAACGGGAAGTTGCTGCGCATCGGCAATAATGTATTCAGGCGGATCTTCTATCGTTATCGTGTTGACCTCGCCATTTCTGCGCCTGATAACGCTTTCCAAAATGGATTTCATGGTGGTTGTCTTGCCGGATCCGGTTGGACCTGAAAGAATGTTAATGCCTACCGGGCGGGCGGTCATGATTGATATTTGGCGAATCTGTCCTTCCGAGTACCCCAGATCATTTAGCCCAACCTCAATGCCGCTTCCCTCATACAGAATTCTAATGACAAGGTATCGGCCTTCATTTGCAAGTGGATTGAATTGCAGGCGGAGCGATTGCACGCCGGTAGGCAGTTCCGAGGTAAGCGACGATATGCGCGCACCCTGATATGCTCGCTTCTGATAAGCCGTATCGGAGGTGTCTGCCAAAACAAACGCCGCGCTCAGAAGTTCAAACGCATATTGCGGCTGCATCTCGTTGATATGCTCAATTATGCCGTCAACTCTGAAACGGACAACGGCATGATCCTTATTGACGACAATGTGTATGTCAGAGGCATTGCGCGCGGCCGCTTTTGCGACGATTGACATAAGATCCCTTTGCATCCTTGAATGCTCATTGCGTCCAACGCCAAAACCTCCCGCCTTTATGCGCTGATAATGCTGTCTGTACATCTCGGCCAGTGTCGTCATGTCGACGGGAGCCTTGCGCGACGCTTCACCGTTAATTGTCTCGATCCTGTGAATTTCCGACAGGATTAGCGGAGATGTCTGATGGCTTCGCGAATAGTATGTCGCACCGCCAGAACTTGCTATGATCACGTCATGCAAACTTGCCCGCAATTCGCAACTGCCACCGATCGCCGTGATAATGTCACCTGACATGCTTATTTCCGATTTTGAACCTGGATCATAAACCTTTATAATTCCAGACATATCCCCGGAAGCTGATGACCTGTCGTCATTGGGCGTTTCCAGTTCAGTGGCGATTTGATCACTCTCCCGCAGTGCGGCCTCGTTTACAGGCCCGTCATTGTTCTGGAAATCATTACCATTGCCGCTCATTGGCGTGATTCTCCCGAAAGACATTTTTGCAAATGCCATGTTTCGCATTTTTGCCAGTCAAACTGGCTGGCAACCGGCTCTTCCAAAATGGCCCGGAATTAATCGACCTTAGAATTGCACCATCGGATACCTGCCAAGATCTATCACGCCGCCATGACCGGCAGGCGAATCGAACTGTCGAGATTTTGGGGATTCGGGCATTACACGGAAAAGACCGCTACTTGAAAGGTCTCTAAGCGAAACATGGTCTCGCTCTATCGCTTCAACCTGATAGTTGTTCAGCGTCAACATTCCGGTTTGAAGGGTCGCCACTGATTTGCCGTCAAAAACGGCTTCCGCCGAAAAAATTCCGCCAGTCCCCGTTATTGACATTATTCGCGGCAGTTTCCTCCGACTGTCCATAATTTCGGGCTTGTCGGGATTTTCGCCATCGAAAGCCACTTGAACGCTATCGGGATTTTTGGAGATGGATGATTTACCCTCCCTCTCCTCCACCTCAATGGCCATTGCGGTTTCGTAGAACGCAAGCAGTTTTTGCATCTCAAGCTGAGAGCGTTCAAATCTTGTTTTCGCAAGTTCGAGATCAACTCTTTCGCGCTCAACGGTTCTATTGACTTTATCGATGTCTTCAATGGTTAAAAGTGCGTTGCGATGCCTTGTCCCATTGTCGCGTCTGGAAAGAATTGCAATGATTTGCTCCTCGATTTGGTCGCGAATTTCCACAAGGGCGCTGGCACCTTGAGCACTCCCGTTTCCAGACAATTGCGGCAATTCAAAACTGCCGGGCATTTTGTTCTGGGCAAATGCCGGACTTTCACTTGCAAGTATTATGATTACGGTCAACATCGCAAGGCTATCTGTTTTTGACATGAAGGTTCCCCTTGAAGCTAAAGGTTTTTTCAGAGTGCTCATATGCAACGGATTCAATGGTTATTCCCGGCGTTCCGGCAATAACGCCGTTCCATGCCTCGGGACGCCTGGTTTTGATTTCATATGCGCTTGTTGCAAACACCGGGATGTATTCGGGGTCATCCTGAACGACTCTTGCCACTGGCAGTGTCATGTCGACAGTTGCGCCATCAATTTGACCTGTTCTTAGAATTTCGTCTGAAACAATCGCAAACGCGGATATGTTTTCCGCACCCCTGGCGCCGTTGTTCGACATGCGGCGAAATAGATAACCCGTGTCACCGGTGCCATCCGCTGAAATTTCAATGCCCGGATGCATTATGGCCCATTCTTCAAGCCAGTCAGTGTATCCGGTCGTTCGGGCTACCGTGGTCGTGACGCCATTCCCGTCACAAGTTATCAAGCCAACTTGATAGCCTACGGAGGTGGCCGGAGTTTGCCGTATCTCTCTGACGCAGCTTTCCAGCAAAACATATGCTGGAGGCTCGTTTTGCCACGGTCGGAAGCTGTCGTATTCAGCCCATCTTTTTTTTCTTCCAATGGCGGCCTCTTTCGCGGCTTCGGCAATCTGCCTGGCCCTAATCTCCCTTATTTCGCGTTCGTCGGGTTTTCCGCCAAAATCATTGGAAAACATGCTCCATAATCCGAAAAACGCGGCCAATACAAGTGCCACCGCCACGGCAAGCCTGATTGCCGGTCCCAGAGAGGAAACACGTGCGAGACGGCCCCATTTTGGCGGGTTGCATCTGATAAAATCTTCAAGGTCGGTTATCTCGACATTGTCGGCCACATAGGTAAAATCACCCGCTTTCGCCCCATCCACCTTCCAGCTTGCGGGAAGATAAAGTTTCTTGAATGATGATGGGCCAAGATCCTGAAATGCCTGTTTTGCCAGTTCGGGACTGTCAAAAAGCCTATCTCCGGTTGGCAGAATATACCCGTCACGACCACAGCATATCCATATCAGGGAATTGACTTCCAAAACATATATCCAGCTGCCTTCCTGCGCGATTTCCGCAACAGTGGATGCGGCCGAATACGCCCCCGCGGCGACTTCCGATGAGCTGAGTGTCAGACCGAATTGCTGCGCGCTTTCTCTCCGAGTGGCAATCAGGTCGTATTTTCCCCGAATGTCCCTTGCGAGCTCAAGGCCGGCTTTTCTTGGCGAAACCCCCTCGTCGACGACATACCAGTCCAGGCCAAAGACAAGCGTCTTGCGACCGTTGGAAATGCTTCCAGCTTCAATGGCCTGCATTGTTTTCATCTATTCGGTATCCAAGGGCAACCCCTGGGCCAGAGGCTGGTTTTGGCGCTCAATTACAACCGGCGTTATCAGAACCAAAATTGCGGCATTTCTGTTTGAAGCCGAGTCACTGCCGCCAAAACCCCACAGGCTGGAATTAAACGGCGCCGAAGATTTTCGGGAGGATCTGTTCGATTTATACGCGGCTATAACCATCGTTGATCCGTTTTGCATGCTAACGGTTTGCATGAAATTGCGCGTTTCAACTTCAGGGAGCTGAACCGCCATGGTGTCGGTTTCGAATTTTTCCAACCCGGCAAGCGTGCTGAGATTCAAGGTATATTCCAGGTTGACCCGCCCGCCATTCATAACCCGCGGGGTTACGACCATGTTTATGCCGTTGTTTACAATCCCGGTTTCCGCTTCAACCTTTTCCTCTCCATTATCTGCCACGCTTGTGGTGGTTCCCGCGAGATAGGCCTGTTCGCTCATAACAGAGATCGGGGTTGGAGAATTATTCATCGCCACAACCGACACGGAGTCCACAAGCGAAACCCTGCCCCGGCTTGAAAGGGCCCGGATCAAAACACTTGATCCGTCCTGTGCCCGTCTTCCACCATTCTCAAGCACTACAGCTCCAATGCCGACCGCATCGTCAATTGCATTTGGCGGAGAGGCAAAGGTTAGCCCGATGCCTCTTGCCATGCCATTTAGAATCCCGTTAATGCTTGTTGACCTGTCATCCCCATCCTCTTCCGAATATGCCAGCACATCGACTTTGACTGCCACCTGTCGTGACAATCTCGCATTCTCGCGTTCAATGAATTCCGCCATTCGGCGATGGATGCCTTCAAAGGCCGTCAGGATAATTGTGCCGTTCGCCCTGTTGATGCGATATCGGGACCCGGAAGGTGGTATTATGGCTTCAATTCCCTCCGTGATCTCCTCCCAGTAATCCGATTCCGATGTCCGCATTGTGGAGGCGGGACTGGAACCTCCGAACACCTCGGAACTGCCTCCTCCCCCCACATATGAATTTGACACGCTCCGGGATGGCAAAACGGCAAGTGTGTAGGTTATGGTTCTGGCGCCAAGAAAGCCAATTCTCCCGCCGCTGTATTCCCAGTCAGCTCCAACTTGCGATGAAACATGGTCCAGCAAACCGGAAAGCGGGCCGGTGTAGTCAACGCGAAATTTGACGTCAACTGGATGATCGGAAAAATCCCCGGAATCGGCATTTTCGGAAGCCTGCGAATTTATTCCACCTTCCGTTTGCGCATCCATGGAATCCATAAACAAGCTGTCGGGCGTTGCGGCGATATCGCCGTAATCTACCCGCATTCCAGTCAGTTTGCGCAGGCCAAGCACAAATTCCACAAGCCCGATTTTACCTGGCAAATTCATTGTAACGCCGTCAGCCGTCTCATATTTGGGCGGAAGCGGGTCTCCATTTCCGGTTCTAAAACCGTGCCTGCCAAGATAGATCCCATTGCGAACGGCTATATTGGAAGGACGGTCCGCTGATTTGGCATTGAGCAAGCGTTTGCCGTTCTCGTCAATCGATTCCCCGGTAGCGGATATTCTCTCTTTGGCGGTTTCCCTTGTGCTTGCGCCTTTCAGGTCACTGGAACAGGCGCACAGAAGCAATGCGGGAATCAATGCGACATGCATTGTCGCTGCAAACTGGATCTTCATGAAGTGTCCCTGTTCTAGCGACCGTCAAATTCGCTTGCGGAATCGATAACCAATACCCTGTTTTGAGGGTAGAATTCGCCAGCGACTGGCGGCAACGCATTCGAAAAGGACTCTATCACCTGCCCCGCCGCTTCGGGAAAAGTTCCAGCAATGACGGCATCCGTCTCTAGAATGTAGTCGTGCGGTGAATGCCATACGACGCTGAAACCGGACGCATCGCCCCATGATGCGAGTGTGCCTCGGAGCGTTCCACCCTTTTGAATGCGCCAAAGCTGCTCGTCTTCAGCAAACGGGTTCCGAGGGTGACGGTACCATGCGGTGGAATCGTCTGGCAGGTAGCGCCCCACCTTTTGAACTGGAATGCGGTGACTTTCCAGAGTGTTTGCGCGATGGATGCGACTATCTTCTTCGAGGACATCGCCCGACTTGTTTGCATGTTTCCCGCGAAGATGAATATTTGCGCAGGGATTTTCTCCTATCACTTCAAGAACACCGTCATCCGCAGCCATATGTCCTCTCCTGCTCATGATTTCATCTTTGTTGCCGATGTTTTTTCGAGGCATGGAACCAATGGTTTCCGCAAGATCTATTGCAGTTGGATTCCCGTCACCTGAATGGCACGGATTATACATCGAGTGAATTTCGACATCCATTTTGGGAATGCATTCCTCCCCATATGGAATATTGGAACCGCTTTTGCATGAATGCCCGTCTTGAATGTCATGGATGTTTGCAAGGCCGCCGGATACTACCTCAATGCCATCCGCCATTTTCCTTTTGGATAGACTTGCATTGCCGGCTGAATTTAAAATGGCGACTCCCTGTTTGGCGGGAACAATTTCACGGTTTTCCGGAACACCCCCAGATAGAGCGGGAATGCCAATTGAAATTACCGCTGACGAAGCAATAAGCGCGTCGGT
>JAPOTF010000179.1 GCA_026709325.1 Roseovarius sp.
AAATGGTTCCACCACTCCGAGTTTTTTCAATCGGGCCAACCTCAATTTCTCGAAATCATCCCCCGCATGGTAGGATGAACGGGTCAATGGAGATGCCGAGACCATCGAGAACCCCTTGCCATAGGCGGCTTTTTCAAATGCATTGAACTCCTCGGGATTGACGAAACGATCTACCGCATGATGTTTGAGTGTTGGTTGCAGATATTGCCCTATTGTCAGAAAATCAACATCCGCGGCGCGCATGTCATCCATAACCTGGTGAACCTGATTTCTTGTTTCGCCAAGACCAACCATTATTCCCGATTTTGTAAAGATTGCCGGATCCAATTCCTTCACTCGCTGAAGCAGACGCAGCGAGTGGAAGTAGCGCGCACCGGGCCTTACTTCCGGGTACAAGCCCGGAACAGTTTCCAGATTGTGATTAAACACGTCTGGACGCGCCTGAACCACCTGCTCCAGAACATCCGGCGCGCAGTTTAAAAAGTCCGGAGTTAATATCTCGATTGTTGTGTTTGGACTGCGGTTGCGGACGGCCCTTACGGTCATTGCAAAATGCCCGGCGCCTCCATCATTTATATCGTCCCGATCAACCGAAGTTATTACCACATGAGACAGTCCAAGTTTTTTCACTGCCTGCGCAACCCTGCCTGGCTCAAATGGATCCAGCGCTTCCAGCGGCTTGCCCGTGGCAATATTGCAAAAAGTGCATGCCCGCGTACAAATGTCTCCCATGATCATCATTGTGGCATGGCCCTGCGACCAGCATTCCCCGACATTCGGGCATCCGGCTTCCTCGCATACCGTTGCGAGCTTATGCTCGCGAATAATGTCTCTGGTGTGAAAATATCCCTTGCTTGTCGGTGACTTCACCCTGATCCAATGCGGTTTAGCCGGTTGCGCATTGTCAGGCCGGTGGGCCTTTTCAGGGTGACGCTGCAAAGGGTTTTTCAAGTCGCGCACAGTTTGATCTCCACAATTTGCCCTTGTGCAATCTTACCCGTTAAGTCGATTGGGCGCATCCATTTTCATCAGATGTCATCGCACTCTCCTGGAATAATAACGCATCAGGTGAAGGCATCCAGCATTGAACGCTTTTTTTCTTCAACAAATTCATCAATGCCTTCGGAAATTCCGGGATCCATGGCCGGCTGCTGATAGTTTGCAAGCATTTCCTTCATTCTTAAATTTGCTTGCGAAACCGTATCCCGGCCACCTTCCTCCAACCAGGTTTCATATGGCTTGTAATCCAAAATGCCACTTCTCCAAAAGGCGCTTTTGAAATTGGCCTGCGTATGGGCGCACCCCAGGTAGTGTCCTTCCGGTCCCACTTCGCGAATGGCATCCATGGCCTGATTGTTTTCATCGACACTGACACCCATGGAAAGATGATGCAGTATTCCAAGCTGATCGCCATCCATGACAAATTTTTCATAACTTGAGACAAGCCCGCCCTCAAGCCATCCACATGAATGCAGCATGAAATTAACGCCGCTCAGCAAACCCGAGTTAAGACTGTAGGCAGACTCGTATGCGGCTTGGGCATCTGGCAGTTTTGACCCTGAAAATCCTCCTGCGGATCTATATGGCAGTCCCAGACGGCGCGCCAGCTGACCAGCGCCAAATGTGATGTTGGCAGCTTCCGGAGTTCCAAATGTGGGCGCGCCGCTATTCATGTCTATTGAGGTCACGAAGGCTCCCATTATGACCGGGGCGCCCGGACGGCAAAGCTGGTTGTAGGCTATGCCTGCGAGTACCTCGGCCAGTACCTGCGTCAATGTTCCGGCCACCGATACGGGAGCCATGGCGCCACCAACGATAAATGGAGAAACTATGCACGCCTGGTTGTTTCTCGCATATATTTCCATGGATCCCATCATCACATCATCAAAGGTCAGCGGTGAATTGATATTTATCAGCGATGTCATGACCGTATTGTTTTGAACGAAGTTCTCGCCGAACAATATGCTGCACATGTCAACGCTGTCCTGAGCTCTTCCCGGATCTGTTACTGATCCCATGAAGGGCTTGTCGCTCAGGGTCATATGGGCCTTAAGCATGTCCAGATGTCTTTTGTTGACTGGAACATCTGTAGGTTCGCATACTGTACCACCTGAATGATGCAGCCACTTCGACATGTAGCCGAGTTTAACAAGCTGCTCGAAATCATGCAGCATGGCATAACGTCGACCACCGTCCAGATCGCTGACAAACGGCGGGCCATAAACAGGTGCAAGCACCAGATTTTTTCCACCTATTTCAACGTTCCTTTTCGGATTTCTGGCATGTTGAACATATGTGGATGGAGCGGTTTTTATAAGCTCCCTGGCAAGACCGCGAGGCAAACGAACGCGTTCGCCCTCAACATCCGCACCAGCTTCTTTCCAGCGTTTCAGAGACGAAGGATTGGATACAAAATTCACCCCAATCTCTTCAAGCACCGTTTCCGCATTGCATTCGATTATCTCAAGAGCTTCGTCATTCAATATATCGAAATTGGGAATGTTTCTTTCGATAAATTTTGCCGATTCTATGTTAATGGTGGTTCGCTCGGCTCGGCGCGCTGCACCGCCCCCTCCACGACCGCGTTTTCTCACTGCTGCTGTTGTCATCTATCAAATCCCCGACAATAAGGTTCCCGATCATGGGAAATCGCCATGAATGCTATGCGTTTTTTGATAACTTTAGTTGTGGTTTACGCCGCTTTGCGAACTCTTTCGACATGTTTGCGGATTTAGTGGTTTCAACTGCGAATTATAGACCCCCTTCAATGAAATCAATTCGAAAATCAAACCTCCTGCATACGCAAAGCATTTGGCATGTGAGGGATTATTGCGGCGCCTTCAGATTTTGGGTCCATTGTAAACGCTTGCGCAGTTCCCTGCCGCGGATTACTAGAAAGCATGACTGATACATCTCATGAGCGTCTGCTTGTAATTGACTTCGGCAGCCAGGTAACGCAGTTGATTGCAAGACGTCTGCGTGAATTGAATGTGTATTGCGAAATTCATCCATATCAGAATGTAACCAACGCTTTTCTGGCGGAGTTCAATCCCAAAGCGATAATATTTTCCGGTGGTCCCGACTCGGTGCTACGCCCCGGGTCGCCTCGACCACCCGCTGATTCATACGAATGCGGAGTTCCAATTCTTGGCATTTGCTATGGACAACAGGTAATGATGCATGATCTAGGCGGCATGGTGGAAGCAGGCGACAGCCAAAACGGGTTCGGCAATGCCGAATATGGTCGATCCCACTTGTTTCCGTCAGCCAGGCCTATTCAACTTTTGAACGGCTGGTTTTCCGATGGTTCTGAACAGGTCTGGATGAGTCATGGCGACCATGTAAGCAGACTTGCGCCCGATTTCGATGTTTTTGGCACGTCGGCAAACGCGCCGTTTGCGGTTGTTGCAGATCCCAAGCGCCATTTTTACGCGGTTCAGTTTCATCCCGAGGTTAATCATACACCGAATGGAATCAGACTTCTAAAAAACTTCATTGGCATTGCCGAATTTGACCGCGATTGGACAATAGGCGCTTTTCGCGAGGAAGCGATTGAAAAAATTCGTGAAAAGGTGGGCGGCAAAAAAGTCATATGCGGTCTGTCGGGAGGTGTCGACAGTTCCGTAACCGCAATTTTGATTCACCAGGCAATAGGCGACCAGCTGACCTGCGTTTTTGTCGACCATGGACTGTTGCGCATGAACGAGGCGACGGATGTGGTATCAATGTTCCGCAACCACTATAACATACCGCTTTTACATGTTGAAGAATCGGAACTGTTTCTCAATGCGCTGGAAGGAATTCAAGATCCCGAAAGAAAACGCAAAACAATTGGGAAACTGTTTATCGATGTGTTTCAGAAAACCGCGGATGCAATTCCCGACGCAGAGTTCCTTGCACAGGGAACGCTGTATCCGGACGTCATCGAATCCGTGTCTTTCACGGGAAGTCCCACGGCAACAATTAAATCCCATCACAATGTTGGCGGCCTTCCCGAGAAAATGGGACTAAAACTTGTGGAGCCACTCCGCGAACTGTTTAAGGACGAGGTGCGGGCTTTAGGCCGCGAGCTGGGGATTCCGGACAGGTTTATCGGCCGTCATCCATTCCCCGGCCCTGGCCTGGCAATACGATGCCCCGGTGAAATAACGCTGGAAAAGCTGAACATTCTTCGAAAGGCGGACGCCGTATACATAGACCAGATACGCAGACATGGATTGTATGATGAGATATGGCAGGCATTCGTGGCCATACTTCCGGTAAGAACGGTCGGTGTCATGGGTGACGGCCGCACCTATGACTACGCCTGTGCGCTCAGGGCCGTGACATCTGCCGATGGGATGACTGCAGACACGTATCCGTTCAGTCATGAGTTTCTAAGTGAAACATCTACTCGCATTATCAACGAGGTTAATGGAATAAATCGGGTGACATATGACATCACTTCAAAACCGCCGGGAACAATAGAGTGGGAATAATATGGCGGCAATCAAGGTTGAAGCCTTGAAAAAACGATGATGACAGTCATTCTCGCAGCTAAAATCCTTTTCTATAAGATTTTTGCGCGTTTTTCCGACTTCCCCGTGCCGGACCTTTCAACACGACGTACTTGTATCAGAACGTCTTGCAAAATTATGATGTTGAGTGAATCTGTTGCCCTTTACGGGCATTTTTTTTGCGTTTTTCCGGGGCCTGGGGATCTCTCCATGGCAGGATGGGGTTTGTGAACAACAAAATGCGCGAAAGGCGCCCGCGCCACACCTGGAGCGACAGTACGGGATATGACGAGCAAGCCGCAAAACTTGCGAACATGTTTGCCGATAATTTCAGGCAATATCTGCCGTTCATTGATGATACCGTGAAGGCGGCGGCAATCTGATTTCAAATATCCCTGTCTCGCGCTTGTCTATCTTGAACAGGTGGCCGATCTCATGATCCAGAATCTTCATTCACGGCAGCCTTCAGGCTACCCGATTATCGAAACTTGCGAATGGAACTCATGTCGCCTGCCCGCGCGGCGCCTGGTCGGCCAGACGGGACAAACATTCGAGCCAGAACTCTCCAGCGGTGCAGATTTCATAGCTTTCTTCCGCGAACACTATGGGGAAGAAGCGCTCCGATAGGTCGATATCGCACATGATCTCTGCAGCTACGCGCAGCAGGAGGCTCGTCTTTCCGCTGCCGCGAGGGCCGATAACAATCTGGTGTGTATTCGTGCTTCCCGTGCATTCACGCAGGGCTTCGACCATCGACTTAAATTCATTCCCTCGAACACAAAACGATGCCACGATCTCGTCGTTAGATAGAAACCCCGGATTGTACATTCTGGCAGTTACGTTCATCAGTCCGCACCCTGCCCGCGCCGTTGATCCCCAACAACCGATTCGGAATATTTGCCGTGTCGGCCAAGCCACCAGTCCTCAAGCGAACCGGAAACAAAGCGATAGCCTCCGTCAAAGCACTCCAGATAGCCGTCATGTTCGAGCACATGCGGCGCATCTTCAACCGAGGTGGTTGCGTCCTCGATATCGGATGGGAAATGTGCTCGATAGAGGTTGACTGTATAGCCGTCGAGATGTGCCTTGACGGCGGTCTCGGTCAGCATCTCCATAGCAATTGGATATCCCGCTCGTCCGAGATCATCTCCAACCTGCTCTCGCAGTGCTTCAGATCCATTTGTCCACGCACACCCAGTAGTTCGTGCAGATAGACCTGCTCCGCATCCTCCATCGTTGCGACCGTCCGGCACAAAACATTATGTCGCGGAGAATCGCGCGAAATCGCCATAAAACCCCATTAATTCATGGTTCTTGCAAATTTATCGCAGCATAACGCAAGCGAGTGCCCGGCGACGGTCGTGAAACTGATCGCCATTCAAGCCTGCAGGCGGGGGTTTGAGCAAAACATGAACGGCGTGAACTCCGCATCTCTTGTCGTCGATGCGTCAAAACCGTTGCCAGGTTTGCGCATTTTCAGCACTATTTTGTCAAACTTCGCTCTTGAATTCGGGACCCCATTACGGAAGATGCTCACCTGCAATCTTCAACCGTCAATATGGACGATTCAGTAAAAAAACTGGCGGGAATTACTGATCATCAGCGATGGAAAGACCGAATCCTGTTGGCATGGGAAAACTCTAGAATGCCGAGCGGGCATCATGGTTGAGCCACAATCAGCTTTTTCATTATTTTCGGTAGAGATATCATCCATACATTATGGCCAATTGGAAATTCATCATCCCCGCCATAGACAACAAATTTATGTGTCGCGCCCACGTCATCACATGTCTTGCCGTAATGCTTGCCAGGTTTCGGCGCGACGCCATATTTTATTTCAACGGCCCAAATTTCCGCGTTTGGCATTTTGATTACCAAATCAATTTCAGCCCCCGCAGCTGTGCGATAGAAATATGCTTCAGCAAAACGCGGCATAACGGAGTGAATATTCTCCATAACAAACCCCTCCCAGCTTTTGCCAAGAATTGGATTGGAGAGTAGCGCGTCGTAGCTATCAACACCAAGCAAACGGTGCAATATACCGCTATCACGGATATAGTAGCGAGGTGACTTTACAAGCCGCTTTTTCACATTGGCATGCCACGGGTCAACCCTTCTTACCAGCAGGAGACCGGTGAGGATATCAATATAGTTGCGAACGGTTTTTCCATCGATTTCAAGATTGGCAGCCAGCTTTGAATAATCAACCGTTTCACATTGCAGGTGGGCAAGCATTGTCCAAAGACGCTTTAGTCGAGCAGCGGGAACCCTAAAGCCCATCTGGGGTACATCTCTTTCCAAATATGTCTTTATTAGATTTTCCAGCCATTCCATTGACGTTTCAAAATCCTCGGCAAAATAGCTGTCTGGAAATCCGCCTCGCAGCCACAGATTTTGAATCACGTCCCGTGAAGTACCCGTCTCGAGAATATTGAGACCTGTCATTTCGATATAGCCAATACGGCCCGCCAAACTTTCAGAAGACTGGCGCAGCAAGTCCATAGAGGCAGAACCCAGTATCAAAAATTGAGCCGCATTGCGCCCTGCCTGTCTGCCTTGATCAATCAGTCCACGCAAAATCATAAATAAATCTGGCGCCTGCTGTATCTCATCCAGAACAATTAATTTATCACTGTGCGACTCCAAAAAAGTCACCGGGTCATTCAGCTTTGCCAAATCTTTTGAAAATTCCAAATCAAGATAAATTGATGGCATATCTTTTGCCAGGGTCTTGGCCAGTGTCGTCTTGCCAACCTGGCGTGCACCAAGTAGCGCCACAGTTGGATTGCGGCCTATGCTTTTTACAAGTCTTTGTGAAATCCATCGCTCTAGCATACCTTGCATTATCGGAATTAAATTCCCAAATTGCAAGGTACAATTTTACCAAAATAATCAACTGGCACCTTCGCATTACAGAGCCACGCCGCAAACCATGGCGATGGCCGAGATGAATTGCGCATATCTTAATGACAAATCCTAGTGGCAAATGTTCCAGCCATTCGTGATTCCCCTATTGCGCGATTGTTAAATTTATGCCAATTAACTGGTTGTTTGATAGATATAAAATTCATATTTAAAGCCAGAGCCGATTAAGCGCCTTCGTTGAAATATCATGCAATGCAGTGATATATGCATTGATTTAACGTGTTTTCTCAAGCATATGAATTTCCGTGGCAATGAGAAAATGCCGTTAAACTCCGCAAGCAAGGTGGAATCCAGAGCGAATGAGCAGTACCTCAAGTGAAGCAAGGCCATTTTTGGCCGCTGCATGGATGATGGGCGGAGTGATTTCGTTTAGCCTCATGGCAATCGCGGGACGCGTGGCACGTTCGGATTTTGATACATTTGAGATAATGATGTATCGCTCCATTTTTGGAATCGCCATAGTATTGCTTTTGGCTCGCATGCTGAATACCCACAGAAGCATTAACACCCGAAGGTTGAGACTTCATCTGACCCGAAACCTGTTTCACTTTGCAGGTCAAAATCTCTGGTTTTACGCGCTTCCGCTAATACCTCTCGCGCAGCTATTTTCATACGAGTTCACCACACCACTATGGGTTGTACTTCTTTCACCTCTTTTTCTTAATGAAAGAATCACTTTTTATAAGGCGTTATCCGTTACAATAGGTTTTCTTGGCATTTTGACCATTACACGTCCCGGATTTGACGAATTTGACGTCGGCACAATGGCCGCAGCGGCGGCGGCAATAGGATTTGCGGGAACATATATTTTTTCAAAACAGCTGGTCACCATCGCAAGTCTAACCTGCATACTGTTCTGGATGACGCTGATGCAGGCAATAATGGGGCTTGCCGCAGCGGGCATTGATGGCGATATCGCCTTGCCAACAATTGAAACTCTTCCTTGGCTTGCCATAATATCGCTATGCGGCCTTTCGGCACATTATTGCATTACCTCGGCTCTGGCCATTGCTCCGGCAACCATAGTTGCACCCCTTGATTTCATTCGCCTGCCGGCAATCATAATTGTTGGATACCTTCTTTATGATGAACATGTTGACGGTTTCATAATGGCAGGCGCGTTAATCATACTTCTTGCAAACTATATGAACATACGAACAATGAATCGTTCATAAAACGGCCTTTAGAAAACCGGGTGGCATATTGGGCACCGCAAACAGCGTGTTACCATATCAAAACCTGGTTTTTAAAATTCATGATCGCGCTTTATTTGACCCAAATGGCGACAAACAGTAAAGGGCTTGCATCCGAAGAGGAACAACCATGCTGAAAATCAACTCGCAACAGTGGCGCAATGCCTTAAACAAACGGATAGTTGTCTACGGGATGTCCGGACTTGGGAAAACACACCTTTCCAAAATGCTACGTGGCGGCGGCAGCTGGTTTCACTATTCCGTGGATTACCGCATTGGAACGCGATATATGGGCGACTACATAGTTGATAATGCAATCGAGCACGCCATAAAGGTTCCATTTCTGCGCGATTTGCTCATGAGCGACTCAATTTATATTGGTTCAAATATTACATTTGACAACCTTAACCCTGTTTCAACCTATCTCGGCAAG
The DNA here is from genome assembly GCA_026709325.1 of Roseovarius sp. Taxonomy (GTDB): domain Bacteria; phylum Pseudomonadota; class Alphaproteobacteria; order Rhodobacterales; family Rhodobacteraceae; genus JAPOTF01. The sequence goes on from JAPOTF010000179.1 coordinate 9,048, forward strand.
CCCGGCGATCCTTCAAAAGGCGGACTTCCAATAGATGAGTTTCATCGTCGCCAGGAACAGTTTCGCAAAGCCGAGATTCAGGCATTGCTGGATACCGAGGCATTTATCCGTCGTAGCGAGCGATTGTACAATTATCCAAATTTCATTTGCGATACAGGTGGCTCCTTTTGCGAATGGGTGGATGGCGATGATCCTGAAGACCCAATACTCAACGCGCTTTCGACGCATTGCCTTCTTGTCGGCATCAAAGGGGATGAATCGCATACCAGAGAACTCGTTAAACGCTTCAACATGGCACCCAAGCCGATGTGCTATCAGCATGAGTTTGTTGCAAAATGCTGGTCGGAATATCTCGATGAAACCGGCGTTTTGGAAGACAAGGTCAATCCGGACGATTTCATTCGATGGACTTATGCGCGTGCCCTGTCGCATCGGGAACCACGGCACCTCTCAATGGCCAAATGGGGCATAACCGTATATGCGGATGATATAGCATCACTTGAAAATGAAGAGGAATTCATTGAACTCGTTGCCGGTACTCTTGTCGATCACAACTGACCATGATGGAAAACATATGCCAATCAAGATACATGCCGACCTGCCCGCCTATGAAATTCTCAATCGCGAAGGGGTAATGGTGATGACCGATGGTCGTGCCGAAAGGCAGGACATACGGCCCTTGCGGATAGGATTGCTAAATTTGATGCCGAACAAGGAGCAGACTGAAACCCAGTTCGCGCGCCTCATCGGAGCCACGCCATTGCAGATTGACATGCAATTCATTCGCATGACGAATCACAAGACCAAATTCACGTCTGCAATTCACATGGAGAAATTCTACCGGCCCTTTTCGGAAATAAGAGAGGTAAACGAAAAGTTTGATGGGTTGATCATTACCGGAGCTCCCGTTGAGCATCTTGATTATCGGGAGGTAACGTATTGGGACGAATTGCGCGCCATTTTTGATTGGACGCAATCGCATGTCCACTCCTCCATAGGCGTTTGCTGGGGCGGGATGGCCATGCTCAAGCATTTCCATGAAATTGACAAGCATCCGCTTTCTTCAAAGGCTTTTGGATGCTTTCGCCATCGAAACATGGATCCCGCAAACCCTCTTCTGCGCGGGTTTTCCGATGATTGCGTCATACCGGTAAGTCGCTGGACTGAAATCCGCCAGGACGAGATTGATTCCATAGATGGCCTGAACACGCTTCTATACAGCGACGATGTGGGTCCATGCCTTGTTGAAGACGGCAAATTCAGGGCAATATACATATTTAACCACCTTGAGTATGACAGTTCCACGCTAAAATACGAGTATGACCGCGATATCGATAAGGGAGCACCAATCAATGTGCCCGCCAACTATTATCCTGACGACGATCCGTCATTGCCTCCTCAGAACCGCTGGCGCAGTCATTCGCATCTTTTTTATGGCAACTGGATCAATGAAATATACCAAACAACACCTTATGAAATTGACGCAATCGGGAACTAGCGTCACGATTGCCGCGCATCCTGAAATACGCCATGCGCATAATGCATCAAGCGGAAAGCTCCGGGCGGCCGGAATGGTTTTGCGCGGCATATTCCGTGATAAAACCGGCACATGAAATGTCAAAAAGGGGCTATCATCACGGCAATCTTCGAAAGGCCCTCACGGAAGCCGCTTTGAGGCTTATTGAAGTCAAGGGGCCCACTGGATTTACCCTGTCTGAAGCGGCCAAACTTGCGGATGTCACCCCTGCCGCGGTTTATCGCCATTTTGACGGGCGCGAAGATCTCATTGCCGAGGCAGCGCGGAAGGGGTATGAAATCTTTGCGGATGTGATGCAATATGCCTATGAATCCGGACAACCTTCCGCATTGGCCAGTTTTGAGGCCACCGGTCGGGCCTATCTTGCATTTGCCAGAAAATATCCCGGACATTACATTGCCATGTTCGAAAGCGGTATTTCGATCAATAGAACACCGGAACTTGCCGCTGTGGCCGGCCGCGCAAGGGCCGTTCTCGAAATAGCGGCCGAAGATCTCTCGCGGCATATACCGCAAGACAAGCGCCCGCCATCTTCAATGTTTTCGGCGCATATCTGGGCGATGAGTCATGGCGTGGTGGAACTGTTTGCGCGAAATTCTCCGGGCGCCCAGTCTCCCTTCCTTGCAGAAGATTTGCTTGAAAGCGGAATTGGAGTATATCTGCGAGGATTGGGTTTGATTGAAAACGATTAGCGAATTCAAACAGCCACAGATAAAATTTTAGTCAAAAAAGGGGTTCGCCAAATGCAAACCCCATTGGCACTGAAGCAGATTTCAACATCATCGTTTGGAAAACTGGAAGCTCTTGCGCGCCTTGCGCTTTCCGTATTTTTTTCGCTCTACAACCCGGCTGTCCCGAGTAAGAAAACCCGCCGCTTTCAGTGTTGGTCTGAGCAACGGGTCATAACGCTGCAAGGCAATTGAAATTCCATGCTTAACCGCCCCCGCCTGTCCCGACAGGCCGCCGCCTTTAACGGTAGCCATTACATCAAAGTAGTTTTCCACTCCGGCTATGGAAAATGGCTGGCGAAGGATCATCTGAAGCACCGGACGTGCAAAGTATTGCTCCATATCCTTGCCGTTGACCTTGATTTTGCCGCTTCCCGGCCTGATCCAAACACGTGCAACGGCATTCTTGCGTTTGCCAGTCGCATAGGAGCGACCTAGTTCGTCGTGCTCGGGTTCGCGCCTGACCTCGGTATTGATATCCGAGGCCTCATTGCCTTCAAGCGAATTCTTCAACTCTTCAAGTTGCGATAAACTTTCAGCCATTAGTCCGATATCCTGGTATTTTTTTTGTTCATTGACTTTACATCCAGCGTTTCAGGGCATTGCGCCTCATGCGGATGCTCTGGTCCGGCATAGACTCTGAGGTTGGTCATCTGGCGGCGAGACAATCGATTGCCCGGAAGCATTCTTTTGACAGCCTGCATGACAACACGCTCAGGATGCGAACCCTCAAGTATTTGACCTGTTGCCAGGCTTTTAATTCCACCCGGATATCCAGTATGCCAATAGTTGGGCTTGTCGCGCTTTTTGCCGGTCAACTGAATTTTTTCGGCGTTAACAACGATAACATTGTCACCCATATCCATATGAGGCGTGAAAGTTGACTTGTGCTTGCCTCTCAGGCGCATGGCGATTATTGACGCAAGCCGACCCAGGACAACACCTTTGGCATCAATCAGGATCCACTTTTTTTCAATATCTGCCGGCCTAGCTGAAAAAGTTTTCATTTCATGCATTTTCCCATTCTTGTTTTGGCAGTGGCTGTCCACCAATGGCCATAATTGAATGGTGGCTTATATAACTCCTGTTTTGCGTGTCAACAACAAAATTTTCCAAATTATGCCAATAATTCATAAAGCTAGTAATGTGGTATTATATTACCT
>JAPOTF010000135.1 GCA_026709325.1 Roseovarius sp.
GCACCGCAACGCCAGGGACGCGCGCCCGTTCCGGTGGAGCCGCGGCCCGGAGGATCTCGTGGAGTCCTGGAAGCGGGGTCACCGGAAGCTCTGAAAAATGGAATTAAATGTATAATACAAAGCACTAGCATCGTTTTGATCCATCGGCGACCACGCGAGTCAGACAAGTACGTCTCGGCATCGCGGATGCGAAGCAACTGCTCAGCACGCGCAGCGAGTTCCTCGCGGTTCGTGTTTGGAAATTCTCCTTTGGCCGCGATGGTGCTTCGCCGCTGGAAGAGCGGCGCCCACTTGCCCCATCCGCTATGCAGGATGGGCGTAGCATTGTTGGGCACGCCATGCTCGAACGCGATCAGCGCTCCCGCCCAACCATAACCAAGGGGGGCCGGTTGTGATTAGGAGGATAGGTCCGGCACAATTGCCTCACAGCGTCGCGCGTCGGCTTGCGGAACACGGTGTCGATCGTCGGACATCCACTCACCGTCAGCACCTTGGGTCGCAAGCGGCTTGATCGCACGTGGCGCAAACCCTCCTCAGTACCCGAATATGCGACGACGTAGAAATCGATCAGGTGATAGGAACGCCAACTTCGAACGGAGGCGACAGCGCGAAAGGTCTCGAGCATCTCCCAAACCCGCTGCCCTGATCCGATAAAATCAGCAACGACAACAATCGGGCCGGCTTTGCGCCTGCGCAGCAGATCAGGGCCCGGATGATTGAACATCTCTCGCCCATGCTGGCGACAATAGCTGGTGATGAGATTTACGATGAGGCCTTCGCTTCCGACCTCGGGACGATTGGGATCAAAGGGAATAGGCTGTGGGCCTTTGCCGACCGCGTGCCCGTTCCGGGCGCTAGGAAAGATCGGTAAGACTTGGTTCTTGTCCCATTCCACTTCGCGTTCTGCGTAGAAGCCGGGCGGTCCCTGACTTCCGTGCTCAGCCTGGATTTTATCAAAGAGTCGGGTGATGCCGCTCGTCAGCTCGCCACCGCCAACGAGAAGCACCTCGTCTATGAGGCTGACAGCTATCTCTCGATCCGTTTCTGAGAATCGCTCAAGCCAGCGTTCTGCAACTTCGCTTTCAGAGAATCTCGACACCTATCCATCCATCATCGTTGGCAAGTCTCACCTTGGCGCATTCTTTAAGGGTGTGATAGAACCTCTGCACTTCTAGGTATTTTGCAAGGTTTCGTCACACGGCTACGCAGTCGCGAAGCGTGAGCGGAATCGGTTTGATCTCCCAAGCGCGATGTGATAGAACCTCTGCACTTATTTCTAAAAGCATAGCAAATGTCACTTCCGTCCACCTCTCAACGCGAGACCGCTTGCGCCCTTCTCAGCGAGAAGGGCCTTGTCCGCATGCGTGACTTTCGCGACGCGGGCGTAGGGGCCGAGACGGTTGCGCGCCTGGTTCGAGAGGGCGCTGTCGAGCGTGTGGCACGCGGCCTCTATCAGCTTCCGGACGCGATGCCCGATCCGCAGCGCAACTTCGCCGAAGCCTCGGCCCTGGTGCCCAAAGGCGTGATCTGCCTGACCTCCGCGCTGCAATTCCATGAAATGACCCTGCAGATGCCGTCCGCCGTTTGGATGGCCATCGACCGAACCGGCTGGAAGCCAAAAGTCGAATATCCCTCAATCCGGTTTGTGCGGTTTGGAAGCAAAGCCATGTCTGAAGGCATTAAGCACCATCAGATTGACGGGGTCGCGGTCCCGATCTTCGAGCCCGCCAAGACGATTGTCGACTGCTTCCGTTACCGCAACAAGATTGGTCTCGACATCGCGCTTGAGAGCCTGCGCGAGGGACTTCGTGCCAAACGCGTGACGCCAGACCAGCTGTGGAAATTCGCGCGCTCCGCGCGTGTCTGGATAGTTATGCGCCCCTATGTCGAAGCCATGGTGGCCGATGGCGCGTGAAGTTAACAATATAGGCGCATCTGTGCGCGCCAGCATGCTCGCCCGCGCGCGTGCCGAAAACTTGGACTTGCAGATTTTGCTGACGCGCTACGCCATGGAACGGCTGCTCTATCGCCTCAGCGTCTCAGACAAGCGAGACGATTTCATCTTAAAAGGCGCGATGCTCTTCGCCGTTTGGCGCGACGATTCGTTCCGTCCCACACGCGATCTGGATCTACTAGGTCGTGGCGATCCTGCGCCCACGGAAATAGCCGCCAGCATAAGAACCATTTGCACCATGGATGTGGCCGACGATGGCGTTGTTTTCGACGCTGACGCCATTCGCGCGGCGCCGATAAGGGATGAAGCCGAATATGGCGGCGTGCGTGTGCGAACGAACGCAACCATCGCCGGCGCGCGCATCCCCATCCAGATTGATGTCGGTTTTGGCGACGCGGTCACGCCAGGCGCAATAGAGATCGAATATCCTGCTCTACTTGACCAGCCGTCGCCGGTCTTGCGCGCCTATCCGCCCGAAACCATCGTCGCCGAGAAAACCGAAGCTATTGTGTCCCTTGGCATCGGAAACAGTCGGATGAAGGACTTTTACGATCTTTGGATGATCGCTCAAACATTCGAATTTGATGCAGAGTCGCTCGCGTCCGCCATACAGCAAACCTTTGAGCGCCGTAAAACGCCGTGGCCGGAAGAGCCACCAGTCGGGCTGAGCGACGATTTTGCTGATGAAAAACAAACGCAATGGCAGGCGTTTGTGACACGCGACCGTTTGGACGCGATCCCAGCTTCACTCATCACGGTGATAGGTAACTTGAGAGCATTTCTAAACCCGGTTCTGGTTCATGAGCCAGTGCAGTCCTGGCAGCGTGGTGGACCTTGGACGGTCGCGGGCGGTGACACTTGACCGCTTCATCCAAACCCAAAGACACGGACACCGAACCGCGCGAGGCGATCTTCATCAGTCATGCCGCGCCAGAGGACAATCCCTTCACGATCTGGCTGGGCGCCAAGCTCTCGGCATTGGGTTATGAAGTCTGGGCAGATGTTCTGCGACTTAAAGGCGGCGACGATTGGCAACGCAAACTCGAACACGCCCTGCGCCACCGCGCTTGCAAGATGCTGCTCGTCGCCAATCCAAATGCAGTCCAGAAACAGGGCGTTCGCAACGAAATTCAGATCGCATCCGACGTTGCGCGAAAGCTCCAAGACAACGCATTCATCATTCCCCTTGGAATGGGGCCCTTCGAAGCCTCGTTCCTCATAGCTCATGCTCAGTACATTGATTTCACGCGAGGCTGGGCGCGCGGCCTCTCAGAGCTTCTCGAAACCCTGCAAGAAACCTATCATGTTCCGCGAAACACAAGAGATGGCGAGGCGATCTGGCGCGACATTCAGTTCCTCCGTGCCAAGACACTCACCCATCAACCGGAACGTCTGATCTCCAACTGGCTGTTGATCGATGGTTTGCCGAACAAAATCCGCTACTATGAATTCAAAGGGCAGATATCGGAGCGCCGCGCGCAGGCTGCGATGAAGGATGCGCCATGGCCACTCAAACCCTTTCGGCGCGGCTTTCTTTCGTTTGCGCGCATGCATTGTAGAAACCGGGAGTCATGAAGCTTGAAGATTTGCATTCTCGTCGTCAGTCTGGAAGACTGTCTCAAGGAGCACTTGCATTTCACGGCCAGTTCAACAGGCTGTTCAACTGTGCGGTCGGTGTTTTTTGTCGCGGTGCATGCGGCATGTCGTCGTACTTTTTTTGCCGGTTTCAACATGCAATCCAGGGGAAGACGGCACTGGTCGCACACCTTGATTTTGCGCGTGACGGCAAAATCCTGTACAATGTTCCCAACCGCGATTTCAATGGAAGATTGCACTCTTGTTTTGGTATAATTGATATTATAGTGCGGCATATATGGCAAGCTTTGACCAGATGATTTACCTTGATAACAATGCCACCACGCAGCCGTCCAAAGAGGTGGTCGATGCCATCTGCGCGGCGTTGAATGTTGACTGGGCAAATCCGTCAAGTTCCCATTTCCCCGGGAAAAAGGCGGCTAATGCCGTTTCGGTTGCTAGAAGCCAGGTTGCTGGACTGATATCGGCCGATCCTGAAAAGATAGTGTTTTGCTCTGGAGCGACGGAAGCCAATGAAGCGGTGTTGCGGCATCACGCAAAAAAATGTTCGACACTCATAACGTCAGCAGCCGAGCATCCATCTATCTGCGGATATTATGATCACTATCAGTACAATACCGAAATCATTCAGATAGATGATTCCGGGTTGTGGAATATCGATATGCTTGAATTCGTTCTAAAGAAAACTCAAGGTTCGGCTTTGGTGGCGTTTACATGGGCGAATGGAGAAACGGGAGTGCTCCAAAATGCCGAAAAAATCTGCGACTTGGCAAAAAAGCACAACGCAAGATGTCTTGTTGATGCAACTCAGGTGGTAGGAAGAATCCCACTGGATGTCAGTACCCTAAAAGCCGATTATTTAAGTTTTTGCGCACACAAGCTGCATGGACCAAAAGGCATAGGGGTGTTGGTGCAGTTAACCGGCCAAGATCCAGTGATCATGGCCGTTGGCGGCGGTCAGGAGAAGGCGCGCCGTGGTGGAACGGAGAATGTGCCTGGAATAGTGGGCCTGGGAACTGCTTGCAAAACAAGACGGGAGAACCTAAAAAAAGACATATTGCATATGAAAGAAATGCGAGACAGGTTTGAGCAGAATGTCAGGCGCCACCTGCCGGACATAACCATAAACGGGGAAAAGGTCTTGAGAGTTCCAAACACGAGCAGTATCATGTTTCCCGGCGTTGATGGCATGGCTCTTGTGGCGCGTCTTGAGGCAAGAGATGTCATTTGCTCGCAGGTGTCGGCTTGTTCGTCAATGCAACCGGAACCATCACCGGCACTGCTGGCGATGGGACTTCCCCGCGATGATGCATTTTCCAGTGTTCGCTTTGCCGTTTCGGTTAACAGCATAGAAGCTGAAATTGATACCGCATCTGATCTGATAGCCGAAGAGGTGGGGTTTCTTCGTGAAATCATGGTGTAATGCAGTGAAAACAGGTGGACATGAAACATTTTACCCGAGGCCCGGGTGGCTGGCCAAAGGCCTCCAATACATTATGGACGGAGAACCGCGATTTTTCTCACAGCCGCAAAGCGCCGACGATCTTGGCGTTGGGCGCAACATGGCAAAATCCATTGGATGGTGGCTTGTCGCATCGGGATTGGCAAAACGCGAAACCAGGAATGGTCCGCTGAAGCCATCGGAATTTGGCAACATGGTTGCAAGGCATGATCCCTATATGGTCAGATTGGGAACATGGTGGCTTTTGCATGCGGCAGTGGCCACATCAAAATCGGGTTCAACATTGCCGTGGTTTTTTTCACCAGGTTTTCCCTATAGATGTACACGGACCGAATTGACCGAATTGCTCCAAAACGAATTGAAATCGGCCAATGGGAAGCCCCCGTCATTAAAAGCCGTTCAACGGGATGTTGCTGTAATGATGCGAACCTATGCGGTTCCGATTCCACGACCAATAACGGATCCCGAGGATAATTTGGGGTCTCCGTTTCAGAGACTGAACATGTGGCGCCACATGAGGAGGCTTGACCGTTTTGAAAAATCTGAACCAACGCCAATCCCGCCAGAAGCGATTTGCATGGTTTTATGCGCGCTTAGCATGGGCAATTCGGCATATGAGATTGCGGAAGGCGAAATGATTGATGTGGACGTTGAAGATAATGTCATGCTCCACTGTTCTTCAATTTTTGGCCTTTCTCGGGATTCGCTTCTTGAAAAACTATCCAAAGGCGTGGACGCACTTGGCAGGAAAAGACTTGATATTCGCAATCTCGCTGGAAAGAAATACATTGCGGTGGGCAATGTCACTGCGTCCGGATGGGCGGCCACGTATTTTGAAAATTCATTTGAAGGCCGGCGGGTGAATGCCGCATGAACGGATACCGGTCAATAAATATCGCAGATGACCGCAGGCGAACAGATGTAATCGATTCGTATCGCCCAACCAGAAAATCAATTCAGGTAATTCGCGCCGTGATGGGCAATGGTCATAGTGCTGCTTCACATGTTGTCGCTCCGTATGGTGCCGGAAAATCCATGGCCGCATTGGCTGGAATAGCAATTTTGACTGGTGGAAAAACCGAAGTTAAAAGACTTCTCGACCGCATAGGTGGAATTGACAAGGAAATTGCAGGCGAGGCATCCAGGCAAAAGGGTTCAGCGCTATTACTGCTGCTGCATGGCGCGTGTCTCGATCTGGGAAAGACATTGGCAAAACAGGCGGGTGTGCAGCGGTCACCATCACTTAGGCAGGTGTTTGTCAACATTGTCCGCAAGGCCCGAAAGGAAAACAGGCAACGAATTGTCATTGTCTGGGACGAGTTTGGACATCATCTCGAAACACTTGTCAGAGAGGGAAGGCCAGAGGATCTGCTTGATGTTCAGAATCTTGCCGAATGGGTTGTTAGAGGTTCCGATCCTAAAATGTCACTGACGACTTTGATGCATAAAGGTCTCAACCACTATATTCGCGGAGTATCCGAGACGGCGGAGTCAACCTGGGCCAAAATAGAAGGGAGATTCGAGACCATCAATCTAATTGATGATGGGTTGGATGCAATTGAAATGCTTTCCGAACTATTGAACAGAGATAAATTGAGATCTGGTCCGATTGATGTTTCAAGAGCAAGGGAAGCGGGTTTTTTTACCGAAATTTCAGATGATGCAAGGCTTGCCGATGTGCTTGCAAATTCATCACCGCTTACTCCCGCGGCACTACAGGTTTTGCCCAGGCTTTCATCCCAGTTGGCCCAGGCAGAGAGAACCATGGTCAATTTTGTCAGAGAGATAGTGAAAAAAAGCGATGGCGGAAGTCCGGTAGGCGTGGATGCTCTATATGACTACTTTGCGCCGATTATGCGCGCCGATACCGGGCCGGGCGGAACGCAACGCAGACATGTTGAAACCGAATCGGCGTTAACACGGACGGATACCGAGCTTGAGGGCAAGATTGTTAAAACGGCCGCCTTGCTTCAGCTTGGCCGCAGTTCAGAGCGTTCCAAACTGCCTTTGGAGAAACTTCTATATGCAGTATCCGAAGGGGCGGGTATTTCAAAAAGAGATGTTGCGGCAAGCATTGGCGACTTGGTTGATAGAAAGGTGCTTCTCCACAGGCGGCGCGTAAATGACATATCCGTTTGGCATGGATCGGATTTGGATATACGGCAAATGATAAATGATGAAGGCGCGCGCCTTGCATTGGAATGCGACCCCGCCGAAGAACTTGAACGTCTGTTTCCCCCAGATGCCTACACGGCACCTCGATATAATCATACAAGAGCAATTACCCGTTTTGCTCCGGCCTGTTTCATTAAAATGAGCGATTTGCATTCTGAAAATCGCATGGAAGCGCTCAGAGATCGCGCGAATCTTGAAGACGCGCTTGTGGTGCTGGTGTTTGACGCAACCTCCGACAATATTGAAGTGTTGCAAATTGCCAGAACGCTTCCTTCACATTTTATTTTTGGCTTGCCGCGACGCTCATCGGAGATTAATTCAATACTTGCCGACTTAATGGGAATTGATTCTCTGCTTGACAAGGATTATCTTCTTGCCGAGGATCCACTGGTGAAAAGGGAATTGCTGGAATATAGATCGGAATCGGAAGCATTGCTGAGAAAAAATCTTGAGGGCATAATGAATCCGGACATGGGTGAGGTAGTCTGGGTGTCAGGTTTAAAGGTGCATGACTTTTCAAAAGAGAAGAATATATCGGGTGAAATTCTTTCCGGCATTTTCGAGAAGCGCTTTGCAAAGACCCCGGTAATTCGCAATGAGCAAATTGTTCGTCGGAAGATCACCCCCGTTACAAGATCGGCATGCAGAAGATGCATGCTGGCGATTATCGAGCGTACCGGGCTGCCTGAACTGGGATATGAAGGATCCACTTCCGCAGACGCCTCCATCTATCGGACTGTCATTGAGAGAACGGGTCTTTATGCCAAAGAGAATGGCAAATGGCGATGGAGCAATCCGAATAAAATTATAGACAGGAACATGAGAGATGTCTGGTCGGAATTGAAGTCCTTTTTCGCAAAACCCAGTCAGCATCCCAGGAATTTTGCGGAACTTGAAGATTTTATGGCCGCTCCGCCAATTGGTTTAAGATGGAGGGGGGGGGGGTAGTCTTCTCCTTGCCTCAGGGCTCGCGGCATTTGGAAAAGGGCTGGCAATTCGCGAAACGTCGGGTGGCAGGCGTCGTTATCTGGACGATATTCAACCAAGCGTTATTGAAAAAATATGCGAGAACCCAGAGCGGTTCGAAGTGGAAGTTCCAAAACTTGCTCACCGCGAGATAAAAAACATCAATAAATTGACTCTCTGTCTGGCAGGTCGACTTGATCAGCGGGAATTGGATTGCGTGAGAGGATTTTACGATGCGCTGCTTGAATGGCGTGGAAGTTTGCCGCCAGTCGCACTGACCGCAACGGGATTGGGGCAATATGCGGATAAAATCCAGCCACTCGTTTGCAAGAAAAATTTCGACCCTCTTGTTTTTCTGTTACGCGATCTTCCAAAAGCTTTCGGTCGTCAGAAGATTGACGGCAATGTTGTCACTGCTTTCAATCGCGGTGTTAAAGAACTGGAGAAAGCCACTTCCTCGCTGGCCGGTAAGGCGGTGGAGATTGCTTCCATAATATTCAATTCTCGTCTTGAGTGTGAAGAACTGCCATTTCTGGAGGCTGCAGGAAAGTGGGCATCGTGCGTTCCCGAGGATGCGGCCAATTTGCGGAACCTTGACTATGAGGCAAGAGGCGTGCTGTCAAAATGCCGCTCAGCGGGCAAGACCGCCAAAGGAGAGAGCGGATTTGTTGCTCAGCTAAGCGGTATTCTATGCGGTGAAGATTTTAGTTCGTGGGATCACAAGACTATCCAGACATTCCGGTCAAGGCTTCATGAAGCTGTAATCCGCATTGAAGACGCCTTGCTGGATCAAATTGACGACAGTGAACAATATCGGCAATTTTTGCGAAACCATTTGGCGGCAACCTTTCACGTTTACAGTAAAAAAATCGGTCGGAATCGGCTGATCAGCTATCTGGATGACATCGTTGACCGGAGAGAGCCATGATTCCGGCAAGACTTTCCGATGCCGTCAATGACCATGATAAACGGCATATCATACCCTTGAGCGGCGGGAAGGATTCAACGGCTCTTGCGGTCTATATGATCGAAAACCACTCGAATTTGCCTTTGGAGTTTGTGTTTACCGACACAGGCGCGGAGCTTCCGGAAACATATGGCTACCTGCGTCGATTTGAAATGATTTTTGATATAAAAATCAACAGACTGACTGCATTGGATTTGCCTGAATTGAAGGTGCGATCCAAAGCGGGCAGGCGTTCACCATTCGATGTCTTGCTTAATGAGGTATATTCGGGTTTTCTGCCCTCTCCCCAGGCACGCTGGTGTACAAGAATTCTTAAAATCAAGCCGTTTGAGCATTTTGTCGGCAATGATGAAGCATATTCATATATTGGAATTCGGGCCGACGAGCACCGTGATGGCTTTAAGTCCAGCGGCAAATTGGCGGCAGGTGAAGATGCATCTCCGGGCAGATCGAAGCCTGTGGCGATATCGGGCAAAAACAACATTATTCCCGTTTATCCTCTAAAGGACATTGGATTCGGCATAGATGATGTCCGCGAGCTCCTTTTGGGAAGCGGACTTGATTTGCCCCCGTATTACGACTGGAGATCGCGTTCCGGTTGCTACTTTTGCTTCTACCAGCAGATTGGGGAATGGCAGGGTTTAAAGGAGCGTCATCCCGAACTTTTTGAGGCGGCGAAATCATATGAAGAGATTAAACCCAATGGCCGCAGGTTTACCTGGTCGCAGTCGCGGTCTCTAGAGGAATTGGAAAAGATCAGGGAACGTCATGAAATTGAAAAAGGCGAGCCTGAGGACGGTTGCGCAATTTGTCATTTATGAGGCTAAAATGAGATCAAACAAACTTGTAGATTTTCTTGCATCATATGGCCCGCTGCCTTCGGCAAATAATTTGTATGATGAATTTGTGGTTGAAGCGGCCAAAAAATATGGGTGCCAGCCAATCAGGATCGCATCGCCGCTCATAGATAAATTAACGGACATTCTTAATTCTGAAAGGCCTGTTTCAGTCATTCTTACCGGAACCGCCGGAGATGGCAAAACCTATACCGCTCGAAAGGTGGCAGAAAAGCTTGCAGGCGATCATCAATTTACCGGGTTTTCTGAAAAAATATACCAGCACCCCATGGTAAATAAACGTGGTGGTAAAATAAAGTTTATTAAGGACTTAAGCGAGTTCAATGATAAAGAGAAAAATGGGGCATATCCAGAAATCAGAGCGTCTCTTTCAGGAGAAAGTCTCGACGTTTATGTGATTTGCGTAAATGATGGGCAATTGCTGAAGTTCTTTAGAGATCAGGAAGACTGGGAACTGCACGGCAAATTTTCCGAAATGTTGAGAAATGATAAACAAGAAGACTCGGCTTTGAATTTTGAGTTAATCAACATGTCGCGTCGTTCTCATCAGGAAATACTGGATGACATATTTGACGGTATTGTAGATCACGGGGGATGGGATGGATGTAGAGATTGCCATTTGCTGCAGGAAAAGAAAAATCCGTGCCCAATAAGAATAAACAGAAAAATACTAATGAGCACTTGCGATTCATCAATGAGAAAAAAGTTAAAGGATTTAATAAGAATAGCAGCGGATGATGGCCATTATTTATCAATAAGACAGATAATTTTATTGACAGTTAATGTTTTACTTGGAGATGAAAAATCCGGTTCAAAACTTTTGAATTGCGAAAAAGCAAGGAATCGTGCAAAAAACAATCAATATTGCCTAACAAATCCATATAGAAATGTTTTTGGATTAAATTTGGGAGATAGAAATCGCCATCAATACGGATGTTTTAATGTAATGAACAGGTTTCAGATTGGTTATGAAACAAACAACCATTTTGACAACCTTCTTATCTGGAACAGCAATGATTCGAATGGTTGCGAATTTTATGGCGAAAAAATATTCACTGCGAAACATAGGTACTTAAATGATCCCAATTCAAGTTCCGCCGATTTTCAGGAACAGCTCATAGATCAGAGACGAAGGCTGTTCTTTTCAACACGTTTGGATATGTTTAACATAGAGGAAAATATTCGTAAAAATCCCTGGAACCTTACAATATTTCAACATGGCCATGATTATATTGCCATGACAACTAAAAATCCCGACAAGAATACTGTGCAGCGTATTAGAAGCTCCCTTTTCAAGGGGTTAAATAGAATGATGACGGGAAAAATGACAACTACCAGTGATCGCCTATGGATAACGATGCCCGCAGGAGTTTTTCTTGGTCATGAAATACCTCTTTTGGTTGAAAAATCAGGGTCAATGAGCGCTAGTAGCAAAATTAAGCTTAAAAGCGGCTCATCTGAAAACTCTACCGAGAATAGTCCGCCAACTCTTTCAATTAAAATAAGCGGTTACGAAAAAGAAATATCACTTAAATTGAGACCTACACTAGTTGAATGTTTGTTTCGAGTGTCGAATGGCGCATTACCGGCAAGCTTTTCCGCTGAATGCATTAGAGAAATTGAACGGTTTCAATTGCGCGTAACTTCAATTTTTCGAAAAGTTAACAATAACACCATACCGCTAAGTGAAATTGAAATGTCAAACGGTGATTTCCAGGAAAAACCCATATATGCGCTAAGCGAGAGGGATGACTGGTCATGGTAGAATATAATGATGATATTGTAAGATTGGCTCCACCCCCTGATGTTTTGGACAATATAGATATGGAAGTTCAGGAAAGAATATATGGTCATCGTTTCGTCCAGGAGCAAGAGCCATATATGATTGTGCTTGAAACACTGGCCGCTTGCGCATCAGTTCGCCTTGGAGAACACAGGGCCACTAAAGAGGCTCATGAATCATTTTCCTACGAACTTCCGCATCGGAGAAAAATGAGATTTTTATTGTTCAAGGACAGCCATTTGGAAAAGATTGTCAACGAGGATACAGTTGCCGATAACGAAAAGTGGCCGGAATGGAAAAAGCGAATAAATGAGCAGTATTCGCCTCGGGAAGATTCCCATGATTCATTTAAATATCTTGATGAAGTGTTTTCCATGGATATTGGGGCACTCCACCAATGCGTAAGAATTCTCAAGTCACGCGAACTTGATGTAATGCATAACAGGAGATGGACCTCTCGATTTCTAGCCGTCACAGGTCCCGATATGATTTGCGC
>JAPOTF010000085.1 GCA_026709325.1 Roseovarius sp.
CACGGGCCATTTGTCAATGCAAACGAAGATTTGCGAAACAACGCGACTCTTATGAGGTTGTTGATAAAATATATTTACTTAATCGCCATAATGTTTCGAAACTGGAGTTTTAAAAACACTGAAACGCATGGGTAATTTAAATAGGATGGAACGGGTCAATATCATGGTAAGCGGTTACGTTGAGGCAAGGGTTCTTGCCTCAACGATTAACGGTTTGACGCAAATGGCGACTTTAGGCTGCCTTTGCCTCGTCCGAGAAACGAGAGTAAAAACTCTCGTTTTTTTCTGCAAGGCTTTTTAGCAAATCGGGCGCGGAGAAGCGATGGCCGTATTTTTGCGAAAGAAATTGACAGCGCTGAACCGCGTATTTTGCGCCTATGATGTCAATCCATGAAAACGGGCCGCCCGACCAGGGTGCAAAACCCCAAGCGAAAACTGCTCCCACGTCACCCTCGCGTATATCTTCAAGAACACCCTGCTCAAGCGCATTTATTGCCTCCAGCGCCTGAATGAACATCAGCCGGTGCTGAACTGTCAGAAGATCCGGTTGCTCTTTCGCAAGCGGGTAACGCTCGGCAAGCCCGTGCCAGTGGTTTAGGCGCTTTCCATTTTCACTGTAATCGAAAAACCCGGCTTTGGCCTTGCGCCCGATTCGGCCTTTCGCCTCCATCCAAAAAAGAACTTCGTCGGCAACGCCGCCGGAATATTCATCCCCCATTGCCGCCTTTGTGGCGCGGGCGACTTTTGCGCCCAGATCAATTGACGTTTCATCAATCAGTTGAAGCGGGCCGACCGGAAATCCCATCTGCTTTGCGGCATTGTCTATGAGAGCAGGCGTGACTCCCTCCGAGACCATGCGCAGGCCTTCATTGATGTAGGGAACAATGCAGCGATTTGTGTAGAAAAATCTCGCGTCGTTGACGATGATCGGCGTTTTCCTGATCTGTCTTGCGTAGTCTAGCGCCTTTGCGACGGCTCTGTTCCCCGTCTTCTTGCCTTTTACGATTTCCACCAGCATCATTTTTTCAACTGGCGAGAAGAAGTGAACGCCAATGAAGTTTTCCGGATTTTCCGTGTTTTTTGCCAACCCTGTTATTGGCAGGGTTGACGTGTTGGTGGCAAAAATGCAGTCTTCATCGACAATCTTTAAAGCTTTTCTGGTGGCTTCGGCCTTTACTTGCGTGTCTTCAAAAACCGCCTCTATAATGAAGTCGCAGCCTTTCAATTTCCCATAATCCGGTGTGGCGACAATAAGCTCCATGACTTTTCTTTTGCTCTCGTCGGTCGCCTTGCCCAGTCTGATTCCATCATCCATGTATTTTTCGGAATACGACTTGCCCTTGTCGACGGATTCCCCATCCCGATCGATTAGAACCACTTTCATTCCCGCCAACGCAGAGACAAGGGCGATTCCGGCCCCCATCATGCCGGCGCCAAGAACCCCCACCTTTTTTACGCTTTGATCAGGCATCTCGGGCCGTTTCGCGCCTTTCCCTAGTGCCTGCTTGTTAATGAACAAAGAACGGATCATGGCGCTTGAAGAGGGGTTCATCAGTATGTTAACAAACCATCGAGCCTCGATGGCGAGGGCGGTTTCAAAAGGTACCATGGCGGCCTCGTAAACTGCCGAAAGCAGCGCTTTGGCTGCGGGAAATGCTCCCTTGGTTTTGCCGTTTACCATTGCGGATGCACCGGTAAACGTCATGAAACCGGTGGGATCATAGGGTGCGCCACCAGGCATTTTGTAACCCTTTTCATCCCATGGCTTTACAATTGAAGGATTCCCCAGCACCCATTCACGGGCCTTTTCAATCAATTGATCGGGCGGAACCACTTCATCTATCAGACCTGCGGCTCTTGCCTTGCGCGGGTCGCTCAGTTTCCCCTCCAGTAGAAATGGCGCTGCCGCCATTGCCCCCAGTTTCCGCGACAGCCTGACGGTGCCGCCCATCCCCGGAAAGATGCCCACATTGATTTCGGGAAGGCCAATTTTCGCCTTGGGATTGTCGGCGGCAAATATGCGGTGGCATCCAAGGGCTATTTCCAGGCCAATGCCCACTGCGGTGCCGGGAAGCGCGGCGGCAATGGGCTTGCCTCCATTGTTGTTTTCATCCATTCCCGCGCGCTCGATCATCCGAAGTACGCGGTGCATTTTCATGATCCCGTCAAAGAGGCTCTGGGCGGGACTGTCGCCGGCGGTTTGCCTCATTTTCGCAATAACGTTCAGATCCATGCCGCCCGCAAATGAATCCTTTTTGCCAGAGGTTATGATGATGCCTTTCACCGAATTATCGGAAAGCGCGTTTTCGACAAGATTTCCCATATCCAGAAACCCCTGATTGTTCATCACATTCATGGATTTTCCCTTTACGTCCCATGTGATGATTGCGACTCCGTCGTGGCCTTTTTTCATTGTGAAATCGGTCATTGGGCTTCCTTTCGAGCAATGGCGCGTTTCTTTGCGGCGATGGTCCTCTTGGCGAGACCTTCAAAAACTGATGTGAACTGGTTCATCCCGCATGCGATCAAGGCTGGATTTCCGGCAAAAATGCGGCTGGCCCGGAAGGCGCCTGGATCAAACTCTTTCTATAATGGTGGCCGCTCCCATGCCGGATGCGACGCACAGAGTCGCAAGGCCGGTTTCCTTGTCGGCTCGCTCCATCTCGTCAAGCAGGGTTCCGATGATTATCGCGCCAGTGGCTCCAAGAGGATGTCCCATGGCAATGGAGCCGCCATTTACGTTTATTTTCCCGGGGTCCACTTGAAATGTCTTCTGAAACAGAAGCACAACCGATGCGAAAGCCTCGTTGACCTCAAAAAGGTCAATGTCGCCGATTTCCATACCGCTGTCGGAAAGCGCCTTTTGCGTTGCCGGCAGGGGCCCTGTCAGCATTATTGTGGGATCCGAGCCAATTTTTGCGGTCTGCGTGATTTTGGCCCGGGGCTTTAGATCGCGCTTTTTTCCGAATTCCCTGTTTCCAATCAGAATCCCTGCGGCGCCATCAACAATGCCGGAACTGTTACCGGCATGGTGTATGTGATCTATGCGCTCCATGTCCGGATATTTCAGCAGCGCGACCGCATCAAACCCCGGCATTGTCTCGCCCATTTGCTTGAAGCTGGGCGATAACGCTCCGAGAGCCTGCATATCTGTTCCCGGCCGCATGTATTCGTCATGATCAAGTATGCTGATTCCGTTTTGGTCTTTTACAGTGAAGACGGATTTGCTAAACCTGCCGTCATCCCATGCCTCTTTGGCCCTGCGTTGGGATTCAACGGCCAGCGAATCCGCATCATCGCGCGAAAATCCATTCCTTGTGGCAATTATGTCGGCGGAAACGCCCTGCGGAACAAAATAGACCTCCATGGCCAGGGAGGGATCAACGCAAATTGCCGCTCCATCGCTTGACATTGGAACACGGCTCATCATTTCCACACCGCCCGCAATGTAGGCATCGCCGGCACCTCCCTTGACCTGGTTGGCGGCAAGATTGACCGCCTCCATTCCGGATGCGCAGAATCGGTTGATCGAAAGACCGGGGATTGACTCGTCAAGTTCCGAGGCCAGAACCGCGCTTCTTGCAATACAGCCACCCTGTTCCATAACCTGAGTGACATTGCCCCAGATCACGTCTTCCACCGCGTGACCGTCGAGATTGTTGCGATGTTTCAATTGATTGAGCACCTGCGACGAGAGTCGCAAGGATGTCACCTCGTGCAGCGATCCATTTTTGCGCCCTTTACCGCGCGGCGTTCGCACTGCATCGTAAATGTACGCCTCTGTCATAATGTCCTCCTGTTGTTTTATTGCCGGCGGTCCGCCTTTTTCCTGGGCATCAGGTCGTATGGATGTTTCCAGCCCGGCATTTTCTCGATATTGGACATCCAGCGGTCGATGTTTGGCCATTCAGTGCGCTCAAAGCCAAACGGTTCGGGAAAAAAGAGATAGCCGCAGCACGAGAAATCCGCATGCGTGATGGCATCGCCGACAATCCAGTCGCGTTCCGCCAGGTGCCTGTTCAATATGTCGTAGGCTGATTTCAGTCTTGCCTGAAAAAATCCGATCACTTCCGTGGGGCGCTTGTCCTCCGGAAGAAAGTTTATCAGAAAACGGGTCATTCCCGCCTGTGAACTGAATTTGTGATTGTCCCAAAGCACCCAGCGAAGAATTGCATAATCCTCATCGGAGTTTTTCCCTCCGAACATTCCCGTTTTCTCCGTAATGTATTTCTGTATGGTCCCTGACTGACTCATGCGAAAATCTCCATCAACAAGCGCCGGCACTTCACCCATGTCATTGACATTTGCCCTGAATTCGGCGCCGCGGGTTTCTCCGTTGAAAAAATCAACAAAAACGGGTTCCCATTCAAGGCCGGAAAGTTCGAGCGGCAAAGCGGCCTTATACGCGTTGCCGCTTTCTCCCATGCAGTAAAGTTTAATGGTCATTGGCTTCTCCTTTAAAGCGATCTTGATATTAGCTCTTTCATGATCTCATTTGTGCCGCCGTATATTCGCTGAACACGAGCATCGGCCCACATTTGGGCAATCTCGCACTCGGCCATGTAGCCGTATCCGCCATGCAGCTGCACGCAGGTGTCAAGAATGTCAAATTGCGCGTCGCTCAACCAGTATTTTGCCATTGCGGCTTTTTCCACGGTCAGTTTTCCATTCATGTGCTCGCCTATGCATTCGTCAAGGAAAGCCCGGCAAACGCGGGTTTTTGTAAGGCATTCCGCAAGCGTAAATCTAATCGTCTGGAATTTTTGGAAAACGGGCCCGCCGAACGCCTCGCGTTCCCTGGTATAGGCAATCGTGCGGTCAACCGCGCCTTCCATGGCGCCTTGCGCTCCGCAGGCAATGATAAGCCTCTCCTGGGGCAGTTGCTCCATCATCTGGTAGAAACCGCGCCCCTCATCTTGGCCAAGGATGTTCTCCGGAGGTATTTCCACATTGTCAAAAAAGAGCTCCGATGTGTCGGCGGCGTGCATGCCGCTTTTTTTCAGATTGCGGCCGCGGGCAAATCCATCTGATCCATCGGTTTCCAAAACGATGAGGGATATTCCCTTTGCGCCTTCGTTCTGATCGGTTTTTGCGGCCACAATGACAAGATTTGCATGTTGTCCGTTGGTAATGAACGTTTTTTGCCCGGTGAGCCGATAGGAGTTTCCCTTTCGGACCGCTCTTGTTTTCATTGATTGCAGGTCGGAACCGACACCGGGTTCCGTCATGGCGAGCGCGCTGACAATTTCACCTGAGGCCATTGCCGGCAGCCAGCGGGATTTTTGCTCTTCGCTGCCATATGCAAGTATGTAGTGGGCAACAATTCCGGAATGTATCGGATTGCCCCAACTTGCAAGATTGGCCCGAAACTGCTCTATTGAAAGGACCGCCTCATGCCCGAAATCGCCACCGGCGCCACCATATGCCTCGGGTATGGACGCGCACAAAAAGCCCATTTCACCAGCGCGATACCATGTTTCCCGGTCCATCATTTCATTTTGCCGCCATTTTTCGAAATGCGGGCTCCATTCTTCCGCGAGAAACCTTGCGGTCATATCGGTGAACATTTTATGTTCGTCTGTCATCCAAATGGACATGCTGGGATTCTCCATAAAGCAGCTTGTTCACGGGTTGTGTTACAACCTAAAATTGTTCCGCCGCAAGTGCCATTACCGGTTCCGACCCGCTCCCGATTCTTTCCATGTGCAAAGCCGCTGCGGGCAGTCTCCGTTTCATGTAGTAACGTCCCGTTGCGAGTTTTGTTTCATGGAACTGTTTGCTTCCGGTTCCCGATGCCAGTGCCTCAAGCGAGGCCCTGGCCATTTTCGACCACATGAATCCGAGGCAGACATGACCGAAGAGGTGCATAAAGTCATATGATCCCGCAAGCGCGTCATTCGGGTTTTTGATGCCGCGCCGCTGAAAGAAATTTCCCGCGGACCGCAGATGATTCAGAGCGCCCTTCAGCGGTTCCAGAAAATCGGAGGACAAAGAGGCGTTATCCGCGTTTTTGCGCAGGAAATCCGCGACCATTTCGAGAAACGCCATAAAATGCCTGCCGCCGTCCCGAGGCATTTTGCGAGCGACAAGATCCAGCGCCTGAATGCCGTTCGCCCCTTCGTAAATCATCGCGATGCGGGCGTCGCGGACAAACTGGGACATGCCCCAGTCTTCAATGTAGCCGTGTCCGCCATATATTTGCTGCGCCTGGACGGCCATGTTGAATCCCTCGTCGGTGATGAAGCCCTTGATTACAGGAGTAAGCAGGCTGATCATGTCTTCGGCGTTTTCGTCCTGGCATCGACGCGACCTGTCAATCATGGTCGCTCCCCACAGCAGCAATGCGCGGGCGCCCTCGCAAAAAGATTTCTGGTCCATGAGAGACCGGCGTATATCCGGATGCACTATAAGAGGATCCGCGGGGCCTTGCGGATTTTTTGTCTCCGCGACATCCCGTCCCTGAAGTCTTTCCCTAGCATATTGAAGCGCGTTTTGGTAGGCGGCCTCCGCCTGTGCAAGTCCCTGCATTCCAACACCCAGGCGCGCCTCGTTCATCATTGTGAACATTGCCCGCATGCCTTTATGTTCCATGCCAAGAAGGTAGCCCGTCGCCTTTTCGTAATTCATTACACAGGTTGAATTACCGTGGATGCCCATTTTTTCTTCGATCTTGCCGCAGGAAACACCGTTTCGCGTTCCCGGACCTCCATCTTCCCCCAAAAGGAATTTTGGCACGATGAAGAGACTGACGCCTTTAATTCCTGGCGGTCCGCCGGGAATTTTTGCGAGCACAAGATGAATGATGTTTTCGGCCATGTCATGGTCGCCGGATGAAATGAAAATCTTCTGGCCGGAGATTTTATAGGTGCCGTCTGGCGAGGGTTCCGCTCTGGTTCGCATCAGGCTCAAGTCGGTTCCGCAATGCGGTTCCGTGAGATTCATGGTGCCCGTCCATCGGCATTCCGCCATTGCCGGCAGATAATCGAGTTTCTGCCGCTCGGTTCCATGGGCAAGTATTGCCGACGCCGCTCCGTGCGTAAGTCCCTGATACATGTTCAGCGCCTGGTTTGCGCTTGCAAAAAACTCGTTGACGGCGATGCCGATTAGTCCGGGCAGGTTTTGCCCGCCAAATTCTTCCGGCAGGTCAATTGCCGTCCATCCGCCCGCCCTGATCTGCTCAAACGCCTCTTTGAAACCGGCAGGAGCGCGTACAAAGCCGTTTTCCAAAACGCACCCCTGGGTGTCTCCGATTATGTTAAGCGGCGCCAGAACATCAGAGGCCAGCTTTCCCGCTTCATCAAGTATTGCGGACGTGAAATCGCTTTCCAGATTGTCATATCCCGGAATGTCCATGTTGCCGATCTCAAGCACTTCATGAAGAATGAACTGGATATCGTTTACAGGGGCGCTGTAAGCGGGCATTTTGACGTCTCCCCGTGTGTTCACTGATGCGAGGATTTACATGTCGCATTAAATTTCGGAAACTCACGCTGAAAGAGCACATTGTGACAATTTTAGCATGAACAACATAGCGGTTTTGAAATTCGTCGCATGTAGCGAGTTAGATGAAGGGATTTTTGCGATATTCCTTTAGTGCCAGGCGTTTCTTTATGAGTTTTTTCGACCACAGGTGGGGCAATCTGCCGTGTATATCGAAATATCGTGGAATGGGTTGCGGGTTCGCAAGGGAAGTTCCCGACGGAACAGTCCGTTATGAACAGCCAATTAAATTGCCGTATTGACCAAAAGTTTGACGAGCCTCTTTCTTTCGGCACTTTCACCGTGGTGAGACGGTTATGGTCAAGTGTCGCGTAATTACAGACCATCATTTTGTCGCAGAGGTTTGTATATTGCATGTGCTTTTAAACTTTGCCAACAGACTTCATATTGCCTTGTCAGCGATAATCCATAAAGCCATATATGTATTCAAGTATGCCTCAGTTCAAGTGGATGCGGAAAATGATCCGATATATGCTTTTTGATCAAGCGAAATTTTGCGCACCCTTTTAATGCCATGTTATTATACAACTTGAGAATGACCGCAAATTTCATGGAGAATTTTCACGTTGCATACCGCGCATTTATGCATTTCCCATATTAATTCTGAATAATCAATTCCGTGAAATAAAAGGTTGGCGCGTATTACCCGGGCTCAAATTAAATTATAACAAGAGAGCGGTGATGTACCATATCAAGTGCATGTGATATCAGGTGTCAGTTATCGAGTATTTGTTAAATCGTAAACATGAAGGTATTTGAAAGGGCGGCATCAAAATGAATTAGTTTCCGCCTCTTGCATGACGATTAAATTCAAGTTCATAAAGGGCAGGCGCCTTATGGAGAGTTGCATGTCGGACAAGTTAAAAGTTGCTCAACAGTTTATGAGCGTATTGCCGCATGCTCATGCACTGGGAATGGAAATAATATCCTTTAGTGATGGTGAAGTTGAGCTTGCGATGAATTATGATGAACGTTTTGTGGGAGATCCGGAAACAGGGGTTGTTCATGGTGGAGCGGTATCCGCTCTGATGGATTCGTGCTGCGGCGCTGCGGCAATGAGTCATCCTGACAACAGTGGCCCCACTGTCACAATTGATTTGAGGATTGACTACATGAGGTCCGCCACTCCCGGTCAACGCATCAAGGCAAAAGCCGAATGCTATCATGTTACAAGAGCCGTCGCTTTCGTCAGGGCACAGGCTTTTGATCATGATGAGTCTCGTCCCGTGGCAACTGCTTCAGGCACTTTCAGTGTGGCGATCAAATGAAGGCCGGCAAGAGCCACAGGACCAAACCCGAATCGGTTCAGGTTATAAAGCAGAGAAGAGATGGCGTCCTAAAGGCATTGGTGCAGGGTGTTCCCTATATTCAGTTTCTGGGGATTCAATTTGACAGACGCGGTGACGAACTGACCGCAATACTGCCTTTTGCCGAAAAGCTAATCGGCAATCCGGTGTTGCCGGCATTGCATGGCGGAGCGACCGCGGCTTTTCTGGAGGTGTCCGCGATAATTGAACTCAGCTGGGCAATGCTGTGGGATGATGTTGAAAGCGGGAAGATTAAAATTGACGCATTATCAGATGGAAAAATGCCAAGCCTTCCTCGAACCATTGGATTTACGGTTGATTATTTGCGAACCGGCCTTCCACGTGACGCTTATGCCAGAGCAATAGTGACGAGGTCCGGACGCAGATATGCATCAGTTCATGTTGAAGCATGGCAGGATAACAGGCAGCGTCCGATTGCTCAGGCAACGGGCAGATTTATGATGCCCATTCACAAGCGATGAATGAAATTTCGCATGGCATTACGCATCGCCGCGTTCTAAAAATCGCGATACCGATAGTTCTAGCAAATGCCACCGTCCCGCTAATTGGCGTTGTCGACACGGGCGTGGTTGGCCAGATTGGCCTAGCCGCTCCAATTGGCGCCGTGGGAATAGGCGCAATTATCCTGTCCGCGGTATACTGGATATTTGGTTTTCTGCGGATGGGCACGACCGGATTGGCCAGTCAAGCCTATGGCGCCGGTCACACTGGCGAAGTGGCGGCACTTCTGACACGGTCCCTGATTATCGGTTTGGCGGGCGGTTTCGCGGTCATAACATTGCAGGCGCCGTTGTTTTTTATGGGCTTTCAGCTTTCCCCGGCAAGTGAAGAGGTTGAAGCGCTGGCTCGAGAATATATGGCGATAAGGGTTTGGAGTGCTCCCGCGATCATATCGACATATGGAATTACAGGATGGCTTATTGCAAAGGAGCGGACAGCCGCGGTATTTGCGCTGCAATTTTTGATGAATTTTATCAATGTCATTCTGGATTTATTGTTTGTGATTGATTTTGGATGGGGAGTGGAAGGTGTTGCATGGGCCAGTTTTCTGGCTGAATGTTGCGGCTTTATATTTGGATTATGGTTGTGCAGAGATGTTTTGTGGACAAAAACATGGAGAGACTGGCCGCTGGTATTCGACCGAGGGCGGCTTGTTCTTATGGCATCGGTTAATCGCGACATACTGATCAGATCCATCATCATTCAAATGACTTTTGTGATGTTTCTGTTTGTCGGCAGCGATTTCAGCGACGTCACTCTGGCCGCCAATCAGATATTGCTGCAGTTTTTATATGTGACCTCATATGCGCTTGACGGTTTCGCATTTTCCGCTGAAGCGCTTGTGGGGCAGGCATTTGGGGCTCGCAACTTGAAAAAGCTCAGGCGCGGTGCCGTACTATCGAGTTATTGGGGATTTGTTCTGACATTTATTCTTTCGGCCGGTTTCGCCCTGTTTGGAGAAGAACTGGTTGCATTAATGGCGAAATCCGAAGAGGTTCGCATTGAAGCGGCGGAATATCTCGGATGGATGGTTCTGGCGCCCTTTACGGGAGTTGCCGCATGGATGCTTGATGGTGTGTTCATTGGCGCAACCCGGGCTCGAGACATGAGGAACATGATGGCCTTGAGCTTTCTGATCTATATTTTGGCGCTTGTCATCCTGGTTCCGCTGATGCAGAATCATGGATTGTGGCTGGCTCTTCTGATTAGCTTTATTGCCCGCGCGGCATCACTTGCAATACGATACCCTGCTCTTGAGGCGGCAGTTTCAACAAAGGAATGTTAACAGCCCAAAACTTAAATACTGCTTATATAGTCAATTCATTATTCCCCACGTGGTTTAACTTTAGCGCTATGTAAAATCGCAGTTTGATAGGATTTTGAATGATATTGTCCTGATTGATCAGGCAAGCCACCTTGGCGCGAACCAGTCATCGCATTCACTGATCTTGTCCAATATTGGCTTGTAGCCGTTTTTCCAGAGCAGATCGCGTATTTTTTGTCTGTTTGGCGTGAAGTTGTGCTCGACCGACATGAAATTGAATTGATATTCATGAAACGGAAAATTCTTCAATATGTCAAATTCGCTTCCTTCGGTATCTATCGACATGTAGTCGATAACCTTTGGAGCTTTGTGAAACGCGAGAAGGTCTCGCAAGGAAACGGTTTCCACATTGATTACATTGCTATCCATGCGGGCATTGTAATAATTGTCGCTGTCTGCGTACTGCCTTGCCGTTGACAGTTCGCGGTTGTGCACATCGAGAAATTCAATAACGGTGCCGGTTGAACTCCAGACACATCTTTTATCTATAATGCAGTTTCTGTTTCGATTTAGTTTCCTGTGCCAGCTGGGAAGAGGTTCGGCAACAATGCCATTCCAATCGAATTTTTTCTCAAGCCAATGGATATTGCTATACCTTCTGCCATCTGTTGCTCCGAATTCAACGAAATAACCTTTTCGTTTAATTTTGCTTGCCAAAAGCGCCACAATGTCTTGTCCAAATTGCGATTTGGCGGAATTTACATGTTTTGAATCAAGTTGGGGCAGAAGCTTCAGGTGCTCATTTCCTCTTTGGCATTCCTGTAGCAAAGACTCATATTCTTTTCGGCTTCCAATATGGATTCCCGCTTTTCGAAGCAATTTGCCTAGAATTTTGTTCATGCGCAAATTCCCGTCAATGTTTGTGACATGCTCAATGCGCCTCTGATGCCGCGCGGCATCTTTCCTTAGGCTGCATGACAATTCGTCATTTAACCGTTGATTGAAGAAGATGCGGCAAGAGTGTCGAGGGCCACGGTCGTTAATCGTTTATATAAGGCGATTTAACGTAAAATCGCATGAGCAGCAATTTTCTCGGGTTTCACTATACGCTTGTCAAGTGCCGAAATGCGCCGTCCAGCAATTCCCGCCAGCGGATTTTACGCCCGTTTGGCGGTGGATTTGGCCTTTTGGGCCGGTTTGTGGGTTTTCGCCGCGCACGGGCGATTGCCGGGCGGCGTCCGTCCGGTGCGGCTTTTCAAGGTTTGGCGAGGTTGAGGTTGAATTGGGATGGATGATTTGCGCGCCGCGCAGGGCCGGCTACTTGCCGTCGCGGACAAGGGCGAATTTGATCTCGCCCGAGAGAGCCGGAGAGAGCGTCTCCCGGTCCGGAAAGGCGAACCTGC
>JAPOTF010000074.1 GCA_026709325.1 Roseovarius sp.
ACCTGGTGAAAGATGATCGCGTTCGGGGACGCGTTTCGGACGAGTACGAAGTCTGATGTTGCCGCAAAGAACTTTGTATCGGTATTTGGCCGCCCACACGATATGGAACCGGTGGTAGTAGACGCAGTGGGCAGAGGTCGCATATGACATGGTTCGTTTTCGCTAAAGCGGGTCCGACTGGAAGTCGGAGGCTTCGAACCAAATGAGTGGTAGTGAAACCATGATGGGCCGCCAGCTTCTCGTGGAAATGCTTTGAGGTGTAATCCCAGTACCTGGTATCAAACAGCTCAAGCATCTCCATGACCTTATCGGTGGCAACACGATTGCTGGCCACTTTGCCAAGCCGACGGTCGTATAGACCTTCTGCGCCATCCGCCTCAAAGCGATCCTCCCAACGCCGGACGGTGCGGACGGATACACCCAGTATCTCGGCCGCCTGTTCTTGCGTCAGCTTGTTCGCGGTCCGCCGCGAATACACATCTTCGAACTTCATTAGTCGAACTTCCTGTAACACTTCTGCTCGGTTCATCGCGCCTCCTTTCGAAGACAGAATAAAACCGGACAGATCGCATGTTACATCAACCGGACATATCGCGTGTTGGCGACATTCAGGCGCGATGCAATGGACAAAATCCAAGCCGCCGTGTAAGCTTCATAAGTGTCTCAATAACCCTGGGGCGCTACACCATGTCCTTAAATCGGGTATATTGCCGATTATCTTATTGACTTATTAAAAAAACGATTTCATCTTGCTTCATGTGTAATGAACTGGAGAACTATAATGAACATGAAACTCGCGATTACGCTTATGCTCACCGCACTTCTTGGCCTTGCCGCCTGCGAGGCGCCAGAGGAGGTCATGGAAGAAGAAATGATGGTTGAAGAAGAGTCGACCATGACAAAGCTCTAATCAAACTTTGAAATCCTGTATTATGGCCACAGCAAATTCTGTGGCCATTTTATTGCCTGCGCTCAAAGGCTTTGGACTGTTTCTGGTTGTTGCC
The DNA here is from genome assembly GCA_026709325.1 of Roseovarius sp. Classification (GTDB taxonomy): domain Bacteria; phylum Pseudomonadota; class Alphaproteobacteria; order Rhodobacterales; family Rhodobacteraceae; genus JAPOTF01. Next base: position 1,005 of record JAPOTF010000074.1, read on the forward strand.
GCGATGTGGTCCCAACTCGGCGGACCGCTGGCCTGAAAGTTGGCCAACACGACTCTATGAACGCAGTTGCCCGTCAAATTGAAAAACGACATATCAACCTTCCTGATACGGTTAATGCACATGATGACCGCATATCTGTCATGGAAAGGCGGGCTTCAATTTCAAACCGGTCTCCGACCTCCCCATTCAGTATCATTTTGCGATCGCTTTCGATAGCGGTCCATGTTAACAAGTCACTGGCCCCTTTGGGCGCGGATTTCGCGTTGGCCGCATTCTTTTGCCCATTGGGACGGAAGGACGGGGTTCATCGCATTTGATGCAGCTGACGGAAACATCGCGCACTATTTTACTGTGGTATTCGGTGCCAGCCTCCACAAACACCTTCAAACAGTGTTGATGCATCGACACCTCTCAGCATGTTCGGGATCATCACGTATTTATGCGCGGCGGTTTGTTAATGCCATGAATTTACGGAAAAATGTCGCGCCTATCCCGCCATGCCCGTACGCCTTTTTCTAATTTAGCATTTAAAATCAAAGGGCTGCCACTCTCCAGTTTCGTCTGAACGCGCGAAGCGGAAAAACATGCCATCAGACCAGAGACCGAACCAGTCCCCATGCACCATGCATATGTCAATCAGGCGAAAATAGCTTTTTCTGTCGACAATGGCCTCAAGGTTGTCGCGAATCAGAATATATGGAATCGCCGCTTTGTCATTCTCGCCAATTCGCAATCGTATCGGGTGGCCTGACCCAGCCATGACTTTGTCGCCGACATTCGTTTCAAACATAACAATCTGATCTCGTCCCTCGCCGGCCGCCTCAAAATCAATTGCGGCAAATGGCGCATCGTCAACGTCAATCTCCACCTTTTCGACCGGAGTCACAAGATAGTATCTGTCTCCATCACGTCTGAGGATGGTTGAAAACAGTTTGACCATGGCCGGGCGGTTGATCGGAGTGCCATTATAAAGCCAGGTGCCCTGACGCGTGATGCGCATGTCTATTTTACCCTGGAAAGGGGGATTCCATTTGTGAACTGGAGGCAGACCGCGTTTTTTCGCTTTGGAAACGGCGTCGGCGAGGTTTTCTGCCGTAGTCAATGAATTAATTTCTCGAGTCATCTCTTTGCCAATCATGCCATAAGCGATACATGGTAAGGGACGAGATACAGGAATCCGGGGGAAGTTGCCATGCATGACGATGATGATCTGCTGAATGAGATTGAATCTCTAAAGGAGAAACTGGCAGATGCCAGGATCTCGGTCACGCGCCGGTTCATCGGTCAGGAGCGCGTGGTGGATCTTGTGCTTTCAACATTGCTGTGCGGAGGCCACGGATTGCTGATTGGATTGCCGGGGCTTGGCAAGACCCGGCTTGTCGAGACGCTTTCCACGGTTATGGGACTCGCGTCAAACCGCGTTCAGTTTACTCCGGATCTCATGCCTGCGGACATTTTGGGATCGGAAGTTCTTGAAACCGGATCAGATGGTTCCCGCACTTTTAAATTCATCAACGGTCCAATATTCTGTCAGCTGCTTATGGCGGACGAAATCAATCGCGCAAGCCCGCGAACGCAATCCGCCCTGTTGCAGGCAATGCAGGAGCGTCAGGTGACCGTTGCCGGCAGGAACCGTTTGCTGCGAAAACCCTTCCACGTGCTCGCCACACAGAATCCAATTGAGCAGGAGGGAACATACCCGCTGCCGGAAGCGCAACTTGATCGGTTTCTGGTAAAAATAGACGTCCCCTATCCAGACAGGGATACGGAAAGGAAAATTCTTGTCGCGACCACCGGAGCAGTGGAGGAGGAGTCATATCAGGTATTCGCTCCGGAAGATCTTCAAAAGGCGCAGAACCTTTTGAGACGCATGCCGGTTGGAAAAGATGTGATGGAAAGCGTACTTGATTTGGTTCGCGCTTTCCGGCCGGATGACGAAACGGCTTCCAGCGCTGTCAGGAAGAGCATGTCATGGGGTCCCGGACCTCGCGCCGCCCAGTCTCTTTTGATGACCGCAAGGGCATGGGCAATGCTTGACGGTCGGCTTGTGCCCGGCAGGGATGACGTGGCCGCATTGGCTCAGCCAGTGCTGGCCCACCGAATGGCGCTTAACTTTTCGGCTCGCGCGCACGGCGAAAGCCTTGAAAATCTCATTGAGGAAACGGTGAACAATGTGGTTCGTTCAGGGATTGCCGCATGAATGCGGGCGCAACCCTTCGTGGCCGGGCCGAGGCCGAGGCGTCACGTCTTCCTCCTTTATTCATCAGGGCGGATCAACTTTCGGGGACGTTTTTGCTTGGCGAGCATGGCAGGAGAAGGGCGGGTATTGGCGATGACTTCTGGCAGTACAGACCGGCGGCGCCGGGCGACGAGCACCGCAATATTGACTGGAGACGCTCCGCGCGGTCTGACATGCAATATGTCCGCCAGCTGGAATTGAAAATTGCCAGAAACATTCTGATCTGGATGGATGGCGGCAGTTCAATGCGGTTTTCCTCTCACATGACATTTCCGGAAAAAATCGACCGGGCCAGATTGTTGAGTCTTGCCGTCGCCATCTTGCTAAATCGCGCTGGAGAAAGGGTTGGACTCATGGGCATGGATCTCCCGCCGAAATGCGGGGAAACGCAACTTGCGCGGATTTCCGTGGCTTTGGAGCAAATGGAGGAGACCGAATATGGCGGGCCTCCCGTTGAGCATATGCCCGCAAATGGCAGCGCCTTGTTTATTTCAGATTTTCTCGGAAGCACTGAATCGGTTCGCGATGCATTGGCGACCGCGGCGGCAAAAGGGGTGTGGGGAGTCATGCTGCAATTGCTTGACCCGGCTGAAGAGGCTTTCCCATATCGGGGAAGAACCCTTTTCGAGAGCGTCGGCGGCAGTTATGCTCATGAGACCGCAAACGCATACGATCTTCAAAATCGCTATCTGGAGCGTCTGGCGGAGCGAAAAGCCGAACTCAAATCCCTGTGCGCGGCCGCCGGATGGCAATATGGGTGTTTTCACACAACGCAGAATGCGCGTTCGATGCTGTTATGGCTCTATCGGGCAATTGAGGGAGCGCACAGGGAATGATTATTGGTCCTGTTGGATTTGCCGCTCCACTGTTGCTGCTTGCGCTGGCCGCACTCCCCCTGCTGTGGTTTCTTCTGCGAGCTGTGCCGCCCGCGCCAATGCGAAGGCGTTTTCCGGCAGTTACGCTTCTACTGGGGTTGCGTGACAAGGACAATGTTGCGGACCGAACGCCGTGGTGGCTGCTACTGATCCGAATTCTTGCGGTGGCCGCGGTGATTGTGGGACTTGCCGGGCCGGTTTTAAATCCGCGGCAGGACGGTCAAGGCGGTGCTTCAAAGCCTTTGCTGATTGTTCTTGATGATACATGGGCTTCCGCCAGAGACTGGTCCGCGCAGAATTTGCTGATCAATGATCTGCTTGCCGCTGCGATCCGGGATTCCCGAAAAGCGGCGGTGGCGAGTTTGTCTAAATTCGAAGATCCGGTGTTTCAGACAGCTGGAGAATGGCAAAGCTGGCTAGCGGGTCGATCGCCGAGGCCATGGCATTTTGCGATGAACCAGGTGGATGATTTGCCAATTTTATCGCAAGACAAGGAAATTGAAATCAGATGGATGTCCGATGGGTTGGCTCATGCCGGTCGCGTCGGTTTGCTTGACAGATTTGAAGAATACGGCGACGTTGAAATCCATGAAAGCCCGCTTCCGGTTATCGCTCTGGCACCCGCCAAAATTGCCGATGGCGGTGTTGAAATCCATGCGCTGCGATCATATGGCGGCTCCCTGTTGGAAATTGAAGTGGAGGCTTATGGGCTGGATCCCGCAGGACTTCCGGCAATTCTTGCGAAGGTTGTAATGGAGTTTGCGTCTGGCGAGACCGAGGCCACAGCCGTTTTATCCATCCCATCGGAACTGCGGGCGAGGCTGACGCGTCTGGAGATAGTTGGCCAATCCCATGCAGGTGCGGTAAGTTTGATTGACGATAGCCTCAAACGGCGCGAAGTGGCGTTGGTTTCCGGATTGGAAAACCGGGAAGGGCTCGAATTGCTGTCGCCTCTGCATTATCTTGAGCAGGCTCTTGAGCCTTCGGCCGATATCATAAATGGTTCTTTGGAGGATGTTCTTCCCGCAAATCCCGATGTGGTTGTGCTGGCAGACAAAGCCGATTTACCGGATTCCGAGCGGGAGTCTTTGCTTGAATGGGTGGATTCCGGTGGCCTTCTGCTGCGTTTCGCAGGTCCAAAACTGGCCGCATCGGATTTTTCCAGATTCGAGGAGGATCCGCTCATGCCCGTTAAATTGCGAGCGGGGGGAAGGAGCGTGGGTGGAGCAATGAGCTGGGGTCAGCCGAGGTCTCTTTCACCTTTTTCGGAAGAAAGCCCGTTTTTCGGTTTATCCATCCCCGACGATGTGACCGTCACCGCCCAGGTTCTGGCGCAACCGGGACCCGAACTTTCCAGAAGGGTGATCGCGCGTCTTGCTGATGGAACGCCTCTTGCAACCCGCAAGAGAATAGGCTCCGGGCAGGTTGTGCTGTTTCATGTGACAGCTAGTGCGGAGTGGTCGTCTCTGCCCTTGTCGGGACTGTTTGTACAGATGCTGGAAAGACTTGCCGTTTCGACTGGCGATGCATTGCTGGCGCCCGAATTGCTCGCCGGCACAGTCTGGAAGCCAATAAGTGTTCTTGATGGATTTGGCAGATTGAGGAATGCGGAAAACCTGCCCGGCGTGGATGGCGGAACACTCCTGGAAAATCGGACCGGACCAGACTTGTCGCCGGGAATGTATGAAGGCCCGGATCAAAGATTTGCACTTAATGTGATATCCTCCGATACGGAACTCGCTCCAATGACATGGCCGGATCGCGTGACCGTACGGGGATTTGAAAGATCGCCTTCAACGCCGCTGGGTGGATGGCTGCTAGCCGGAGCCTTGCTGCTTCTACTTGCGGATATCGCCGCGACGCTTGCGCTTTCAGGTCGGCTTTTCCCCCTGAGAGCAACGGTTGCGGCCGTTGCCATGGCATTGTTTGTTCCCGCCAATGAAATGCGGGCGCAGGACATGCCCGCCAATGCAATTACAGATCTTGTATTGGCGCATGTGCTTACAGGTGATGAAGAATTGGACAACATCGCCTATTACGGTCTGCTGAGTCTTGGGCAGACATTGCATTACAGAACTTCGGTGGAACCTGACAATCCGGTTGGCATTAACATAGAAACGGATGACCTAAACGTTTATCCGATGCTTTATTGGCCAATTAGCGAACATCAACCGCTTCCGTCTGAAGAGGCGTATTCAAAGTTAAATCACTACATGCGCACTGGAGGCCTGATATTATTTGATACGCGAATTGCACCTCAACCGGGTTATACATCTCATGGTTCGGCTTTCCACAGGCGCGGAAATCTAATGGACACTCTAGGCGAGAATCTTGACATCCCGAAACTTCAGGAAATTCCCGACGATCATGTAATTACGCGTTCATTTTATCTGCTGCAGGATTTTCCCGGCCGCAATAACGGCCCTGTCTGGGTTGAAGCCGGCCCGGAAAATGCCGAACGGATTGAGGGAATGCCTTTCAGGAATCTGAATGACAATGTTACGCCAGTGGTTGTTGGAGGAAACGACTGGGCCGCCGCATGGGCAATGGATCCATACGGGAATCCAATGTATCCCGTTGGCCGCGGCCAGACAGGAGAGAGACAGCGTGAAATCGCATTGCGATTCGGCGTTAATCTCGTAATGCATGTCCTCACGGGAAACTACAAATCAGATCAGGTACATGTCCCTGCGCTTCTCGAGAGGCTCGGACAATGACGAATTCAATTGTTTTCATGCCTCTGCTGCCATGGGTTGTCGTTGGAATCCTCGTGGCTCTGCTTGCCGCGGGCATTGCTCTGGCAGTATGGCGCAGACTTGCCGGATGGGCGCCCAGGTCCCTTGCCGGATGTGTGATTGCCGCCGCTCTTCTCGGGCCGGCATACCAGCAGGAGGAACGCGAACCTCTTTCAGATATAGTGTTGCTGATAGAAGACCATTCAGAAAGCCAGACACTGGGGAATCGAATAAGTCAAACCCAGGCCGCGGCGGATGAGATAGAGACGATTTTGTCGGGTATTCCCAATACCGAAGTTCACCGGAAAGCCATATTTGACAGCCAGGAAAACGCAGGTACGGAATTGATGACCGGTCTTGCGGAAGCGCTGGCCGCCGAGCCGGGATCCAGGGTGGCGGGAACCGTTTTGATTACGGATGGACAGGTGCATGATGCAGAGCGCGCTCCGCAGGTTGATGTTCCCGTACATCTGCTGATATCCGGAAAACGCGATGACTGGGACCGAAGAATAGAGATCAAGGATGCCCCGGCCTTCGGAATACTTGGCGAGGATGTCCCGATAACATTCAGGGTTGAAGAGCTTGGCCCGGCACCCGAACTTGAACAGTCGGCGAACGTGGAAATCTCCATAAACGGCAAGCCGCTTCGAACCGTGGCGGCACCTGTGGGAGAGGATGTGAAAACGGAACTGAAACTTCCGCACGGCGGCCGCAATGTGATCGAGTTTTCCATTCCCGCACATGACGGTGAACTTGCAATCCGAAACAATGTTGCCTTGATGCAGATAAACGGAGTCCGGGACAGATTAAATGTGCTCCTGGTCTCGGGCATGCCGCATGCAGGTGGACGCACATGGCGCAACATTCTCAAATCCGACAGTTCGGTGGATTTGGTTCATTTCACCATATTGAGACCAACCGAGAAACAGGATGGTGTTCCGGTCCGCGAACTTTCGCTTATCGCCTTTCCCACACGCGAACTGTTTTTGGAAAAAATCGAGGATTTTGATCTGATAATTTTCGACAGGTACAAGCGCAGAGGTCTGCTTCCTCAGGCCTATCTGGAGAATGTGGGCAATTACGTGGAAAACGGCGGCGCCGTACTTATCGCCGCGGGATCGGATTTTGCCGGCGCCAGCAGCATTTACCGGAGCGCGTTGAATAAAATCATACCAGCCCGACCGACAGCAAGAGTCATTAACGAATACTATCGTCCGACAATTACTGAAACCGGGATGCGGCATCCCGTCACTTCGGGACTTGATGAGGTGCATGGTTTGGAGTGGGGCCGATGGCTGCAGCTTGTTGAAGTGTCAGATATAAAGGGGAACGCGTTGATGACTGGCGCGGAAGATCGTCCGCTGCTGGTGCTTGACAGGGTTGGAGAGGGACGTGTCGCTTTGCTCGCGTCGGACAATGCGTGGCTTTGGCATCGGGGATATGATGGCGGAGGGCCTCAACTGGAATTGCTGCGAAGACTTGCGCATTGGCTGATGAAAGAGCCGGAGCTGGAGGAGGAGGCTCTCCGGGCCGAATCCACGGGACTGGAGATGCGGGTTATCCGCAGAACGCTTTCGAAGGAGGCAGGATCCTTAAGCATACATACACCTTCGGGCATGCAAATCGAAATGGCGATGAACGAGGTGGAGCCGGGAAAGTTTGAGGCACTGTTTGACGGCCCCGAAATTGGTATTTACCAGCTTGGAAATGATGGTCATTCGGCGATTATTGGTCTCGGACCCGATTCCCCGGTGGAGTTTGTGAATCCCATTTCAAATCCCGGAATTCTTGAAAGATTTGTTGCCGATACCGGTGGCGGCATCCACTGGCTTGAAGACGGCCTGCCAAGGATAAGGTCGATAAAGGAGGGACGAAACGCGTCGGGCCGAGGCTGGATTGGTATCGAAAGGCGGAACGCACATGAAACCATCGCCGTTAGGCAGCTGGATTTGCTGCCACCATGGGCGGTGCTGCTTATGGTTGTCGGTTTGACTCTTTGGGGTTGGCTTCGAGAGGGTCGAAGGTAGCGTCTGGTCTTTGGGAATGTTGACGGTCTCTGATTTGAAATGGCAAATTTGGAGCATATATTGATTTTACGCGCTGTTGGAGGAGATGCGAAATGAAATATGAGAAGACCGAGGAAGCAATATCCAGACTAACCCCGGAACAGTTCCGGGTTACGCAGAGAAACGGGACGGAAAGGCCTTTCACGGGCAAATATGACCGGAACACGGAGCCGGGAATTTATGTTGATGTTGTGTCCGGCGAACCGCTGTTTGCATCGTCGGACAAGTTTGACTCCAGCTGCGGATGGCCGAGTTTCACAAAACCGATTGTAAAAAAGCATGTAACAGAGCATCGGGATTCGAGTCTTGGCATGATCAGGACGGAGGTGCGCTCTCTGCATGGCGACAGCCATTTGGGCCATGTATTTCCAGACGGGCCGCGAGAAAGCGGTGGACTGCGCTATTGCATAAATTCCGCAAGTCTCAGATTTGTTCATCGCGATGACATGGTAAGGGAGGGTTATGGTGACTATCTTGATCAGGGGGAGGATGAAACATGACACATGAACGCGCAGTGCTTGCAGGTGGCTGCTTCTGGGGCATGCAGGACTTGATACGGAAGTTGCCGGGAGTTCTAAAAACACGCGTTGGATATACGGGAGGAGATGTGCCCAATGCGACCTACCGCAATCATGGCACGCATGCCGAGGGCATTGAGATCATCTTTGACCCGCAGGTGACAACCTACAGGAATTTGCTGGAGTTCTTTTTTCAGATACACGATCCCACCACGCTGAACAGGCAGGGGAATGACATGGGCATGTCCTATCGGTCGGCGATATACCATGTTGACGATAGTCAAAAATCGGTTGCGGAGGAAACGATCGCGGATGTGAACGCCAGTGGACTCTGGCCTGGCAAGGTTGTAACCGAATTGGAACCGGTTGGCGATTTCTGGGAGGCTGAACCGGAGCATCAGGATTATCTTCAGAGAATTCCGCGCGGGTACACATGCCATTATCCGCGTTCCAGCTGGGTACTTCCCAAGCGGGTGGCCGCAGAGTAACGGGTATTCGAATGCGGGAAGAAAATTGCAACCCCGTTTCGCCAAAAAGGATAGTTTGCATTCTACCGCTTGCCTGATGATTGAATTGAGATTTAAATCTTGCTCACTATCATCCGGCATTGCGGTTTACATTGACGTTTCAGTGAAATCCTCTTGAAAAAGACCTGAAAATTCATGGCATTGCTCAATGCTGAAATCATATTTTGGCGACGTTGGGATGCAGCGCCTTAAAAGTTGTTGAATAAAAGGACAGTTGAAGTTTCGATATTGCGGCACCTTCCGGAAAAACATCTGCTCATGGAGAACTGGCTTGCGGGCCTTATGAAATATACATGGTGCTGCACGAACGGCAAATGATCCTGATTTTGAACTCATGGAAATTGTTTTCCATAACATCGAAAGTGTCTTTACGCGCCCTTAAGACTCATATTTTATGCAAAGCATCATAATATCGAGTTGCGACCCGCCAGATTCCAGATTCGCGATAAAAAACACGCACGAACCACCGGTTGCGGTAATGAGAGGCTGTGATTTTTCGCGCAAGCGGACGCATTCTTTTTGATGACAGTTGTCCCGGATTTAAGCGATATGCATGTCGTTCCAAAAAATATTCTACAAGGGAATGCATGTTGCATCAAATTATTTCGGCCAGCCCCAATGCGGATTCTCCGCCTCCCGCATAGATTAGCCAGGTTCGTCCGTTTTCTCTGAACAGGTACGGGTCGCGCAATGCGCATGAAAATCCGGTCGGTCCGGGGTGGGAAACGGTTTTAGGCAAACCGGCGCCTTCCCACTCCAGTTCGGGGCGCAGCAACTCGACGGGTTTGCCATCGCATTTCCAGTTTAACCAGTTCCCATTCATGGCCATGCGAACATGAAGCAATCTTTCCGGTCTGTCTCCGATTCGGGAAAACACAATGTCCAGGGTTTCACCATTTTTCATTACGGCAACATGGCGGGTGCTTTTAGATAATGGCCGCGGGCCATGTTCAATTGCGCCATCATCGCGCAATTGCATTAACTCGCCGTGAAGGGCGATGGCATATGTCCTGCTGCCAAAATCGAAGCGCCTCAGATAGGTCTGTTCCGTCAATGTCTCCCCCACATTCCATTCAAGCCCGTTCCGAGACACCGCCATGCAGGTTTTTTGAATCCCGTCGCCGTCCAATCCGTGAAACAGCATTTCAAATTGCCTGTTTTGGTGATTTACATGCACGTCGGGAGAGGCGATGTGCGGAACATGGGCGTCAAGCCCGTGTTTGAGCGCCCATTCGGGTTGAGGAAGATCAGGAGGAGTTTGGGCGAATCGGGTTTTCTGCAATTGCAGAGCCCCCGTTTCGTGAATATGCCACGGTCCATATAGCGAGTTTGCCCATGCCAGACGAATGTGCCTTCCATGATGATGCGCAAAATACAGCAGATACCGACCGCAGCCATGCGCCCAATCCGGTCGTTCCACAATGGATGGTCCGTTGATGTTTTCTCCAAGACTTTGCGACAGGCCGGGATGAATAATCGGTTTTGACAATGCGCGTCTTGCTTTCATGCAGTCACCCCGATGGATTTCATTATCATTAATATAGGCAAAGTCATGGACCTGCCGTAAATCAGATCGCCATGCAAAATCCCATAAATTTTTGTGGATGAATTCATGAAAGATGATTGAAGGAATTTGAATTTTGCGCTCTGTTGTCGTGGAAGAGCGTTTTATCTTTAATGAAACGTTGTTTCAATGGACAATGGCAAAGTGCCAGCAATTCCCGCTAGCGTCATTTGAGCCTTTTTTTCAGTCGACATGGCGGTTCGCGGGTTTCAGGCGCGCATGGGCGACTGTCCGGAGCGGCTGTCCGGGGCGGTTTT
>JAPOTF010000126.1 GCA_026709325.1 Roseovarius sp.
AGCCCTTATGAACTACGTGCAAACAAAAAACGTCGCAATAAAAATCTCACGTTAACGTGGTGAGATTTCACCACTTGATTTGCTCGAAATTGCAATAATGCCCAAATTGACCGATATTGCCGGTTTTTAGCGCACTATCACTCCGGGATTCATAATTCCCCTGGGATCAAGACGGGATTTTGCCTCGCTGAGAATGTCGCCAAATAGTTCGGGTCTCTGCTTTTCATACCACTCCTGATGGTCGCGCCCGATTGCGTGATGATGCGTGATTGTTCCGCCAGCCTCAATTACGGCCTGCGAAGCGGCGTTTTTGATTTCCCGCCATTGCCTGAGCAGTTCACCTTTTCGGCCTTGCGCATGGAAAGCAAAATAGGGTGCGGGTCCATCCGGATACGAATGGCTGAAGCGACATGATACCGCACCTTTCAGTCCAGTGGCTTCCATTATGGCCAACTCGGTCGCCTCTTTTATCTTGTCGTGGAAATTTTCAAAGCGCTCCCAGGTGATTGCCGTTTCGAAGGTATCCGAAATTATTCCAAGAGGAGTCAAAAATTCGCGGTTGTAGGGCATGCGGATAAATGCTTCCCGCCAATCGCCAACGGTTCCCTGCAGATTGGCTCCTGGATTGTCGCGCCACTCAACATCCACTATTCCGCCATGATCCCTGCAGCACTCATCCGCTCTGGCCATCCATGCGTCAACAGGGTGATCGGAATTTTCAAACGATACCACCATCAGGGAGCGGGAACCATCCCCAGCACCGTTAATCTTCAGTTCAACACCATCAACAATCCGGACATTTGCGGGATAAAGTCCCGCTTGCGATACAGCGCGTACAGCTTTCGCGGCATCAAAAAACCTTTCGAAAAGGAATCCGGCCGTTGCCTTGAAGACAGGTCGTCCCTGAAGTCTCGCCCAGCCTTCTGTTATTATGCCAAGAGCGCCTTCCGAACCCATCATGAATCTGTCGGGACTCGGGCCTGCTCCCGATCCCGGCAATCTACGCGTGGAGATTTCACCTGAGGGAGTTACCATTGTCACATTTTCAATCAGATCGTCTATGTGCGTATAAAGCGTGGCGAAATGACCGCCGGATCTGGTGGCGACCCAACCTCCAAATGTCGAATGCTCAAAGCTTTGAGGAAAATGACGCAATGTGAGCCCGGAAGGCTTCAGCTGCGCCTCAAGTTCGGGACCCCGCGTTCCTCCCTGAATGCGAGCGGCCCGGCTTACATCGTCAATCTCAAGGACTTTTTTCATTCTCGACATGTTGATGATTGCGGTTCCATTATATCCGCTTCCAATATCGCCGGTAACTCCTCCAACTACGGACGAGCCACCGCCATAGGGAATAACGGCGATTCCGGCATCACCGCACCAGTCCTGGATTTCAGCAACTTCAATTGCATTGCCGGGATATGCAACCAAATCGGGGGCATGCGCAAAATCGCAACTGTAAATGCGTATGGAGTCCGGTTGAGATTGTCCGAAAGAGTGCAGAACTCTTTCATATGCGGCGCTTTTGAACATGTCTTGCAGCGTTGCCGGCGGAGCAATGCGGCAACGTGGCAAGTTTATGGCGTCCAGATCCGGGAATTTCCCGTTGTCACTCGGAACAATGCCAAAATCCGCCAGATTATCAAGCAAGGCTTTAGCCTGACTGGCGTGAAGCATCTCGCCTTCATGGCCCCACCCCCAGTATTTCAATTTCTTCATGCGCATTTCCATTAAATCACATGCTTTCGAGCTTTGCACGGTCAAGAGTTTCCATAATATGCATTTCGCCGGATTGTCGCTGTTTTCGGTGCGCGTCTATCGCTTTGGGCGGATTGTCGGAGAGCAGCAGCATAATCAGTCTCTGATGCGATTTTGTGGATTTAACGCGTTTTTGATGCGGGAGTATTCTTGATGCAATGAAATGCCCGCGCCTGATCTTGTGGCGAAAACGAATTCCGGTTTCAGTCAGATGCTGATTTCCGCAAATTTTCATCAGGCCGCAGTGAAAGTTTTCATCCGCTTCCAGCCACTGGTCCGCGTTTCGGCTCTCCAGTGCCGTCTCCATCGCATCGCAGGCATCGATGATTGGCTGAAGCATTTTTTTATCCGGAGTCATTTTGGAAATGAGTTCCACCGCGGTGACTTCAAGAGCCGTTAGTATTTGCAAAACATCTTTCATGTCCGAACGTGTGATTGGAACCACCCGGATGCCCCGTCTGGCCAGCGTTTCAACGAGTCCCTCGGCTTCAAGCAGCAAGAGGGCTTCTCTAACGGGGGTCCGGCTGGTCCCCAGTTTTTCAGCCTCGCAGGCGTCGTCGATAAATTCTCCCGCATGAAAACCGTCTGCAAGAATGCGCTTCCGCAGTGACAGGTAAGCCATTTCCTTTAGCGATTGGGGTTTTTCATTCATGCTTTGCCACCTGGACTGTCATGTAGATTGCATGCAAAACGGATCATTGCGCCAAACCAAAGCGCATGTGTCTTTCGCGCAACTTCTTTGCGCGCTTTATTATCGGCAAATCTATCATCCTGCCTTCAAGTGTAACGGCGCCCAAGCCGGATTCCTCCGCCTTTTTTGCAGCGGAAATCACCTTTTCACACCATTCATATTCATTTTGGGATGGCGTGAAGGTTCTGTTGAGTATCTCCACTTGAGACGGATGGATCGCAAACCCTCCTGTGGACCCCATTGACTTGCCCCGTTTTGCCGCGGACTCGAACCGGGCATGATCAGATAGATTTGCAAGGGACTCTGGAACCAGCAACGGGTCAACGCCCGCACTCCGGGCGGCGTGTGCTATTGTCAATGCGGCGGCAGACAATGTTTCCCTGTCTGGCGCGGTTTCCATATCTGCAAGATAATCCTCAATCCCGAAAGTCAGAGCGACAATGCGCTGTGCCGCGGAGGCGATTTCCGAGGCATTCATTATGCCTTTTGCCGATTCAATCGCTGGAACGAGCGCAATTCTCTCCAGCCCCCTTTCCCGTTCGATTTCCGCCATTACACTGTCGACCGCCTGAATTTCGCCGGCGGATTTGCAGTCTGGGAGCAATATGGCTTTTACTCCGAGGCGGATTGCCTGCTCCAAATCGTTCATGGCCGGTCGCCAAAGCATGTTTATCCTAACCAGAACGTCCATTCCCTGGGCTGCAAGCTTGTCAACCGCTTTCGGGAGCGCGGCCCTTGCCTCCAATTTGCGATTGGAAGCGATACTTGCCTCCAAATCGAGAACAATGGCATCAGCACCGCGTCTGGCGGCTTTGTCGATAAAGCGATCCTGCAAGACAGGTATAAAGAGTATTGATCGCCACACGGTTTAGATTACACCTCTTCTCGCCAACTCTTTCCGCTGCAAGGCATTTATGCCCATCGATTCAAGTATTTCCGCAGTGTGCTGACCAACGTCAGGCGCCGGTGCGCGAATTGCGCCCGGTGTGGCGGACAGTCTGGGGAAAACATTGTGCATTGGGATGGCGCCGAAATCCTTATCGGCGGCATGTACCAGAATCTCTCGTCCCTTGATGTAGTCATGATCTATAAGGTCTGCGGCATCGGCGATTTCACCTGCGGTTATTCCCTTTTGCCTGCAGTAATCGAGGTTGTCTTTCAGATTGCGCCGCATGAAAAATTCAGACACGATCTCGTCAAGCTCAGTCTGATTTTCCACGCGGTCTCGCGTGCTTTTAAATCTCGGGTCGTCAACTAGTTCCGGAAGGCCCATGGCATGGGCAAGCTGCTCCCACATCGACTGCATTGACGCCGACATCGCAATGTGTTTTCCGTCCTTGCACAAATATACGCCTCGAGGAGCGGCGACTTCGGATGAGTTCCCCATTCGACGCGGTGTTTGTCCCGTGGCGATGTATTCGGCCGACCATGGACCAAGTATGCCATGAAGTGGTTCAAAAAGGGACAAATCAATTACCTGTCCTTTTGATTTGCCTTTCTCCCTGGCTAGAAGTGCAGTTGAAACGGCGCCAAAACCCGCCAGACCCGCCACCATGTCCGCAAGTGCAAGCGGTGGCAGTAGAGGGGGCTTGTCGTCAAATCCCGTCATCGAGGCGAAACCGGATAGAGCTTCTATCAATGTCCCAAAACCTGGACGGTTGGAATAGGGGCCCGTCTGCCCCCATCCGGAAATGCGAGCTATTACCAGATCGGGGCTGTTCCGCCATAGAACGTCTGGTCCAAGGCCCCAGTTTTCCAATGTTCCGGGGACGAAATTCTCAATCATTACATCGCTGTCCGCGATAATGCGTTTTAGCAGTTCTTTACCCTCTTCGGACTTGAGGTTAAGTGTCACGCTTTTTTTGGACCGGCCATATACTTTCCACCATACTCCCCCATGCCCGAAACGGCGAAGGTCGTCACCGATTTCCGGCCGCTCGATTTTGATGACTTCCGCGCCAAAATCCGCCATCATGTGGCTAAGCATGTTTCCCGCGGCAAGTCGCGTCAAATCCACAACGCGCATATCACTTAGAGGGCCGGTGACATTGGGATTGAAACCTGTGGAATCCGTCATAAGCCAATCCTTTAACAAGAGAGTCCGGCGAGACCCATATGGCCCCGCCGCAACGTGGTTCAATTACTCGGCGGTCATTTTCTCATACCATTCCTGCACATCCGGGAAGAGCGCGACAACATCTTTGGCCCTCGAGCGGAAAGGCGCCTGGTCAATGTTGATGACTTCCATGCCTTGCGCTTCAAGAGCGGATATCAGCCGCGCCCGATTGGCCTTTACAGTGGCGCGAAACTCCGCCGCTGCCGCAAGTGCCGCGCCACGCAGCGCCAACTGATGCTCCGTTGGCATTGCGTCGAGCTTTTCGGCGTTCATTACAAAGGTGAAGCCATTGGCCATGTGGGAAGTCAGAATCAGGTATTTTTGCACCTCGGCAAGCTTTTCCGCATGGATTGCGGCAATTGGATTCTCCTGCGCTTCAATCACGCCCTGCTGTAGAGCGGTAAACACCTCGGACCATGCCATTGGCGTGGGGCTTGCGCCAAAGGCCTTCCATGTTTCAAGACGTTCCTTGATAGGCGTCACACGGATCTTGAGACCCTCAAGGTCGTCAAAAGATTTGATTTCCTTGTTTGAGGTAAGTTCGCGTGAACCGCGATACAAATGCCCCATGATTCTGAAGTTGGCTTCATCCGCAATGAGATTTTTTATTTCGGTTCCCACTGGGCCGTTCCAGACCTGCATGTAGTGATCTGCGTCGCGGAACAGATATGGCATGCTCTCGACACCGGCGACCGGATGAAAATTGGACAGCGAGCCAATGGAGTCCATCGAGATGTCCACAGTGCCCAGTTGAATTCCCTCTAGTGCCTCCTTTGCCTTCCCCAGCTGGCTGGAAGGAAATATCCGCACGTTCAGTTCTCCGCCTGAAAGGTCGCCGGCAACACGGGCAAAGGTGGTTGCGGCATGATGTATCGGGTGCTCTGTATTGGCGACATGGCCCAGTTTGAGTCGGGTTTCCGCAATTCCGGGCATTGCCATGACGGTTGCCATTATAAAAGCGGCGGTCAGTTTTATTATCTGGCTCATTTTATCCTCCTTGGTTTGATGGCTCAGATCATGCTTGGCAACCAAAGTATCAGTGCCGGAGCATATGTTATGATCATCAAAATCACCAGCATGGTTCCAAGAAACGGAAGCGCGGCGATGGCGGCCCTGTCCATGGGTACATCGCCTATCTTGGCCGCGAGGTTGAGCACCAGCCCAATTGGGGGAGTGATTAATCCGATCAGGTTGTTGAAGATTATGATGATCCCAAAATGTATCAAATCTATGTCGAATTGCGGAAGCACCGGTAGCAGAACCGGCATAAGGATCAATAGAGAGGCCTTCGGCTCCATAAACGTGCCGATGATCAGAAAAAATATGTTTAAAAGCAGCAGAACGACATATTTGTTTTCGCTTACGGAAAGGATGGCGCCTGTGAGCTGTTGCGGCACTTCCAGTACCGTCAGCACCCAGGCGAATACAAGCGCTGATGCCGCAACCGACATCATGACGCCGCATTTGACCATTGCGGATTTGAACACGTTGATGATGTCCCGGAGCTTTAATTCCCGATAAACCACAATGCCGACAAACAGCGTGTAGACAACGGCGACGCATGCGGCTTCCGTAACCGTGAATATACCTGACAGAAGTCCGCCAATAATGAGAAAGGGCAGGGCGGCGGCCCAAACGCTTCTGCTGAACGCCATCCACATCTCGTACAGGGTTGCGCGCGGATGCGTCGGGTAGCCGCGCTTTTTGGATATGACATAGCTTGTTAAAAGCAGTCCGAATCCAAGCATCAGCCCGGGTACATATCCCGCGAGAAAGAGCTTTGTTATGGATACGTTTGCGATGACGCCGTAAAGCACCAGTCCAATGGATGGCGGTATCAGCGGGCCGCAGCAAGACGACGTCGCCGTGAGAGCAACGGAGAAGTCGGAATCATAGCCCTCCTTTTTCATTGCGGGAATCAGAATTGAACCGATTGACGCCGTGTCGGCTGTCGAGGAACCGGAAATCCCCCCGAAAAACATTGAAGAGACAACGTTCACCTGCGCAAGTCCGCCGGCAATATGTCCCACAAGCGCATTTGACAGATTTATGATTCTTGTGGTGATGCCCGATGTGTTCATGAGTTCTCCCACGAGCAGGAAGAACGGTATTGCCATGAAGGCGAAATTGTCAATTCCGGCGACAAATCGCTGCGGGACGATGACCATCGGGATGCCGATATCCATTACCAGAAGCGCGGATATTGACGCAATTCCCAATGAAATCGGCAGAGGCAGGCCTATAACAAGCGTCGCAATCAGCGTTCCCAGCAGAAACCACAGTTCCATCAGAATCTGTCCCAGTCACGCCTAGCGACCAGTTCGAGTGCAAACAAGATCATTCCGGTCGCCGATATGGGAACCACAAGCTGGATTATGCCAGCGGGTATGTCCAGGCCTGTAACTGTCTGGCGCATGTTCATTTGGGCCATCAAACTGCCTTGCGTCAGCAAAATTCCTGCAAATCCAAGAAGCAGAGCGAGTCTGACCAAAGCGACAATGACGCGTATCTTTCCGGTTAATCTGTCGGCGATGAAGTCCACGCAAATGTTTTCTTTTTGGCGGATTCCCACCGCGAGACCTAGCAGCACCATCCATATCATTGCATTTCTTGCCAGTGGCTCCGCCCAGAAAGTGGGGGCGTTGAAAATGTATCGCATAACTATTTCATATGAGATCACGGCAATCATGATCGAGAAAAGTGCAATTCCCGCTGTTTTGAACACTTCTTCGATCAGATCGCAAGTCCGGTACAGCGCTTTTACCATTTATATTTCACCCGTTAGATATTCTTTTAAATATATCACAAAAAATATTATGCCGTGCAAGCATAATATTTCGCCAATGTTCATTTGGCGAGATTTGCAGGCATGTGGGATGGCTTAATGGGGAATTGGCTCCGGCGGTAGGGATCGAACCTACGACCAATTGATTAACAGTCAACTGCTCTACCGCTGAGCTACGCCGGAACACGTGCCGGACAATAGCTACAGCGACCTGCCATGTCTATAAAAAAATGATAAATGTGGAAATTTCTCGCATCATGAGTTTCTGTCCCAAACCAGCCTGAATGCCCAATGACCGGAATTGAAGTGAATTATGATGGCGATTTGGGTATTGGATGCGAAGGCAGGCAAATCGGAACTCCAAGGTATGGCTGTTTAGTCGTGGGACTGTGCCTTGAAGGTTCATGCAGCCAGCGTTAGGCGGGATAAATGACTTTTCGGGAAAAATCTAAAGGATTGGGTGCCTGAAAAAATTGCAAATGAACATTCCCGGAATTTGATGCAGCGGGATGTTCCGGAAATCATAGGAGGTTTGGCAACCACCGGGATTTTCCCGCAATGAGATCATGACGTTTCCAAAACACCCTTTAACGCCAGTTGGCGCTTTCGAGCGATTTTGAGCTCGGCCGCATGCAGGTCGAGAAAGACCGGGAGCGTCTTGCGAGCCTGCACTGTTCAAGGCCAGTACCGCAAAGGCTGGGAAAAGAATAGGACATGGCAGGTTAGTTTGAGATTGTCGATTTTGGACTTTGCATATATCACAAAGATATATATATTCGGTAGTGGTTTTACTACCGTTCTTATGCGGGAAAATAGATATGAGCGACACAGTGCAAGCTGCAAACGTACGGGATTCGCGAGTGCGCCTTGCGGAGATTGAAAATAATGTTCGCTGGTTAAAGGGCATCGGCGCATTCGGGGCCGCGGCCGTTATCGCCGCGCTTGCCTGGCTGAACGTTCAAGTCTACGAAACGAGAGCCGAAGTCTACGGATTGAAAGTCGAAGTCTCTGGATTGAAAGCCGAAGTCTCTGGATTGAAAGCTGAAATCTCTGGACTGAAAGCCGAAGTCTCTGGATTGAAAGCCGATATAGCCGATATAAAAGCCGGGTTCGAGCTGATCGAGGCGCACTTCAACAAACAAAAATGAAGCGGAATATTACAGTGAATGCCCACGAGTGGCTTGGAAATCTAATGATGATCCGGTTATTAAGGTATGGTCCAAGGTAAAATTGTCGTCCGATAAGATTAAGTCCCTTGTGATATCTGAACTTTCTCAGGAAATTCTTGGACATCTAGCCTCTGAGAAACGGGACGGATTTGGGAAGGCTTTGCAGTCGGACGATTGGAGGCGCGCCTTTCGGGGAACGGACATGCTGTCTTCTTTCGCAAACAAGTATTGCAGGAATTTGAAATATCAAACTATGCGGGATATGATTGTAAATTCCATGGTGGAAGCTGGCTATAGGCCTTCGGGCATGGTGAAGGTCATTGCGCAAATCGATAATTCCTGACGCGCGCGCCACTTGCAAAATTACCGGACAGCATGACGATAAACACGGCATTTCCCATGTCGAATGCAGGCAAGAGAAAAACAAACTTTAGCTCAAAAGATTCGGTTCGTTGAGACTTGCGTCAAACGGTGACAAGAGGTCTGATAGCCACCGGGATTTCCCCATTGCCTTGTCAGCCTGCTTTGGCATTTAACGAAAACAGGCCATCATGATGGAGAGCCCCCACGGGGCTGACAATGCTTCTTTCCGTCAAATCAACCAGATGTGCCAGCACATTTCTGGATGCGGCACCCATAAGCGCGGGGGGAGTGTCAACGTATATTTCAGCGGCAAGTTTGCCAACGGTTGAGGCACCCTTTTTCAGGGCCGAAAGAACTTCGGCCTCGCGTCCTTTGCGATGCGATAAAAGCCATTCCAGTCTCGCCTTTGGATCCATGATCGGCGCTCCATGACCCGCGTGCAATGTTTTGGCGTCAAGGGCGCGGAGCTTTTCGCATGAAGCCATGAAATCCGTAAGGTCGCCATCTGGAGGTGAAATCAGTGAGCTTGCCCAACCCATTGCAAGATCTCCTGAAAACACCGTTTCTCCCGCCTTGAAACACATGTGATTGCCCAGGTGTCCCGGGGTCCAATATGCGGCAATCTTCCATTCCGCGGTTTCCACCACCTGTCCATCGGAAAGTGCCATATCCGGTGAAAACCCGTGATCGATACCCTCTCCGGAATCTTTCAGGCCGGCTTCCGCAAGAGTTTTCATAACCTGACTTCGGCCGCTGCCTGATGGACCGTAGGCATATATTGACGCATTATGCCTTGCCGCAAGTCGCAATGCCAGCGGTGAATGATCGACGTGAGAATGCGTGACAAAAACATGGGTAAGGCGCTGACCGCGTTCAAGCGCCGCCTCGATTGAAGCAAGATGGCTGTCACTGTCGGGGCCGGGGTCGATTATCGCAAGATTTGATTTTCCAAGGATATATGTATTGGTGCCCTTGAATGTCATGGGCGAGGGATTTGGAGCAAGAATTCGCTTTAATTCATGCCCAACAGTCTGAGCCACACCCTGTGGCGGATTAAATTCCTCTTGTACCATGGCTCTTTTGTTTTGTTCCCTGCTTTGCTAGTTTCATATCATGATCAACATGCGGCTAAAACCATATTTGCCCAAGCGTCTTTACGGACGCGCCATGCTGATATTGCTTCTTCCGGTCATCACCGTGATTCTCGTCGTTTCCGTTGTTTTCATTCAGAGGCACTTTGAGGGCGTGACGCGTCAAATGACGAATACGGCAAGCAGGGAAGTCATGCTTGTGTTGGAATTTCACGCAAACGGCGAGCAAAAGCCAATTGAGCAGTTGAGCATACTGAACATTGCCGTTGAAGATGTGCCCATGTCGGCCGTTCCGGACGAGGATTATCGGGTTTGGTAT
Organism: Roseovarius sp.; assembly: GCA_026709325.1. GTDB lineage: Bacteria > Pseudomonadota > Alphaproteobacteria > Rhodobacterales > Rhodobacteraceae > JAPOTF01. The sequence goes on from JAPOTF010000126.1 coordinate 10,290, forward strand.
GATTTTACCGGAAAAGTTGTAACGGATGGATTTAGAAAATCGTTTCCAAAAGATTTGCTTGCGGTAATGCTGCCCGAAAATAAAATTGTACATCTCTATTTTTTAAACGCGGAAAATGGTGACCGTGCCGTGAAAATAAGTTTTGACAGGCATCGCGTTTCGGCATCAAATCCGCACCAGCTTCTTGTTAACATGATTTTTTTTGCCGTGGTAATGACCCTAATCGCCTTTCTCTATATGCGGAACCAATTGCGTCCCATAGCCTTGCTGGCACGGGCTGCGGAAGCGTTTGGCCGAGGCCAGCATTTGGAATATCGCCCGGCGGGAGCGGTGGAGGTTCGCGCGGCGGGAAAGGCGTTTGTTGATATGCGTACCCGCATTGAACATCATATAGAACAGCGCACGCTTATGCTTTCCGGAGTCAGCCATGACCTGCGAACGCCACTTACACGTCTTAAACTCGCCCTGGCAATGCTGGAAAAAGACGAACGTCGACATATGGAGCAGGACATTGCGGAAATTGAACAGCTTATTGGTGAATTTCTTGATTTTGCAAAAGATGCAAAGGAGGATGAAACGAAACTCGTTGATCCACACGATCTCGTCGCCGGAATTACCGAAGACTTTAGGCGTTCCAGTTTAAATGTGAGCATGCTTGAATCGGTAGGTGAGGGCATGGTGGCATTGCGCCCAAGCGGCATTCGCCGAGCGGTCGAGAACCTTGTTGGAAATGCCGTTCGATATGGTACGAGAGCGATGGTGTCCGTGATCGTTACAGAGAAATATCTGCGGATTGTCATAGAGGATGACGGTTCCGGAATTGAAGAATCTTTTCGGGATGAGGCAATGAAGCCATTCACTCGACTTGACGACGCCCGCAATCAAAATCTGGGACCGGGTGTTGGTCTTGGACTGGCAATTGCCCATGACATTGCAAGGGCGCATGGCGGAAATCTGATACTGGGCAAAAGCGAGCGACTGGGCGGATTAAAGGCCGAGATTCAAATAGTGAGATGACTATCGGAAAGTGGCAGTCTTTTTAAATAAACGCGGTGTGATGCCGGACCAGGAGGATATTCCGGAATTAATGTCACAATGGTAGGCCCGGAGGGACTCGAACCCCCAACCAAAGCGTTATGAGCGC
>JAPOTF010000160.1 GCA_026709325.1 Roseovarius sp.
GGCGGAAAACATGGCATTTGCCATGCCGAATGAGGTAATGGAAAGGCAAATTCAAGAGCCTAAGGCCGGTTTTCGCGATTTTTCCCGCGGCTCCTCTGATTTCAGGCGATTCAGGCCCTTTTCGTGCCGGTTCGCCGGATTCCGGACAGGCGTCATCGCCGCCCGGTGTCCGGGCGCCCGAAAAAACGGTCGAGGGGGACCTCGAAACAGGGCATTGGCCGCTCCGGCGGGGGTTTGACGAGCAGGACAGTGGCGGTCACGGACGCGCTCGGCTATCTTGTGCGGTTTGTCCCTCTTCCGGGGCAGGCCCGCGACCTCGCCGGCATGCCGGATCTGCTTGAAGGTCTCGAGTTCGGGGCTCTATATTGGGGACAGGGCGTTTGACGCCGACTGGCTTGTCGATGAGGTGGAGAGGCGTGGCGCCAGGATGTGCCATGGCGGTGATTCCATCGAAGCGGAACCGCAAGGTGCCTCGGGACCGCAACGGGGAGATGTATAAATGGCGGCATCAGGTTGAGAATTTCCTTGCGAAAACCGGGGAGTTCCGGGCGATCGCGACACGATATGACAAGACGGACGTGCGCTATGCCGCCGCGATTCATATCGCTGCCGCGGTGATCGCCGCGAAACAGTTGTCAACGGGCCCTAATCTTCATGACGGTTATCTTTTTACTTACTCGTAAATTTCCAATTATCGCTGATCACTGCCTCATCGTACCATATATATTGCCCACGTCCTCTTCGCCCAACTCAGGCAACCTCCAATGTTCACTCATGTGAAAATGAGAGTTTGAGAACATATTGTTTCAGTTATCTCAATTTTGAATTGAATATTATCATCATGATGTCCTTTTGAATAATTTCAGCATGTGAGATATACCGTGATGAATTATACATATGGCATATGATTACTGTAATGAAACGCCTGCCAACCAATCATACTGTTGGCATTGCCGAACTTCGTGAACCTGCCAAGGTGTTTGACAAAGCCGGTGGCAAGCCTGTGGCCATTCTCAAGAACAATGAGTGTATTGGGTATCTTGTACCTGCCGACGCGGTTGACGGGAACGAACGTCAACGAGTGAGTCACGCTCACCTGGATGCGGTGTTGCAGGCCTCAGCCGGGAAAGTCCAACCTGTCCTGGACTGTCTCAAAGACAAATAGTACATGTATCTGATTTCCGAAGATGATGTCATTCACATTCACGATCAGGCGCTGAATCCTGTTGAACTGCAAGGGTTGGCTGGAGACAAATCGTTGTCGGGTGCCTTGTCTCGTGTTGAACTCCGTCTGGCCTGTGGATTGATTAAAGATGCATTTGACATGGGTGCAACCTGCCAGTGGTTATATCCACCGGGCACGTGTTCAACGATGGAAACAAGCGAACGGCCTTTCGATGTGTTGCTCAGGGCAAGGTTGATGAAAGCAATCTTGCCACGTGGTCTCAATTAGATCACCGGCACCATTAATTCGGGAATCGACATCCCGTTATTAGCCGCAAATTTCAAATGTTCCCGCGCATCGCCGCAACATAATGTTGGAAGGAAGATCAAGGAAAGGAAGCGTCACGCGAACCTGGACGTCGAGAGGTTCCCGATCTTCATTGCCGTCCACAAGGCCTCGGTGCGGAGGGTCGGGATGGCGCGCGCCGGTTTCCATTTAATGCGGCTATCCGCTTTTAACGAATGTCAACCGCTCATCATTTCCTTGGTCTCGGAAAGGGCAATCTTCGGATGATCCCGCTCGACTCTGTCGATATCCCATTGAAGGCGGGTTAGATATATGACATCTCCGTCATGGTCATGCGCAATATGCTGCTTGTTGAGGTCGATGAAACCGCTCACGTCATCCTTGTGGCCGTGTACCCATCTTGCGGAGGTAAACATTGTCGGTTCAAAACGAACGGGTAAACCGTATTCGCGCTTGATTCTGTCTCCAAGAACATCAAACTGCAAATTTCCCACAACACCCACTATGAAACCCGACCCCATGACGGGTTTGAATATCTTGGCCGCACCCTCTTCGGCAAATTGCATAAGCGCCTTGTCAAGATGCTTTGCCTTCATGGGATCGTCCGCCCGGCAGATTTGAAGCAGTTCTGGCGCAAAGGACGGGATGCCCGTCACGCGCAGATTTTCTCCCTCGGTCAAGGTGTCGCCAATGCGGAGCTGCCCATGATTGGGAATTCCTATTATGTCTCCGGCCCATGCCTCCTCTGCAAGCTCCCGGTCGGCGGCAAGAAACAGCACTGGATTGGAAACCGTTACGAGTTTGCGCGCCCTGACGTGACTTAACTTCATGCCGCGTTTGAGATGACCCGAAGCCATGCGCACAAAGGCCACCCGATCTCGATGGCGCGGATCCATATTCGCCTGGACTTTGAAAACGAAGCCGGTAACGGAAGATTCTTCTGGAGAAATCCGACGCGGGCTCGCTGGCTGCGGTTGCGGCATTGGACAGTATTGGCAAATTCCATCCATCAACTCCCTTACGCCAAACGAGTTTATTGCCGACCCGAACCAGATGGGGCTGAGATTTCCCTCCTGAATTGCCTGGAGGTTGAGTTCCGGAAGAAGTTCTCGCGCCATTTCAATTTCTTCGCGCGTGCATTCAATTAGCCTTTCGGGAACATGCGCGGCGAGGGCGGGATCATCCAGCCCGCTGATTTTAACGGATTCCGCAACTTTGTTCCGTTCGGCCCGATCCATCAATTCCAGTTGGTTGTTCAATAGGTCATAGCAGCCGATAAAATCTTCACCTTTCCCTATGGGCCAGCTTGCCGGAGTTACGTCAAGTGCCAGCAATTGCTGAATTTCATCAATAATGTCAAAAGTGTCGCGGCTTTCACGGTCCATCTTGTTGCAGAATGTCAGTATCGGCAGATCGCGAAGCCTGCATACTTCAAACAGCTTGCGTGTTTGACTTTCCACGCCTTTGGCGCCGTCAATAACCATTATTGCCGAATCCACGGCGGTGAGCGTGCGATAGGTGTCCTCTGAAAAATCGGAGTGTCCTGGGGTGTCAACAAGATTGAATCGAAATTCATTGAAATCGAATGACATTGCCGACGAGGACACTGAAATGCCGCGATCTTTCTCCATCTGCATGAAATCGGAGCGGGTGCGACGTGCTTCGCCCTTGGCGCGAACCTGACCGGCCATTTGTATCGCTCCACCGTATAAAAGGAATTTTTCCGTTAACGTGGTTTTACCGGCATCCGGGTGGGATATGATTGCAAACGTCCGGCGTCGCGCGATTTCGGGCGGCGGCACTGGACGATTGCGATTAAATTTCTGCATCGGGTTTAACATCAACACGGGGAGCAAAAGAAATCCGGAAGTTCAACATGGCAACGGCGTGGTATGCCGACATAAAAGCCATGGCGGTTTCCGGCGCGATTGGAGATTTACATGGTGGAGTTTACCGAACCGCCATCAAGCAGGATATTCTGCCCAACTATATATCCCGCATGCTGACTGCACAGGAATGCGCATGCCGCTCCAAATTCTTCGATTGTTCCGTAACGGCCTGCGGGTATTGTGGAGCAGCGCAGCGATTTCGCCTCCTCCATGCTGATCCCCTTGTCTTCGGAAACGCCGGTGTCAAGAGAAATCGCGCGATCCGTCGCGTGAATGCCGGGCTGAAGATTGTTGATGGTCACTCCCCTGGAGGCCACCTGGCGCGAGGTTCCGGCAACATATCCCGTTAGGCCGGCACGTGCCGAATTTGACAATCCAAGTATGGGTATCGGCGACTTTACGCTTTGCGAGGTGATGTTTACCACACGACCCCATCCGCGCTCCATCATGCCCGGGAGGAGCGCTTTCATGAACGCAATCGGTGTCAGCATGTTTGCATCAAGTGCCTTGATGAAATCGTCTCGGGTCCAGTCGGTCCACATGCCGGGAGGCGGTCCGCCCGCGTTGTTCACAAGAATGTCCGCCGCCACTATGGCGGCAAGCACCTCGGACTGTCCATCTTGCGTGGCCACGTCGGCTGCAACTGTCGAAACCTGCACTCCGTAATCACGTCTTATCCTGTCCGCGGAGGCTTCAAGAGCTTCGGAATTTCGGGCGTTCATTACCAGGTTTACCCCCGCTTCCGCCAGAGCCCTGGCGCAACCGAGACCAAGACCCTTTGATGATGCGCAGACAAGAGCGCGTTTTCCCGATATGCCCAAATCCATTTCGACGCCTTTCATTTGAGTCCGCCTGCGCAATGCCGAACGGCGGACATGTTTCACAGTTCAATTGCGGCATTGCATTTCGCGAGTACCAGATAATGCCAAAATTCCAAATGTTCCAGAGAGCAATTGAGCTTTGAGAAAAATAGAATATTTGCCATGTTTTAGCAGTTTGAAGCGAATTATGGCGAGAACGCGGTCTTTCTGGAATTTCGCTCGTCAAATTTTCCTTTTTGGCCCACTTGATCGCAAAATCCGTAATTCCCAATGGAAATAATAAAAATAAGCCAATAAAGACGCTTTTTTCTTCCAACCACCACTTGAAACACTTACATAAGGGCCATTATTTACATTGGGTGCGTCAACATTCACCCAAAAGAAGGGAGCTTTGAAATGCTTAACAATATTGGTCTTCCAGGCATATTGTTGATCGCGATTGTTGTGCTAGTGCTTTTTGGGCGGGGAAAAATATCTTCTCTGATGGGCGAAGTGGGGAAGGGGATCACCAGCTTCAAAAAGGGCGTTGCCGAAGGCACCAGGGAAATTGAGGAAACGTCTGACGATATTGCGGAAACGGCAAAAGACGTGACTCCAAAGAGCGAAACAGACAAAGCCTGATATTAAAATGCTTGATCTGGGCTGGGCCGAGCTGATGGTCATTGCCATCGTGGCCCTGATTGTCGTGGGGCCGAAAGATCTGCCGGGCATGTTTCGCACGGTAGGCAATTTTGTAGGCAAGGCCAAGCGCATGGCACGTGAATTCAGCAGGGCAATGAATGACGCCGCTGATGGTTCAGGTGTTAACGACGTTGCCAAAACGCTAAAAAAAGCCACCGACCCCGTTGGAAGCGCCATGAGCGAGGTGCGCAAATCAGCCGAAAGCTTCACCGCGAAAACAATGGCCGGACCTGCGTCCACACATCTGGAGCTTGATCCCGAACGGCAGGAAAAATACAAAAAAATACGTGAAGAAACTGAACAGCTGATTAAAAACCGCGAAAAGAAATCCGATGAAGCGGCAGAACTGGAGCAGGCATCAAAGGCGAATGCCAATGAAAACAAGCGGGAAATCGCTGAAACCGATGACGATTCCACAATCAGGGACAAGACATGAGCGGGGGCGGCGAGATCGAGCAAAGTTCGGCTCCGCTTATCGAGCACCTCGCTGAACTTAGAACAAGGCTAATTCGCTCGGCCATGGCGTTTGTCATAGGCATAGTTGCGGCATTTGCCGTTGCCGAGCCAATACTTCAGTTTTTGCTTTTCCCAATTGAAGAGCAATTGCGAGAACTTGGAGATCCATCGCCAACACTGCAATATACAAGCCCGCAGGAATATTTGTTCACGCTTTTTAGAATCTCAATGGTTTTCGGCTTTGCGCTCGCATTTCCGGTTATTGCGCACCAGATGTGGCGATTTGTCGCTCCAGGTTTGTACAAATCGGAAAAATCGGCTTTTCTGCCATTTATAATAGCCTCGCCCGTAATGTTTTTGCTTGGCGCGGCTTTTGCGCATTTTGTGGTAACGCCGCTTGCAATGAGATTTTTTCTTGGTTTCGCCGATGTAAGTTCCATATTCGCCAATCTGATGGCCGGCTCCGTTGAGGATATGCCACCGGATGCGGTCATTGTTCCCGAGACGGTTGAAGGTGTTAGAATCACCTTTTTTGGCAAGGTAAACGAGTCGCTTGATATCACATTGAAATTCATCATTGCCTTTGGCTTGTGTTTTCAGCTGCCTGTACTTCTGACCTTGATGGGTAAAGCCGGGCTGGTGAGTTCAAAAGGGCTGGGGGCTGTGCGGAAATATGCCATGGTGGGCATTCTGGTTCTTGCGGCGCTTGTAACTCCTCCCGATGTGATAACGCAGGTGATTTTGTTTTCGGTTGTCTACGGGCTTTATGAAATATCCATATTACTCGTCGCTCGGGTGGAAAAGGCTCGAGAGGCAAGGTTGCGCGCGGAGGGCGTCTGGTTTGATGACGATGAGGAACCGGACATTGAAGATGATCCGGTCATTGCCGAGTTTGATGAAAATAAGGCCACTGAGAGCAAATCCTGATGGGCAAGCTCGAAAGGATCGCCAAAGCTATTGAACGGTTGAGTCCCGCGCCGGTTTCCGCTCCCGATTTCAACTCTTCGGAAGCATTTGCATGGCATGTGGAGCCGGACCGGCTTGAGCCGGTGGACAAGGTCAATCGCGTGGACATGTCCCTGCTGGTTGGAATTGATCGGGCGCGTGACACGTTAATCGGAAACACAAGGCAGTTTGCCAAGGGGTGGCCGGCAAACAACGCCTTGCTTTGGGGCGCGCGGGGCATGGGCAAATCAAGCCTTGTGAAAGCCGTGCACGCCGCGGTGCGCGCTGAAGGCGAAGACCTTAAAATAGTGGAAATGAATCGCGAGGATCTCGGCAGTGTCGGAAGACTGCTGAAAATCCTCCGTGGCGCCGATGCGAGATTCGTGCTTTTTTGCGATGACCTGAGCTTTTCCCATGACGACCATCATTATAAATCTCTGAAGGCGGTGTTGGACGGGGGTATTGAGGGACGGCCCGACAATGTTGTTTTCTATGCGACATCCAACCGGCGACACCTGATGCCTCGAGACATGATAGAAAACGAGCGATCCACGGCGATTTCACCTTCGGAAGCGGTGGAGGAGAAGGTGTCCTTGAGTGACCGTTTTGGCCTGTGGCTTGGATTTCACCCCTGCAGCCAAGATGAATATCTAAAAATCGTAAAAGGCTACTGCCAGGAATATGGAATAGATATCGATACCGAAACGCTTAGGACCGAGGCCATAGAGTGGCAGGCCACGCGGGGAGCGAGATCCGGGCGCGTTGCCTGGCAGTACTTCATTGATCTTGCCGGGAGACGAGGTGTTTCAGTGTAACGTCCTGCCCATGCGGCTGGAGCGCTAGTTCAAAAAGGTTGAGGGATCCAGACTGTCCATTCCCCGCCTAACCTGAAAATGGATGGCGGTGCGGCCTTTGGCGGGAATATCGGCGATTTTCTCTCCCCTTGCGACCGAATCGCCTTTCTTCACAAACACGTTTCCCAAATTGGAATAAACGGTTAGAAGATTCCTGCCATGGGAAATTACAATTATTGGATTGCCGTCGGAATCTTGCGTAATGGCCGCCACCGAGCCCGAGTCGGCAGCCTGGACCGGCGAACCGGGCGCGGCTGAAATGTCAATTCCATCATTGACTCCCTTGCTGTATTCTCTGATGATGTCACCTTTGACCGGCATGGACATGCGAGCGGAGGAGACCTGCGTTGATTTGACGTTTGCGCCGAGATTTGGCGCGGCGGTGCTTTCGACTTCAGTTGATTTCGGCATTGTTTCTTCATCGGGAAGAGGTTTTGACGCGCTGGGAGGAGCCTGAACGCCAGTTCCATCACCTGGTGGAACCGCTTCTTCCGATGCTTTCGCGTTCTGACCTGGAATTGCAACCGGTATGAGAAGGTACTGTCCTTCTCGTATGGAGAATTTTGGCCCGAGCGAATTCCACTCCGCCAGTCTTCGAATTGAGACATTGTAAAGCCGCGCGATCATAAAAGCCGTTTCACCCCGTTTCACCTTATGGCGTACAGGCTCCATATCCGCATCTGCGGGTTCGAGTTCAGTGGTTTGGATTACAGGTGCCGTGGCTTCGTCAATTGCCTTTCCCGCTATCTCGGCAATGTCAATTCCGGCATCCCCAATCCGGCCGTCATTCATTTCCGGAACGCGTATGTGCAGAACGACAATTTCTCCCGCGCGCAAGCCGTCTTCGAGGCGCATGCCGTTATATCTCGCCAGTTTCTCCGCATCCACACCTATGCGATTTGCAAGAGAAGCCAGGGTATCGCCACTTTGCGCCAGAGCCACCTGGTAGTTGGGGTAGGATATAATGCCGCGATTGTCTGGTTCGGGCCGGAGAGTTTCCGTTTCCCGCGTGCCCGGAATGTCGCCGTCAAGGTCATGCGGTCGCTCGCATCCCGACAAGCAGATGGTTATTGCCGCAATTCCCGAAAGCAATGCCGGTTTGCCAATCCACTCGCATTTAATCGAATTGCCGTCTTGGATTTTCATGTCCCTCTGGCGGTTGAAATGCACATTCATCATGAATCTTCCCCCAAGCCCTCCATCAGAGGCACAAAACGCACTTTCAGCAGTTCTTCATAGTTGAAACCCGATTCATGACGGGACACTTGAATCAGGCTTTGCACACCGTCAGCCGGACCAACGGGCAGTACCATGACACCTCCCACTTTTAGCTGCTCAAGTAAAGGCCCAGGTGTGTCTTCTGCCGCTGCGGTAATCATGATGCGATCAAACGGGGCTTGTTCAAACAGTCCCCGCGTTCCGTCTGCGGTAAAGGCGATGATGTTTGTCAGATCAAGTTTGCGGAATATTTTCTCCGATTGAGTAACAAGCTGTCTGTGCCTGTCAACGGAATACACTCTTCTCGCGAGTCTGCTGAGAATGGCCGTCTGATAACCGCTTCCGGTACCGACTTCCAGAACAGTGTCGCGTTCCCCTACATTCAGAGCCTGTGTCATGAGACCGACTATTGAAGGTTGCGAAATAGTCTGTCCACAGGCGATTGGAAGAGGCGTGTCCTCATAGGCGCGACTGGCGAAATGCCCGTGTACGAACTCTCCTCGATCAATGGTCTCCATAGTGGAAAGTACTCGCGGGCATGTGACGCCATTTGATCTAAGTGTATAAATGAACCGCATTTTGCGTTCAGATATATTGGTCGTGGAATTGCTCATTCGATTGCTTTGAGAGCTTCCAATGCATCATGGGCCGTGAGGTCGGCCCTCATGGGCGTTACCGAGATGTGTCCTTTGCCGTTCCAGTAGGCGTCGGAGAATTCGGAAGCCTCCTGCTCCTGCAAGCCCCCCGCGACCCAAAGAAAACGACGACCGGTAGGAGACATGGCGGGTTCCACTCGCATTTTAATGTGCCGCCTTCTACCCTGGCGGGCGGCTTTTAGGCCTTTGACTTCGCTCGAGGGAACTGGAGGAAAATTGACATTGTAGAAAACGCCGTATTCCTCATTGGTCCAAACGCCTTTTTCAAGAATTTTTTTTACTGTGGCAAGGCCATGCCGGCGCGAGGCCTCGAACGGATCTGCGAGATGACGATTGGCTGGACCAAAATACTGACTTAACGCAATTGACTTCACTCCCTGCAATGCGGCTTCCATGGCGGCTCCAAGCGTTCCGGAATACATTGCGTTTTCGGCAGAGTTGTTCCCGCGGTTAACTCCCGATATCACGAGGTCGGGCGGGCATTCTCTCATTACATGATGCAACGCGGCGATAACACAGTCGGTTGGAGAGCCGTGTGCCGCGAAACGCCGATCGCCAAAGTCTGAAACCATCACCGGGGACATAAGCGAAATGCAGTGCCCAACTCCCGATTGCTCAAATGCGGGGGCAACAGTCCAGACTTCACCGCTTTTTCCTGCAAGTTCAGATGCGATGTCATGGAGGACATCAAGTCCGCGAGCATTGATGCCATCGTCATTTGTAATCAGAATGCGCATATTGAAGCCTTTGAAGTGATATTGGCTTTCGTACCGGGGGAGCGAGTCATGGGCAAGAGCATTGATATTGGATAGTCATCAAAAAGGCCATATCTGTGCGGATATTTTACCAATTGGAATGTTTCCGCTTCCAATTGCGGATCAATGCATCGTTTAGCACTGGTGTCATATTTTACAATGCCCAAATTTTAAGCGCATTCGACGCCCATGTCGATGATGTTGAGAATAACTGCCATCGTTAAGATCGTCTGCCTGAATTGCGAAGCGATTTAATTGAGGTTAATGGCGTGGACTTGTTTAACACGATGGCGATTTATCGTTTCCAAAAGACAGTTCGGCCCAAACAGGTTTCATCTAAAAACCCGCATTGGCGGGAACCATCAATGTCGTGGAAGCAGATCATATTTTGAAAGCGCTCGAATTGCTTCCGCCTCGGTGGATTCAAGTGAGTCGCGATCCTCTCCCGGGTGGAATCGGGCGCGAGTGGCGGTTGGCATTGGCTTTGGATTATGTATATGGACTTTTGGGCCGATTTTTGCGGTTTCAGCCCGCCAGCTTTTGGCCAGGGCGATTTGAGCGGCTTTTGTTGCACCGTAGGCGGAATAAAATTTGCCGCCGGATACGGTGTCATCAAAAAACAAGGCAGTCCCGGCTTCTCCCAAAAGCGGAGCTATAAATGTTATTAGTCGCGCAGTGGCGGTGGCGTTGATATCCACGGACTTTTGCCAATCCCCGATATCGAGATGATTCGCGGGTGTAAGCGGAGAAGCGTGAATCGCCGTGTGCAGCCAAATATCAACCTTGCCCCATCGGTCACTGATGGATCGGCACAGATGCGCCACGGCATCGGCATTTCCGATATCCATTGGGGCGAGTGTGGCCCGGCCGCCCTTTGAATTGATCGCGTCGTCAATTTCCTCAAGACCTCCAGTCGTCCTGGCCACCGCGACAATATGGTGGGTTTTTGCCAGAGTAATTGCGAGAGCGGCGCCCAGACCTCTGGATGCGCCGGTTATCAGGGCAATTCCATTTAAATCGGTATTGTTCATATATGCGCCAATTCCATTGAATCAGAAAAAATACAAGAGCAATCTTCGAGAAATAAGGCGGGCATTGCCATATCTGTCGGAAGCTTGCGTCAAAGAACTGTTGCAAGCCGTGTGCGCGATGCGCATGGCAGATAGAGCGCTCAAAAGCTCAAACAAGAGGACGCAAGCATCGCTTCAACATCGTTATCCCGCCTGCATCTGCCGCAAACATCGCAAAGACAAAAACACCATGACCTTGGCCCGTGAATAGCATGGTTTAAAAAATGCTCCTCTCTCTTTAATTACAGGAGGTAAAGGAATGCCCGGGTTGATGTTGCCGGTGCCACACTTGACTTGACATATTTTCGCCAGGCTTTGCCTGTTTTATCGGATCATGGCAT
>JAPOTF010000094.1 GCA_026709325.1 Roseovarius sp.
GCTTAAGGTTTATTGGTGTTTTTCAAGTCGCTGCCGTCTGCTAATATGCGTCAAGCAATCCTGAATCACCCGGATGGCAAAACATCGAAACAACCGGCAAATATGGATCTGGAGATATTATATGGACGGAAACAATCTCAGTGTCTGCCCCTTTGCAGGCGGCAGCACAAGCCAAAACACACGCTCGAATCGCGACTGGTGGCCAAATCAGCTTAATCTGCGCATTCTGCATCAGCATTCGGACAAATCTGATCCCATGGATGAAGGCTTCGACTATCGCGACGCATTCAAAAAACTTGATCTTAAATCGCTGAAACAGGATCTATATGATCTGATGACCGACAGTCAGGACTGGTGGCCGGCGGATTATGGCCATTATGGCGGCTTGTTTATTCGCATGTCATGGCATGCGGCCGGCACCTACAGAATCGGAGATGGGCGAGGTGGCGGCGGCACTGGCAATCAAAGATTTGCGCCTCTTAATTCCTGGCCGGACAACGGGAACCTTGACAAGGCTCGTCGCCTGCTTTGGCCAATCAAGCGGAAATACGGCAACAGCCTCTCCTGGGCGGACCTGCTCATTCTCGCCGGCAATTGCGCGATAGAATCCATGGGCGGAAGAACATTTGGATTCGGTGGAGGTCGGCCCGACGTTTGGGAGCCGGAGGAAGATATCTATTGGGGCGCGGAGGATGAATGGCTTGGTGACAATCGCTATTCAGGAGATCGTGAACTGGAAAATCCGCTTGCGGCCGTTCAGATGGGTCTTATTTATGTCAATCCGGAAGGACCAAATGGCAATCCCGATCCGGTGGCTTCAGGACGCGATATTCGTGAAACATTTGCTCGAATGGGCATGAACGACCGGGAAACCGTCGCATTGACGGCTGGCGGCCACACATTTGGCAAGATGCATGGAGCTGGCAACCCGGATCATGTTGGCCCAGAACCAGAGGGCGCGCCCATCGAGGCAATGGGATTGGGTTGGCTGTCAAGCTATAAAAGCGGCAAAGGCGGAGACACCATCACTTCAGGTCTGGATGGAGCATGGACATCCAACCCCACCGAATGGGACAATGGATATTTTGACGTGCTCTTCAAATACGACTGGGAACTTGCCAAAACCCCTGCCGGAGCCCATATCTGGACTCCAAAGTTTCTGGAAGAAGAGGATATGGCGCCAGATGCCGAGGATGCCGGCAAGCGCGTTCCCATATTCATGACCACCGCAGACATGGCAATGAGAATGGATCCCGTTTATGAGCCAATATCTCGGTATTTCCACGAAAACCCCGATGAGTTTGCCGAGACCTTTGCAAGGGCCTGGTTCAAACTTACGCATCGAGACATGGGGCCAAAGTCGCGCTACCTGGGAAGTGAAGTGCCTGACGAGGATCTGATCTGGCAGGATCCCATACCGGCAGGACCTGTCCTTTCCGAGAGCGATGTGGAAGATCTCAAATCGAGGATTCTCAATTTCGGCTTGACCACAAGTGAGCTTGTTCAGACAGCCTGGGCATCGGCATCCACCTTCCGCGGTTCTGATTTCAGAGGCGGCGCCAATGGAGCAAGATTGCTTTTGGCTCCGCAAAAAGACTGGGATATAAACCAGCCAGAACAGCTTGCCAGGGTTGCCGCCGCTCTCGAGAAGGTGAGAGATCAATTCGGAAAACCGGTATCAATGGCGGATCTGATTGTGATTGGCGGTTCTGCGGCCGTGGAAAAAGCCGCAAGAGATGGAGGCCATGACATTTCCGTAAATATCACAACCGGGCGTGGCGACGCCACGCAAGAACAGACTGATATTGAGAGCTTTGCGGTTCTTGAGCCGGTTGCCGATGGATTCAGAAACTATCAGAAGCAGGCCTATTCGGTAAGTGCCGAAGAGCTGTTGCTGGACAGGGCGCAGCTAATGAACCTCACGGCCCCGGAAATGACTGTACTAATAGGCGGGTTGCGCGTTCTGGGAGCAAATCACAATGATTCAACTTGCGGCGTCCTTACGGAACGTTCCGGCCAATTGACCAATGACTACTTTGTCAATCTTCTCGATATGGGCACGGAATGGAAAAAAACGTCTGAGGGAATCGAAAAATTTGAAGGTTTTGATCGCGCCAGTGGCGATCTCAAATGGACCGCAACCCGAGCAGACCTTGTATTTGCCTCGAATTCCCAATTGCGCGCATTATCGGAGATCTATGGCCAAAGCGACAACGGAGCCAAATTTGCCGCCGATTTCGCGATGGCGTGGTCCAAAGTGATGAATGCGGACAGATTCGATCTTGCCTGATATGCATGTAGGAAGCATGCGCGACCCGTTACGGGTCGCGCATTTTCATTTCGGCGGGTTTGAACGGATATTTCAATCAAAAATCCAAAGCGAGAGGCTTGTTGAAATCCTGATTGGAATGGCCTGCGGAAATGAAGGTGGAGTTGTTTGAAACAAAGGATTTCACGTTTTCATTATCTGCTTGCCACATCAAAAAAAACTGCTCTACTGTTATTGGACAAGGATTTTTCCACCCTTCAACAACATGACGGATAAAGAAAATTGCATGCGGAAAAGATTGACACGCTTGTAATAGGCGCTGGTCAGGCCGGGATTGCCATCAGCGAACATCTTGGCGACCGCAAGATACCTCACATTGTTTTGGAACGTGCGGGCATTGCGGAAAAATGGAGGAACGGCAGATGGGATTCGCTTGTTGCCAACGGACCGGCATGGCACGACCGCTTTCCCAATTTGGAATTTTCCGATATCAATCCGGATTCTTTCGCAAACAAGGAAAGAGTGGCCGACTATTTTGCTGAATACGCAAAGATGATCAATTCGCCAATTAGGTGCGGCGTGGAAGTCACAAAGGTGGAAAGAAACATTGGTCGGCGGGGATTTTCAGTTGAAACCACTGCGGGCATTTTCGAAGCGGACTCCGTTGTGGCCGCCACAGGCGCATTTCAAAAACCGATCATACCATCAATAGTGCCTCCGGAAGCGGATGTGTTTCAAATGCATTCCGCAGATTACAGAAATCCCGCCCAGCTCCCTGACGGTGGCGTTCTGGTAGTTGGCGCGGGTTCCTCAGGGTCTCAAATCGCAAATGAACTTCTGGGTTCCGGACGCAAGGTTTATTTATCCATAGGTCCACATGACAGACCGCCACGACGATACCGTGGTCGCGACAATGTATGGTGGCTGGGCGTTCTCGGGAAATGGGATGCGCCGACACCTTCTCCCGGAACCGAACATGTGACAATAGCCGTTAGCGGATACGACGGTGGCCATACGGTCGACTTCCGAAGGTTTGAACAAGCTGGAATGATGCTTGCCGGAATGGTAAAGGGCTACAGGGATGGCGCAATCACCTTTTTACCGGATATTGCGGATAACATTCGATGCGGAGACTCGTCTTTGCTCGCATTTCTTGATGAAGCCGACACCTTCACAAACCAAAATGGGCTTGATTTACCGGAAGAACCCGAGATGCGCATTATTGGCGCCGATACTGAATGCATGCTGCGCCCCCTTGAAAACCTGAGTCTGGCCAAAGCTGGAATATCAACCATATTATGGGCCACGGGATACAGTTGCGATTATCATTGGCTAAAACTGGATGCATTTGATAAAATGGGCAATCCCCATCACCATCGAGGAATATCAAAAGAGCCCGGGCTATACTTTCTAGGACTGCCATGGCTGTCCCGACGCGGGTCCAGTTTCATCTGGGGCGTATGGGAAGACGCAAAATATATTGCCGACTATATTTCCATACAGCGAAAGTATATGGCATATTATCCTTCTTCTCCTTCAAATGCGCGCACCCAGTCATTTGACCGAAGCGGTTCGCTTAAAGCGGGATAACATCAACAGGGAATGAGACATGGCCAAGGACCACATTGAAATCGATCCGATAGAGGCGCTGCGAAACAACGCGAGTGTTCCATTCAATAAGGCCCGCGCAATGCCTCCGGAAGTATACACAACCGATGAATTCACGAGGGCCGAACTGGAACACATATTTCGCCGAGAATGGTATTGCGTAGGCCGAGCCGACAGTCTTTGCGCTCCAGGAGACTATGCAACCTGTGAGCTTGCGGGGCAACCTATCGTCGTTTTACGGGATGCGAGAGGCGATTTGCGCGCATATTCAAATGTTTGCCTGCACAGAATGTCCACCATGCTTCAGGGGACAGGAAATTCCAGAACAATCGCATGCCCATATCACGGCTGGACCTACAATCTCGACGGCACATTGCGCGGTGCTCCCGCAATGAGTCTCAACAATGGTTTTTGCAGAAAAAACTACCGTCTTCCCGCAATCGCGTGCGAAGAATGGCTCGGATGGATTATGATCACACTTAATCCCGAGGCCGAGCCCGTTTCAAAGCGCCTATCGGAAGTCGAATCGCTTATCGAAAACTATAGAATGGCTGACTACACCCAGTCATTCTACGAGGAGCATGTATGGAATACAAACTGGAAGGTTCTGGCCGAGAATTTCATGGAAAGCTATCACCTTCCGGTATGCCATGCAAAGACGGTCGGCGGTCTTTCAAAACTTGATGAAATGGTATGCCCACCCGGTCTTGAATCGTTCAATTACCATACAATCCTAAAGGATGACACTCTTCGCATAGCGATGGCGCATCCCGACAACGCCAGAATGAAGGGAGACGAGCGGCGAACAACGTTTTTGCTGGCAATATATCCAAGTCTGCTTATTACACTTACTCCGGGGTATTTCTGGTACCTTTCTCTGCATCCCATGGGACCGGACCGGGTGCATATACGTTATGGCGGCGGCATGTCGAATGATTTCAAAAGCGATGTTGACACCAAGCAGAATTTCATTGATCTTAAGATTTTGCTTGATGAAGTTAATGTTGAAGACAGGGGATGCACCGAAAAAGTATACAAGGGCCTGTGTTCCACTCTGACCAGGCCAGGGCATTTATCCCATCTGGAGCGCCCAAACTATGATTTTGCCCGTTACCTGATGTCATGCCTGGAGAACGCGTAAAGATAAAGTGTGCCAGATGGCATCCAAATTATTGCTCCAAGAGAAAATTGACGATGCGTGCCGTTTTTTCGGGAAACACGGATTTTGGTTGTGTTCGTGGATTACCAAACTGGAAAGGTCATGCATTATATCACTATGGATATTTGCGAAGTGGCAAAAGTTAAAACCAGCTATCAAGTCTATATGAGTCACCTTAAGTGAAATTATGCTACAAGCATTAAAAAAAGCCGTGGCAATCAATGCTGTGATGGAGAACCACATGACACATGTCAGAATTCGCAAATTCAACACCAAAGACACATATCCCGAGCAAAATCTTGACAATGACCTTTGCCAGGCAGTTGTTACACATGGTGGCAGAACAATATGGATTCGCGGACAATGTCCTCAGAACCTCGATGATGCCAAAAATATAGAGAGCATGGATCCCGTTCAGCAAACTCACAAGGTCATGCAAAACATCCTCCAACTGGTTGGCGAGGCTGGCGGCGAGATGCGCCATCTTGTCAAGATTGTTGTCTACATGACAGACATCCGCCACCGCGAGTCTGTTTACAGAACCATGGGCGAATATATCAAAGGCGTTTACCCGGTTTCCACTGGACTGGTGGTCCAGGCACTGGCCCGACCTGAATGGCTGGTGGAAATCGATGCAACCGCGGTAATTCCAGACGAGGATTAAAATGACTTTTTCCATTACAGGGCACTGCCCCCGTACGGGCCAAATTGGAGTGGCGATCACCACATCATCAATCGCCGTTGGTTCACGCTGCCCATGGGTGCGTTCCGGCAAAGGTGCTGTCGCGACGCAAAATGTCACCAGGCCATCTATTGGCAATGACATTTTAGATCTTATAGAAAAAGGCCATGATGCCAACACCGCGCTTGAAAGCGTGATGGCTGTTGAAAAGCATCCTGAATACAGACAGGTTGCAGTGGTTGACCGCAATGGAAATTGCGCATTGTTTTCTGGTGGCAACACGCTCGGCCGGCATGCAACTGCAACTGGTATCGGCTGCATTGCCGCCGGAAACCTTCTTGCCAATGAGAAACTTCCCTCTGTCATGATCTCCAGCTTTGAATCAAATTCGAATTGCGAACTTCCCGAACGACTGCTTTGCGCATTGGAATCGGGGCTTAATGAAGGTGGCGGCGAGGCGGGTCCAGTTCATTCCTCGGCATTGCTTGTTGCGGGTGACCTGCCATGGCCAATAGTGGACCTCAGGGTTGACTGGAGCGACAATTGTCCGGTAGCAGGGCTTCGAGAACTTTGGGATGCCTATGCGCCCCAGATGCAGGATTTTACAAACAGGGCCATCAATCCGGCAATGGCCCCCAGTTACGGAGTTCCGGGTGATGAATAGTCATGTGGCAAATCCCAGAGCGAACAATATTCCGGAAATGCGCGAGGAGTTGAAAACACTTGCCGCTTTGCCATCCGACAGACCAATGGGGCTTCCGGGCATATTCTACACGAGCCATGAGTACTTTAAACGCGAATGCGCCACAATACTTCGAAACGGTTGGCATTGCGTTGGCCGCATCGATGAAATACCCAATCCCGGCGATTACCTGACAATTCAAATTTTAAATGAGCCTCTGCTTGTGGTTCGGGTGGAAACTGGCGACATTTGCGCATATTCAAATATCTGTCGCCATCGCGGAATGCCACTTGCCGAAGGTGATGGCAATGCAAACAGATTTGCTTGTTCCTACCATGGATGGGTTTACGGATTGAACGGAAGCCTGTTTCGAGCACCCAGAATGGACAATGCCGGATTTGATCTGGAAAAATGCAGGCTTCACACATTTCCCCTGCAAACATGGCAGGGCTTCATCTACATATCGCTTGTTGCAAATCCTCCCGAATTTGGAAAGGGGTGCGAAAATCTTGAGAAGGTGGCTGCACCGTTTGAAAGCGATACATTTCGCTTCGTTCACAAGGCGAGAGAAATCTGGAAGACAAACTGGAAATGTCTTGTGGAGAATTTCATGGACAGCTACCATCTTTCGGTTGTCCATCCTCAAACGCTTTCATACACACCTACAAGGCTATCGAATAAATATCTTTCCGGTTATGGATTTACAAGCTATTGCGCCAACTACCCAGAGGGAAAAGAATCGCGCAGTGGCGGTGCGCGTGGTCTTTCAGACGAAGAGCGCGGACGCTCGACGCTTTTTGCGCGCTTTCCGACACACCTTGCAAGTCAGGCGGCAAGCCTTCTCATATCATTTTCAGTATTGCCGGTAAGTCCCTGTGAAACAGAGGTTAAATGGACAATGTCAACATACGGCGACGATGTTGACGATGATGCTATCGCTCAACGCATTTCACTGTGGGAAGAGGTCAATCGCGAAGATCGCGAGAAACTGGAACTGCTGCAGGTATCTCTCAATTCATTCCATGCGGAATCAGGTCCACTCGCGGCCGACGATTATGAAGGAACCATACGCGATTTTGTAAATTGGCTTGCGGCGGAGGACGCTGCCTGCAGTGACTATTGACACTCATGTACAATCAAGTGTTGCCACTGAACACGCGAACTGACCATGACGGCGAACACTCTTGCCATTCTTGAACGGCTGATTTCCTTTCCAACCGTAAGTTCGGAAAGCAATCTTGAATTGATCCGATATGTTAAAGACCACTTGGAAGAATGCGGTTTCCGCGTTTATGTCCTGCCAGACGAAAGCGGGCACAAGGCTGGCTTGCTGGCCAAGACAGGCCCTTTGGGGAAAGGAATCATTCTTTCAGCGCACACCGATGTTGTACCTGTCGCGGATCAGGCATGGACAAGAGATCCATTTCGTCTCACTCGAGAGGGAGACCGCCTCTATGGAAGAGGCACGACTGACATGAAAGGCTTTCTCGCCTCGACCCTGGCTTTGGCCAGTCGCGTCAAAGGAAAAAAACTGAAGGAGCCACTCAGTTTTTCAATCTCCTATGATGAGGAAGTAGGTTGCCTTGGCATATCCAAAATGATCAATGAGATTAAAGAAAAAATTGGTGTTCCGCGGGAGTGCATTATCGGTGAACCCACTGAAATGCAGGTTGCCGTCGGACATAAGGGCAAGCGTGCCTACAGTGCCACATGCACAGGTGAAAGCGGCCATTCGGCACTTGCGCCAAATTATTTGAACGCGATATATCTCGCATGTGAATTGATTGCATCATTGAGAGACATACAGGATGAAATAAAGACAAACCGGGCCCAAGACGATTTCTATGCGGTTCCGCATACAACTCTACATGTCGGGCGGATATCAGGTGGCACCGCGCTCAATATAGTTCCGGACGTATGCGGGATAGACTACGAGTTCAGACATCTTCCCGGCGATGATCCCGACATGCTGGCTGAACGCATCGAAAAATCGGCCTGCAATATCATGGCACGTTACCGCAACAGGTTTCCCAGTGCCTGCATTTCAATACAGAAACTGTTTTCCTATCCGGGCATTGACACCCCCCTTAATTCCGGCACGGTTAAATTTGCGCGGAAAATCGCTCAGAGTAAAGCTGTTGGGAAAGTCGATTTTGGAACCGAGGCGGGTTTTTTTGACGGCATTGGAGTGCCTTCCGTTATCTGCGGACCGGGGTCAATGTCTGGACAGGGCCACAAACCGGATGAATTTCTGGAAATATCCCAGCTTCGTGCGTGCGATGTAATGATGGATCGGTTACTCAATGAAATAACTGTATAATTTTAGAGATTATATGCAATTTTTGGAAATGGTCAGTAATTCCCAATAATTTTTTTATTCATGTTTTACAATGGGTTAACATGATAAAAACATTTTTTGTGAACTTTTTGCCTGGAATCAGCCATTACGGGGCAAAACAGGCAAAGCTGGGCAGGACGCGGGAGACGGACAGGATGACCACGCTTGTCTAAGGATCCGCTGTTGCGATCCGGGGGAGATTCGGTTCGACCCCGCCATGCGAGCCCCGTTGCGGAAGGCCCCGCACCGCCGCCGGACAGGATCGGCAACGGCGGTCCCGTATCGGAAATGAACCGGAAAGAGAGATGGAACGCAACAGGCGAAGCTGTCCACAGGAAATCCGCGCAATTTTGTCCACAGCCATCCTTTCCTTCATTTCCGATTCTTCTGTCATACGGGGAAGACGCGGGTGCGGCGCGACATGAAGACCGGCGCAACGCGGCGGTTAGATCGGGACTGCGGGCGGCCGCCCGACGACGAGAACTTCGATCTCAAGGCGAACATGCCCGAGCTCGTTGAAACGAGGGGCAAGACGACAACGTTCGCCCGGGTCGCCGACCTGCGGCTTGACCGGGGCACGGTGAGGGCGGTCACGCGCCGCGCCCGCCGCCATCGGGCCATTGAAAACGAGACGTTCAAGACTTTGAAGTCCGGGGACATGCAAGGTTTCGAGCGCAACTGCGGGCACGACGGCAACCATCCGCGCGACGTGTTTGGATCGCCATGCCGGCCTTTTCGGTCGACCAGGCGCGGCAAAGCCGCCGCGGGACGTTCCAGAGGGCGCTGCGGCACCAGGGGCGGAATCTCCATTTGTGGAACGAACCGCGAAGTCCGGTCGGCAGGTTCGCCTTTCCGGACCGGGAGACGCTCTCTCCGGCTCTCTCGGGCGAGATAAAATTCGCCCTTGTCCGCGCCGCCCGTCGTAGCTGGCCATGCGCGGCGGGCGCCTCAACCTTCTCCAATCCACCATCAACCTCGCCAAATCCTGACAAACCGAACCGGACGGACATGACACACCGAGGGCAGTCTTCGGATCGCCCTTTTTTGAGTCTTCTGGGGGATATACCGGGAGATCCCCGGAGTATGAGGGAAAAGACCCTCAAAGGGGGATGATGGGGAGGTGCAAGCCATGCGCGGTGTACCTGCGCGATCTTGACAAGGGGCATCATCCCCGTTGCATCCCCTCATTTGCGCTGTGAGTGGGGCTCTGAGCTTTTGAATTGCATTGTGAGCGTCGAATCATCTTTCAGATGGGGGGAGGAACTGCTTTTGAAAAAAGAGGCCTCTCAGAGGCAAAATAAACGGGTTTAACAGCTTCTTAGAGAAGAGCGACTGCAGCCACAACAATACCTGTACAGGCCAATACAAGGCCAATAATCCACCGTTGATTCTCTTTCTCACGTTGGATTGCTTCTTTATCGCGTTTTTCAGCGTCTGTTTTGGAGTTGGCGATATCAACACGAAGCCGATCAATGGCCGATTCATTTTTGGTTAGGGTTTTTTCCACTTTTTCCTCGAGGACGGCCCGCCGTTTATCCAGTTAATGGATGGGATCTTTTGGGTCATTCATTTCCATGATTTAAGCCTTTTTGATTGATAGCGCAAGAAAAACACCCTTTTGACCGGCTCATTTGCGCCGTGAGCGTCGAATCGAGGTGAAGACGGGGAATAATCCCTCCAGAAAAAGAAAGCGTTCTAGGTGCGTTTTTACAGTGTTGGGGTGTCATTTTCATCCATTTTGAGGACCGGATCGGGCATGAATGCCCATCCGCATTCTGCGCACACTTCCCGGGCTTTCTCGCGCACAATGCGCCATAAATTTTTACCAGAGCGCGCCAGTTTGCCGCGCCAACGTTCAGCTTGCGGGATAACGGGTGTCCAGTTGTCTGTTTTGGGTTCAGGAAGATATCCATCGCGGATCGCGTCATTCGCATCCCAGTAATTCCCGCTAATTTTTTTATTCATGTTCCACAATGGGTTGATCTGATCGCAAAAAACTTTTTTTCGTGGATTTTGCCCGGAATCGACGATTATTAGGCAAAACCGGGCAGGAACATGACAAAAAAACCCTTCCGAAAGCATTTCGACGACATCCCAGATCCGATCAGGACCCGTGGCACGGGCCTTTCCGACAGCCTTATGTCGAGCGTTGCGGTGTTCTCCTTCAAGATGCCGTCTCTTCCGCGGTTCGACCGAAACACCCGCGGCGGCGAGGATCCGGTGATGGCCAGGAATCTCCGCCCCCTGTTTGGGGTGCAGCGCACCCCGGCGGCTTGACCGGGG
>JAPOTF010000003.1 GCA_026709325.1 Roseovarius sp.
CCCGACGTTTTGGACTTTGAGGGCAATATAATCGCCCGGCCATGTCCGGGCAAGGGAAATCGACAGGAAAACCGGCAGTTCCCGCTGGCGGATCTTTCACCTGTTTCCCCGTCGGCTTCCCATGACAGCGTGAATGAACGGCGGGATGACGTCGGATTTGCGGAGGAAAGGAGACAATGCGCAAATGCATTGCCTGTTTCGATGGCGCGCGCGGCGGCAGTCGGCATTCCGCCACGCCTCGCGGCGAGGGCCGGGATGTTGCGAAAACGGAAAACCCGCGATGTTTTCGCGAAACCGGCAAAAACGCCGACAGTCGGGAAACCCGGTGTTCCTCCCGCGGCAAAACCGCATTTGGCCGGCAGAGACGGTTCTGGCAAGATCTGCCGATAACGGCATGATTTTTCAGCAGGCGAGAATCACTGACGGGCGTCGGGTGAAGGCCGCATCTTCATTTTTCCCTATACATCATCGCATGAGTGACATATGATGCTTTTCCGAGGATAACAGCGCAAGAGCCCACATGCCGGCAAATGACATCCCCCACCGCCTGGAGACGGCGGTTGCGGCCGTGCTTCCACCTTCGGTGCGCATCCGGCGCCGCGGCGGTGACGGTCGTTCCGCCGGTCTCGAAATCAACGGCGAACCCCTCCAGGTCATGTGGCTGGGCGAGGGAGGACTTCGACAGGCGCGCGCGTTGATCAACGGTCGGGAAAGCCGCCCGCACGTTGCGGTCGCCCGGCGCATGTCGCTTGCCGCGCGCGAGACGCTTTCGGCCGCGGGGATCGGCTGGGTCGACGAAACGGGCGCCGCGGAGATTGCCCGCGGGCAACTGGTCGTCTCCAGAGACGGTCGCGTTCCAAAGCCGCCGGGAAAGCCGCCGCACTGGACGCCTTCGGTGCTTGCCATCGCCGAGGCGCTGCTGTGCGGCGGAAGGGGAACCGTCGGCGACATGCGCAAAATCACGGCCCTGTCAGCCGGAAGCGCCACCAGTGCGCTGCGAACGCTCGCCGACCTCGGCCTTTTGCGCGCCGAAGCGCCCCGGGGGCCAAACGCCGCACGTCGAATTGCCGACACGAATCGGCTGCTGGACGAATATGCGACTGCGGCCGCGGCGCACATGCCCGCGATTTCGATTGCAGTCGGCGTGACATGGCATGATCCGGTGGCGGGCCTGGCCGACATGGGACGACAGTGGGATCGTGCGGGAATACCGTGGGCGGTTTCAGGTGCCGTCGCCGGATCCGTGCTTGCACCCCATTTGACAAATCTCGCATCCGGCGACGTCTACATCGAAGGCAAGACGGGGGCCGCCCTCGAATGGATGGCCGCAAAAGTCGGGCTGCGGCCGATCAGGGGCGGCAGGCTCACCCTTCGACCATTCCCCACCGTCACCACTGCACGGTTGGCCACGGTGAGGAGTGGACTGCGTCTCGTTCCATGGCCCCGCGCATATGCCGACCTTCGCATCACCGGCGTGCGGGGCGAAGAGGCCGCGGAGCATCTCCGGGAGACAATCCATGGTCGATGAGCCATCGCCCCGTTCCCGGGCGGCGCGCGATGCCGCGGAAAATGCGCTTGCGCGCGTTGTCCGTCACTATGGCGGCAGGCCGGAATTCGTCGTGCTCGGAGGGCTGGTTCCGGAACTGCTTTGCGCCGGAAGCGAATTCAATCACGCGGGCACGACTGACATAGACGTACAGGTTGACCTCGAAATCGCCTGTGGAGCGGTGAATGCCGCGCGTCTCGAAAATGCGCTCCGCAATGCCGGCTTCGAGCCCGAAGATCCCGCGATCTGGCGATGGGTCGCAGATGGAACTGCCGGCGCCCCAATTGTCAAATTTGAGTTGCTGGCCGACCTCCATGACCAACCGGCGGAAGCGACGATCGCGTTTGAAACGTGTGATCAACTCGGTGCCGTGAACCTTCGCGGCACTCGGTTCGCGGCGCGCGATTTCGAAATCCGCACGTTTGGATTGCGGAACAGCGGCGCCGAGCACGCAACCGAGGTGAACGTTTCGGGCCTTGCCGGTTTCCTGCTTGCCAAGACCGCAGCTTCGTTTTCGCGCCGCAAGCCCAAGGACTGGTATGACATGGCATTTGTATTGCTGCACAATGACTCTGGCGGCACGACCGCCGCAATTGCCTCGGTAAGAGAACGCTTCATCGGAGAGATGGCCGCACTCCAAACCGCCCTCGACGATCTGCAGGCCAACTTTCAGGATTCGGATGCCCAGGGATCCCGGGCATACGTCACCCAGATGCGAATCGACCATCCCGAACTCAACCCCGAAATGCTTGCCGCCGACGCCGTCATCGCTGTCGAGGAGTTCTGCCGGGGTGTGCGGAATTCCGCCAATTGAACCAAATCAGTGAGCTGCGCTCTTGCTTAACCTGAACTTCACGACGTTTTTCGAGGCGGATTTCCATCCAGAACGCCGGTTTTCGCTGTCTTTTTCGGACATGGGGCGGGACCAGCCCGGTGAAGTTGCGAAAACATTCCGCGACCATGGATGGAACGCGTTCCGGCCCGTCCCTGGCGCGCATCTCGCTCGGAACAACCGTGGACAAGTCGTCCCGCAGCGCGCGGAAGGGCGTTATGAAAACAAGTGCTTGACGCTCAAATAATGAGTCGTCCCGCAGCGCGCGGAAGGGCGGGCCGTGGGCGCGGAGTCCGGTTGCGGCCCCTTGGCGAACACTCGGGGACGGAATTGAACCAGGCATCATGTGGGCGGCCGGTTTCAGAACACCACCGGGCCGAACACGAACGGAAGCGGGACGCCCGGCAGTGGACGGGACGCCGGCCCTTTCCGGCAACCTGGAGGCGGGAGCTTGAGCGAAACCCGGACAGTGTCCATCCCGCCGGGGGATGTCCGGTTCGTCAGATTCCGCTCTTGACTTCGGGGCCCCATTACGGAGGTTCGAGGATCATGGAAACAGGATGTTTTTCTTTCCGAGAGAAGTCCTGGTGCGGCAAGGAGTGCCGCTCGAGCGATCCGGGATGGCGTTTGGACCGTCGCGGATCATCCCGAAGTCGGACGCCCTGTCGAGCACATGGGGCCGGAGTTCCGTGAATGGCCAATCAGTTTTGGGGCAAGCGGGTATGTTGCGCTCTAACGGCTGGGCGACAGGAAAGCTCTGGCGGTCGCTGTCCGGCACCAAAAGGAAGTCTCGGCTATCGTGATGCATGAGTTAACCGCTCTTTATGCGAGTGGGGATCTTCCTGGCGGGTGGGGGGGGGGAACCAGCTATGGCCTATCCAGACCATAAAACCTGAAAGCGCTCGATACAGAACAAAATTCAGCGCCATGCCGACATGAAACCGGCTTCACATCAACACCAATCCCTCTGCCTGCATGTCTTGTGCAGTGCAAATTATACCTGTTGGCCATGGACGGCACATGTTGACAATTCCGACTATGCAGCAGCGCCATGGATCGAATTATGTCTCAAAAAAACTTCGTGAAGTTCCGCCTAAAATTCTGGTGTTCGCAATCCCGGCATAACGACACCGCGCCCAAATCAAAGCTATGTTTATCACGCTTCCCGAAGATGGATTCAAACTGCCAAAGGCTACATCTCGTCTCCGGCAAATTGTTCCCCGATTTTGTTTAGCATTGCGACAACGTCCGGATGGACTTCTTCCGGCATCATCGAGCCGGCCAACTCGTGGTACCTTGATTCGCCGAGATCAATGCCAGCTGATGTCAACACCGCGGCAACAGCTCGTTTACCCTTGTCAAGATCCGCCAAAGTGGACTCCAGTGGCTCTTTAAACAAGATGGGCGGAAAGTAATTTTCCATATGTTTTTTTGCTTTGGCTTCACCCTTCTTTCCAGCTCGACGCAACACAAAGCGCAATAGAGCAACTGGATGGATCAGATAGTTTTCAATTTCATAACGGCTCCAAAATCCCAGTGCCATCCCTTCAGGCATCCTCCTGGTCCCCTCTTCGATCCGAAGCTCTCCTGCTCTTAATCCCAGCCACTTCTCACTTTCGCTGCCGTTTCTGTCTCGTATTTCCACTGCTTTTAACGTCGGCACTTGCGCTTTTAGCGCACGAAAGTTTCTCTGCGCAAAATTGCGTCTTCCCTCCTCGGCGGTCGGCAGGAAAAGGGCATTTTGCAGGCACTGAACAGATGGATGATCCAATACGGTAGCCCATGCGATCAGCATGTCCAGATCTGATCTTCCCTCCAAATAGAGGACGCGTTTTGTTGTCTCCGCAAGAACAATTTGTTCGCCGGGCACCCTAAGCAGTTCAAGTGCCTCACTTCGGCGAACTGGCTTTAAACCGTTGGAGGCAACTAAAAAGAGCTTGCTGCCCTGTTCACTTGCCGCCTCCTCGATCAACCTGCCCGAGTGTGTTGCGATAATGGCCTGGCATTCGTTTTCCTCGCAGTGTTCGCGAATTATGCGATATATCCTTTCCTTTAGCAGTGCATGCAGGTGGGCATCAGGCTCATCTACGAGAAACAGCGCTGCATCTGTATGCAAAAGGGCGGACTGGATTAACAACGTCTGCAGGAATCCCGCGGCACCGTTAACCAGGTCGTACCAGTGATCTTTTTCAGAGTGCCTGTATCGTACCATTATGGGGTCGGCTCCGCTTGGCATTGCAAGTTCAAAGCCAAAAAGCGATTTTACAGAACTTTGCAGTTTCCGCCATTTTTCATCGTTGCGACTTGCCGCTTGAATCAGGTTCCTGAGAACCATTCCAGCCTTGCCATGCGCCAGCCTTGTTGAAATCACACTCTCGCCATACTCCGGTTCGCGCACATCCAATCCAGACAGAGAGGGGATATAGAGTGCCTTCAGACGGTTTTTTGCATAGGCCTTAAGGTCGTCGTCGGACACCGTTGACAAACGACCTACCGTCGCGGTCGAGGCATCCTGGTATTGCAGGTCAAAGCCTATATCCCAGAGGTCTGTAGCGGCTCTGATGGAAATCGGCTTTCTTGTGTCCTGATTATGCCATAACTCGTCAAAGCTATACAACGCCAGGGACTTAAGGGTCGAGACGTCCACTTCCACGCGATGTGCGCCAAGAATGTCTTCGCGCGCACTTTCAGAATTGCGCGCCAGCCAGATCTCGCCAAGGTCCGACCAGGTCGCCAACGCCTGCAACAGCGTCGTCTTCCCGGAGTTGTTTGGACCGGCAATTAGCGCCCGCTCTTGCAGTTCGAACTCCAGGACTGGAAACTTTTTGAAACCGCTTATCGCGACTCTACGGATCATCCCTGTTCTCCCTTTGCATAAAAACGGGTGAGGTTTCGCTCCGGCGAATTCCACCTCGCTGAAGCCGGTAGTGACAATTGCACCCAGGTCCGGTCACATGTACTACGGACGGGTCAAGGGACAGTTCTCCGTCAAGGCGCTCTGCAGTCGACCATCGCCTTGCCAATTTGCGCGATACATCAAGGTGAATGATCTGTCGACACCGGCGTCGTGGACAAACCACTACTGCCTTGAATGGATTTTTTTGCCCCTATGATGCAGACTGTATCTTTCGCCACATTTTCAGGCAAGTCCTCAACCCATTCCGTACGGTGGGGATGCAATTTAGCTACTTTGTTGAGGACCCACTTAATCACGGCGAATATTGTTCCGCACAAGGAGACTACCGTCGCCAGCGCCTCGATATCGCTTAAAAAAAGGGTGTGGCTCCCCATCATCAGTTTCGCACTCAAAACACCCATGCACCAGGCGAACCCGCTGGGTTGCAAATTCGCGATTCCGGTCAAACCGGAATACATGCAGTCGCGCAATGAAGTCGTTGAATGCCATACATGCCGCTTGCATGTTCACCGACATTACCGCCGGATGTTCATCGCCAACTGCCGCCAGGTACCCGGCGGCGCGCTGCTTCAAGTAGTAATCCGGATCCGTTCGTCGCAAATTCTCCGCATTCACCTGATCCATGTCATAAGCGCCACGGGACCACAAATCGCGGCCATCGGGGTGGATATAGTGCGAAACCGCGTCCGCGGCAGCGATATCACCCGTGCCGTCTGCGTCAATATTAACCCCGACATCAAAGTAGGGAATCAAATATGCGCTTGCCAAACATTCCAGGTGATATCTTCCAAAAGCCGAATCAACGCAACCAAACAGTACGTCGCAATCTACCAGCGCCGACACGGCTTCCGGGGAATCTGTCAATGCGTCATGGACATGGACCTTTGTTCCAAGTCCCGTTCGCTCAATTGCCCCCCTAATTGCCTCGACCTTCGATCTACCGGCTTTGACGTCCATCGCTGTACCATTTACGACCCGATTAAGGTTCTTTTCTTCAAGAACGTCATTGTCGACAATTACAAGGTCGCCAACGCAATTCCGCGTTAATAGCTCAATGATTATGCTTCCGGTTCCCGAGCATCCAACTACCCCAATCCTCATGGCGCGCAATCTATCAAGAGTCCCTCCACCGAATGTCTGAGACAACTTCTCTTCATAATCTTTTAGTGGCTTATGTTCCGCTTCGCCAAAAATGGAAATATTGTCACCCACAACACTGACTGACCGGAAATGTTGAAAATGGCCTGTCTCCCTAATCGCCCTCGCCACAATGGAACCGTCAGGCAACATAATCGCGGCGCCATTAACTCTATCATCATCAAACCACGCGTTCACCGATCCAAATAGCTCACGATCGTTTTCGTCGTCAATTTCCGAGAATGCATTGCCCCCGCCAGGGTGTGAATGGATCGTGATAACGGACTGACCCAAACGGTCAATTTTCGTAATTGCATCTGGCTCAAAGTGGGCTTCGAACGGCCATATCACCCTGCCGACACGTCTATCGGACAATTCGTGAGGCAATCCGACAAACTCCTTGACAACAAGTCTTTGATAGTGCGTCCCCGATCCCTGATTGCATATGAGAACACCCGCAGCCTCCAGGCCATCTCCAGGGAAAAGGTATCGGGACGCCAATTCATGCATTCGCCTGGTCATTGCCAATGTGAGGATTTTCATTTTAACCCGGCTTCCCGCAACTCACGCCAGACATATTCAACATGTAGAGCAAGATTGTCTTCGCCCGGCTTCCACTGGTAGTGTCTGGACCATCTCTGCCAGCGCCGGGCAAAATGTTTTTCAATTGAAAGCGCTCCCGCATCTCGTCCATTTAGTTTGCTTAATGGAGGATCAAGATAAAACATGTCCAATGAAGACCCGGGATAGCCTGCCGGTATCAGCACCATAAGGTCTGCAATGGACTGCGTAAACCCGTTTGGGATACCAAATCCCTCAATCAAGAGGCCATATTTTCCACTCCCTTCGTTGAGTTTGCTCCACCGGCCTTCATGATTCGCATCAAGGTAATCGACATCCTCGGGAAGTAGTTCAAAAAGATCACTCACGTCCCTGCTGTGCCTGACGACGTACGGTTTCGAATCTCTCCAAACCGGGTTGCGAGACATCAACGATTCCGTCCGCCTCGATTCGTTCTCTCTTTCCCCCTCCAAATTTCTGGTTCAACGCCCATTCTTCTGGATTCTTGTTGACGAGTGCCAAAATCCGAGTTCCCGTGACCTTTTCTTCTTTGACAACGCACTTTTCGCGATCAATCCTGATTCGGTAGTTTTGCCCTTTCGGTGGAGCACGACCATGCCGGCTGCACTCCTCGACATCTATCGGTTCTCCAACGCCGGGGTTGTCTCCCGCCGGAATTACGAAGAACAAGTTTCCCTCCTGCACCAGAATTCTCATATCGTCAGCTATTTCAACATCGGGGCCATTGCCGATGTCAAGGAAGAGACGTCCCGCCGAATGTGCCGCGTCAAAGGCCTTTAACTCTTTGCCAGTTACTTTCGCCCTTGGCATCACAGGACCAGGTTTGCCGTTAAACCTCAGTTGAATTGAATTGCGCAACGACGGATTGTCCTCTATCTGGCTCTCTCCAGTCACAAATGACTCTTGGCCTTTAATTACAAGAAAACTTGACGAATCAAGAGGAATGTCGATTTCGTCCGATTGGCTGAAAAAAAGACGCCCCTCCTCGCACCCGATTAATTCGTAGATTACCTGAGCGCTGATCAATCCTTCTGTTACTTCATGCCTTTCGCCATCAATTTCGACACCCGTCTTCATTGCTTCTTCCTTCTCGTCCACAAGTCAACGCCATGCACATCGGTCTTGGCAACCTGCGCAATAGACTGGCAGGGAACATCCAGTATACGAATTAACCACATGTCACGTCGCACTGTCAAGTTCCCGGATTCGCTTCCCGCAACCAAACCTGCAGTGTTATTGTAAAAATTCCAAACAATATCAAACAAGTGCGTTATCATTAATTCGCATGACACAATCACTGATAAGCGGTAATCTTCTAGATTGGGCACATGGCGAGATCATCGCCTGAATCCATGCCGAGGAGAACTTCCGCAACCGAAGACCGTTCGGCCAGCGCTTGTGCAACGAATACCCGTTGATCGACGCAAAGGGTTGCCTGCAACTTTTGGACTAAATGAACAATCTTGTGAATCCCGCACGAATTGACATTGAACCGCGCCCTCTCCGCGCATCCCTGACGATGAGATTGCACCTGCAGCTGACGTTCTCGGGCACCTTAATCGCATTCGGAATATTGTGATCATCTGTTTCAACTCTATCGGACCGGTGCTTGCGGAACATCTTAATCGCCCGGAGTCCGGCAGGCATGTGTGGATGTAACCTGCGCATTTCCAGGAACCAATCATCAGCGCCACGGAACAGGCACTTCATAAATGTGTTCGGTATGACAGGCGAAGATCCTTAAAGGTATATTCGGTAATCAGCGCCAGTCCGGAATCAGCACCCAAGATCTTTTCAGCAATCATATTGCCCAAACGAAACACTCATCCCGCAAGGGGCTTCGTATTCTTCGCCAAGCCGAATTGCCATTCCTTCAGGTATCTTATGGGATCCGACCGAATTTGGATCATCCAAGGCAAGGATCAGGCCGCGTCCTTCACGGCGCGGGAGACATCAACCTTGTATGGATTCCAGAGGAGGAAAACCATGAAACGAACGACCTTGCGCACAAGCGCGATCGCCCTCGGCGTCGCCGCTGCGATGCCGGCAACCGCCCAGGAATGGAATCTTAAATGGGGTGGCATGATGAACCAGCATGTTGTGTTCGGAAGCACCGACAAGAAAACAACGGTAAGCGTTAACGATCTTTCAATGACTTTGTCCGGCAATAGAGTGGATACCGAACCCGGCGATGGAGAGGATCGAACCGCGTTTGAAGCTGGAAAATACACGGCTGAAATATTGTTTGTCGAAAGTGTCACTCCAGAAATCACCGCAGCGGCGGGCGCAAGCCCTAATGTATTTGTTTTACCTGTAGCGGCGGGCGGTTTAGATACTCTCGGCGAAATCGGAGGTGCTTTGGCCGATGCTGATACGAGCACAACTGGAAATAAAATAACCGCATACCTTCCCATTACCGCTACCGCAATAACGGATGGCGAGGTAACCAATGGTGTTTTTACTGAACTGCACAAACAGATTGCCGCCGTCAATAGTTCCGTTGACATGAGCGGCAACGGGCAGCGTCGCAACACGGAGGTTCACTTCAAGCCGTCCGTCACTCTTGAAAACGGCATAACCTTTGCCGCGCAAATCGAGCTTGAAGCCGATTCCGCGGGCGTTGACAGATCCTACATGGAGATAAGCAGCGACAGTCTTGGAAAGATCACTTTGGGGTCGCACCCGTCGATGGGCTACGGCATGATTGTCGCCGCTCCAGGCGTTGGCCTTGGGATCAACTCGGGTGCTCATCCCAATTTCATTCCGGTCGGTTCGCAGACCGGGGCCGCATATAGCAGCAACAACGAGGTTGGCGGCAACTGGGAAGCAATGCGCGTTTCCTACATGACGCCGAGCCTTGGCGGATTGACGATTGGCGTCTCATACGCCGCCGACGGGCGCGGCAACGGCAACAGTGCCAATCACACCGGCTATCTTCTTAACGACCCTTCCGGGCCGATGCGGAGAAACAACGGCACTTTAAAAAGTGGCGATCTTTCGGATATCATGGACATTGGCGCAAGTTTTACCCAATCCATGGGAGAGATAAACTTTACTCTTGCGGCGCGCTACGGAACCGGCAAGCAAGAGGGATACGATAAAAAGCCTCGTGAAAGTGCCATTGGCGCGCAAGTCGGCTTCGGAAGCTTCAAGATTGGCGGTGCCTATGCCGACAGCCAGCGACCGGCGGGCAAGGACAGCGAAGGCTGGAGCCTTGGCGCGTCATTCAAGCCGAACGAGGCATGGACGTTCGGCATTGAGACCTATCAGGGCGAATACGACAACGGCGATGACCATTCCGTTTCCAAAATCGCCGCAAGCCGCAATCTTGGGCCAGGCGTTGACTGGGATATCTATGCCATAACCGCGGAAAGCACAACAACGCAGGGTTCGCTGGTTGTGGGGTACAAGAGTTCGCAAACTGCTGTATCCGGTGTTAGGGATGGTCGTGAAGGCACGGCGGGTACAAGGCTGACTTCTTCGGGCAAGACCGAGGGCAGCGGCACGATATTCGGAACCGCGATCAAGCTTAAATTCTGATCCGCCGAAACAGGTTAGGTAATTCATTTAGGCGGGGGCCATGGTCCCCGCCTCTTTCCTTTTGCGGCGATGCGGCACCGCGGCCAGGGGGGTGAATGACATCCCGTGATCCATGCCCGCCGGGCAAGCCCGTCCCCGCCGC
>JAPOTF010000180.1 GCA_026709325.1 Roseovarius sp.
ACCTCAAGCGCCCCAATCTTCGCCTCCAGCGCCTTGATCTGCCCTTGCAGCCCGCGCATTTGGTCCCCGGCGGACGGATACGGCAGATCGCCGGTCTGCTTATCGAATATCTGCTTAAAAACCGATCCTCATAGTATTTGATCCGCTTGGCTCGCACGGGCATTTGCGCGTCGACCACCAGAACGATGTCATCAAGATCCATGCGCCGCGCCTTATCCTCAGGCAGCAACGCGGTCTCTTCGGTCCGTTCAGACATGCTGCGCCCGGCAAAGGGGTTGCTGCCAACTGAGCGCGAACGGGTCACAACGCGCTTGGTTGTTTTGCCGACTGCTTTGCTGAGCTCTTCGATGGTCTTTTCATCTGAGGGTGTCAGATAGAGCTTGATACCCGCGTTGCCCTGCAGGGCGCGACGGGCATTTTCTCCGTAAATTTCATCAAGCGCAGGGATCGTCTGCGTGACGATCGCGAGGTTCGCCCGATATGACCGCAGGGTTTCGATGCTGTCGAGAACGATCGGCATTTTGCCCAGGCGGTTGAACTCATCGAGCATGATCATCAGCAGAATGTGCGAAACTGCGACACTACACCGGTATGCGCGCAAAAAATCGCGCCACAGGCACGCCATGCGCAGATGTGGCCGAGAAAAATCTAAATCACTGTCTTTATTGAGAATATTGGTAGCGGAGGAGGGACTTGAACCCCCGACACGCGGATTATGATTCCGCTGCTCTAACCACCTGAGCTACTCCGCCGCACCATGCGCTAGGTATGTTACGCAACGGAATGCGTCAAGTCGATTTTTTAAAATCCGGGCTTGCGTCAAAATTCGCGCAGGGCAATACTCCGCTTATGAAACAGAACCCGTCAGAAACCGCCGACCAACTTAAACGCGTAGTTGGAGGCAAATACGTGCTCACAGGACAGGATGCCCGTCCATGGGGGCGCGACTGGTACGAAAATGCCACCTGGTCGCCTCTGGCAGTGGTACGTCCAGGCTCGACTGATGAAGTGGCCGCTATTGTTCGAATCGCGCACGACAGCAAAATTCCGGTTGTTCCGGTGTCGGGAAACACCGGGCTTAGCAAAGGCACGCATGCTGAAGATTCCATAATGATCTCTCTGGGCCGAATGTCGAGAATCCGCGAAATCCGCCCATCGGGAAGAGTGGCAGTCGTTGAGGCGGGAGTCGTGCTTTCAAATCTGCACGATGCGGCCGAAGAGCATGGACTTATATTTCCGGTAACATTTGGCGCTCGCGGATCAGCCATGATTGGCGGAATCCTCTCAACCAATGCCGGAGGCTCAAATGTCGTCCGATATGGCAGCACAAGAGGGCTGTGTCTCGGCATTGAAGCGGTTCTGCCCGATGGCAGAATACTCGATCTCATGAGTACCATGCACAAGGACAATTCCGGATATGATCTGCGTGACCTGCTAATCGGAGCGGAAGGCACTCTGGGAATCATAACGGCCGCAGTTGTAAAGCTGTTTGCGAAACCCCGCGCATATGTAACCGCAATGGCTGCGACCTCCAGTTTGGATGGCGCACTGAGTCTGCTTCATATCCTTCAGTCTGAAACCGGCGGCGCTGTCGAGGCCTTCGAACTGATGCCCGATACATTCATTGAAGCGCATTTAAAGCGATTTTCGGATGCCAGGACCCCTTTTAAAGACATGCACGAGATAAACATAATGATTGAGATCGGGGCATTGTCCCGACGCGATGCGTCGCCTTCCGACGATGGGTCGATCCCAATGGCGGATGCGCTAGAGGAAATCCTGGCCCGGGAATGCGAATCCGGGACCGTGCTTGACGCGGTGGTGGCAAGATCCGAGGCCCAGCGCAGAGAAATGTGGGCCAGGCGCGAGTCGGCTGCGGAACTGAGCCTTTTGTACAAGCCAATGATACACAATGATGTCGCCGTTCCGTTGGATCGCGTTGATGATCTTCTAAACAGGATCCGGACGAGAGCCACCGAACTTGATCCCGGCATACGCTTTCTGAATGTGGCGCATTTGGGAGACGGCAATCTTCATTTCACGGCATGGCCGGAAAGCGGGGATCCAAAAACGCATGAAGCGATCAATCTTGCAGTGGAAGAGGAGGCGATTTCCCTGGGTGGATCTTTTTCCGCCGAGCATGGAATTGGCATTTCCAAACTTCACTCAATGACGCGGCATAAAAACCCTGTCGCGATTGATGTGATGCGAACATTGAAAAACGCGCTTGATCCCCATGGGATAATGAATCCCGGCAAGGTTGTTCCATAGCGGCTCCCGGCAGGATCGTTCCGCTCGGAAGCAGGTTTTCCACAGACTTGCATGTGAAACCGTCGCGCCAAAATTCCGTCTGACTTTCGAAAATCGGACCTCCCGCTAGAGATTTATTTGCATCTATCTGATTTAAGGTAATTTTTTAATATTCCAAAAAATTTCCACATCCTTATTGACAGATATGGCAAGACTACTTAAATCAGCGCTGTTAGCACTCGATGCTATTGAGTGATAACAGCCCTTGAAGGGGCGATATTGATTACAACTCGAGCCAAGGAGCAATGGAAATGGCATTTACACCTCTGCATGACCGCGTGCTTGTTCGCCGTGTGGAAAGCGAAGAGAAAACCGCTGGCGGACTAATCATCCCTGATAGCGCCAAGGAAAAACCCAGTGAAGGCGAAGTCGTTTCATGCGGCGAAGGCGCGCGCAAGGACAGCGGCGAACTGATCCCAATGGCGGTCAATGCCGGTGATCGCATTCTTTTTGGAAAATGGTCCGGAACTGAAGTCACAATTGACGGCGAAGAAATGCTGATCATGAAGGAAAGCGACATTTTGGGCATCATCACGGATGTCAAGGTGGCGGCTGCCGCCTGAGCGGCCGCAATCGCAAACTGACACTACAATTCCACTAAAGGAGAACTACCTATGTCTGCAAAAGACGTGAAATTCGAAACGGACGCACGCAACAAGATGATGCGCGGTGTCAACATTCTGGCCGACGCCGTAAGCGTCACCCTCGGTCCAAAAGGCCGAAACGTCATTCTCGACAAGTCATTCGGCGCACCGCGCATCACCAAAGACGGTGTGACTGTCGCCAAGGAAATCGAGCTTGAGGACAAGTTCGAAAACATGGGCGCCCAGATGGTCAAGGAAGTGGCCTCGCGCACAAATGACGAAGCCGGAGACGGCACCACAACCGCCACGGTTCTGGCGCACGGAATCGTAAAGGAAGGCATGAAGGCCGTTGCCGCCGGGATGAACCCGATGGACCTCAAGCGCGGCATTGACCTCGCCACCGCAAAAGTTGTCGAAAGCATCAAAAACGCTTCCCGCGAAGTCAAGGACAGCGCCGAAGTTGCTCAGGTCGGCACCATTTCCGCCAATGGCGAGGAGGAAATCGGCAGGCAAATTGCAGACGCCATGCAGAAAGTAGGCAACGAGGGCGTTATCACCGTCGAGGAAAACAAGGGCCTTGACACCGAAACCGACGTTGTCGAGGGCATGCAGTTCGACCGCGGATATCTGTCGCCCTATTTCGTTACAAATGCCGACAAGATGACCGCCGAGCTTGATGACTGCGTTATTCTTCTGCACGAGAAAAAGCTCTCTTCTCTGCAGCCAATGGTTCCGCTGCTTGAAAGCGTTATCCAGTCGCAAAAGCCGCTGCTCATCATCGCGGAGGACGTTGAAGGTGAAGCGCTCGCCACGCTCGTGGTAAACAAGCTGCGCGGCGGGCTGAAAATTGCCGCCGTAAAGGCCCCGGGCTTTGGCGACAGACGCAAGGCGATGCTGCAGGACATCTCAATTCTTACCGGTGGCCAGGTTATTTCCGAAGAACTCGGAATGAAGCTCGAGAATGTAACCATCGACATGCTCGGAACCGCCAAGAAAGTGCAGATTACCAAAGACGAAACCACTATCGTTGACGGTGCCGGCGAAAAATCCGAAATCGAAGCGCGCGTATCGCAAATTCGCACTCAAATCGAGGAAACAACCTCGGATTATGATCGCGAGAAACTCCAGGAGCGGGTTGCCAAACTCGCGGGCGGAGTAGCGGTGATTCGCGTTGGCGGCATGACCGAAGTCGAAGTGAAAGAGCGCAAGGACCGTGTTGATGACGCGCTCAACTCGACACGTGCGGCGGTTCAGGAGGGAATCGTCGTGGGCGGCGGTGTATCTCTTGTCCTGGCCGCCAAGTCGCTCGGCGGCGTTGAGGGGGCAAACAGCGACCAAAACAACGGCATAGCGATTGTTCGCAAGGCACTTGAAGCGCCTCTGCGTCAGATTGCCGAAAATGCCGGTGTTGACGGTTCGGTTGTCGCAGGCAAGGTTCGCGAGTCTGAAGACGCGACATTCGGCTTCAACGCCCAAACCGAAGAATACGGCGACATGTTCGCATTCGGGGTCATTGATCCGGCAAAAGTGGTTCGCACGGCACTTGAAGACGCGGCATCAATTGCCGGTCTGCTGATCACAACCGAGGCAATGGTTGCCGACAAGCCGCAAAAGGAAGCGCCCGCTGCCGGCGGCATGCCGGACATGGGTGGAATGGGCGGCATGATGTAGCAAGCCATCGTTGCAGTGACAAAGCTCTTTTGGGACCGCCTTGTTGCGGTCCCTTTTATTTTAAGGATAAACCATATCCCTTGTGCGGAGATTCATTTTAGATCGGAGTGCCGCGCAGATCGTCAAATACGCCGTTTGCGGCATTTTGCCGGAACAAGATGCAATTTAAAAATGCGCAATCAGGATCGATTCAGGAGGTAATAGCGCAAAAATGGGCAACGATCCCCTAATTGTTTTCACTCCTTCGGGAAAGCGCGGGCGCTTTCAGATTGGAACACCCATATTGGCGGCCGCGCGGCAGCTTGGCGTGGATCTGGACTCGGTATGCGGCGGCCGCGGCATATGCTCAAAATGCCAGGTCACTCCAGGCTATGGAGAGTTTCCAAAGCACGGGATCACCTCCGGGCCCGGCGCTCTTTCCGAATGGAACGCCGTAGAGGAAAGATATGATGCCAAACGGGGGCTTAAAGCAGGTCGCCGCCTGGGATGCCAGGCAAAGATTCTCGGGGACGTGGTAATTGACGTGCCGCCCGAATCCCAGGTTCACAAGCAGGTTGTCCGCAAAGAAGCGGCGGTTCGCAACATAAAGATGGATCCCGCAACCCGACTGTGTTTCCTTGAGGTTGGGCATCCCGACATGCATGAGCCCACGGGTGACCTTGAACGGGTCCGCCGGGCATTGCATGAGCAATGGAACATATGCGACGCAACGGCGGACATCACGCTGGTTTCAAAATTGCAGCCCGTGCTGCGAAAGGGAAATTTCCAGGTTACGGCTGCAATTCACAGGTCGCACAAGAACACGAGGCCGCAAATTCTCGATATCTGGCCCGGATTTCACGAAGCGGGCCTGTTTGGGCTTGCGATAGACCTTGGATCAACAACCATTGCCGCTCACCTGACAGATCTGGAGACGGGCGGCGTGATCGCATCCTCGGGAATCATGAACCCGCAGATACGATTTGGCGAAGATTTAATGAGTCGCGTAAGCTATTCGATGATGAACCCGGGCGGCGACAGCGAAATGACCGCGGCCGCAAGGGAGGCGATCAACAATCTAACCGAAGAAATGGCCCGCACTTCCGAAATTGACGCATCTCTGATCGTCGAAATGGTGTTTGTATGCAACCCGGTCATGCACCACCTGCTTTTGGGCATTGATCCAACTGAATTGGGGCAGGCCCCATTTGCGCTTGCGACATCGGAAAGCATCGCAATGGATGCAAGGGAACTGGGCCTCAGTGCCGTCAATCCCCGCGCGCGCGCCTACATTCTGCCATGCATAGCCGGCCATGTGGGAGCAGATTGCGCGGCCGTTGCGCTTTCCGAAGAACCAGGGAAATCAGACGAGCTTGTGCTTATCGTCGATGTTGGGACAAACGCCGAGATTCTGCTTGGCGACAAATTCAGGGTGCTGGCCTGCTCCTCGCCTACCGGACCGGCTTTTGAAGGCGCTCAAATTTCTTCAGGTCAGCGGGCCGCGCCAGGAGCCATTGAGGCCATCCGCATTGATCCAGTGACAAAAACTCCCAGATTTCGCGTCATTGGATCACCGCTTTGGTCTGATGAAGACGGCTTTGAAGAGGCAACCGCGGCAACCGGAATTACCGGCATATGCGGCTCCGGCATAATCGAGGCGGTTGCCGAGATGCGAATTGCCGGTCTCCTTGATGAAAGCGGACTTATAGGCTCTTCGTCGCAGACGGGAACAGAACGCTGTTTTCCCGAAGGTCGAACCAGCTCCTATCTTGTCCATGACGGAACGCGCAGCGCCGGGCCCAAAATCACTGTTACCCAGAGCGACATCAGAGCGATCCAGTTGGCAAAATCAGCGCTTTATGCCGGCGCGCGCCTGCTCATGGATGAAAGAAAAGCGGACAAGGTTGATCGGGTTGTGCTTGCGGGCGCGTTTGGCGCGCATATCTCGCCATTGCATGCCATTGTGCTGGGCATGATACCCGATGTGCCTCTGTCAAAGGTGACTTCAGCGGGAAATGCGGCGGGTACGGGTGCGCGCATAGCCTTGTGCAATGTCGCGGCGCGTCGGGAAATAGAGCAAACGGTGGGTAAAATCACCAAGGTTGAAACCGCTATAGAGCCAAGATTTCAGGAGCATTTCGTTGCCGCCAACGCAATCCCGCACAAAACGGACCCATTTCCGGAACTGGCAAAGTCAATCGCATTGCCATCGCCAAAATTCAATGCCGGCGGCGATGGCAATGGAGATATCGGCGGTCGCCGCCGGCGACGCAGAAGGGCCTAACCGCCAGAATCGCTGAAATTTCCCGCCGCAAGCGGAAATTGTCGTTTCTCACCGAACTGCATTGTTTTAATGACATGTCGCGCTTGATCAAGCAAATCAAACAGTTTCACTTCTCACTCGACACCATTCGCAAATGCCGTGGCTGCCCGTTTTTCCATTCCCCAATTTAATATCGCAACGGGTAAACATGGCGGTGGTAGTTCAATGGTGGAACAACGGCTTCCAAGCTGCAGGCACTGGTTCGATTCCGGTCTACCGCTCCACCATCCTTCTTGCAAATAAGTGCCTGGATACAGGTAATGCGCGGTTTTGTGAAATC
This sequence comes from Roseovarius sp., assembly GCA_026709325.1. Taxonomy (GTDB): domain Bacteria; phylum Pseudomonadota; class Alphaproteobacteria; order Rhodobacterales; family Rhodobacteraceae; genus JAPOTF01. The sequence goes on from JAPOTF010000180.1 coordinate 7,148, forward strand.
GCCTGGCAACACGCTTCCATTCCATTGCTCGGAGACTTGAATATCCACCGTAACTGCTTTATCCGCAAACCATGATTTTCACCGTTGCGATTGACGGCCCCGCAGCCGCTGGAAAAGGCACAGTGGGCAGAGCTGTGGCCGATCATTTCGGATTTGCATATCTCGATACCGGGCTGCTCTACCGCGCCACAGGCAGACGCATGCTTAATGGCGAAGATCCGATCATTGCTGCAAACGCGCTTGTCCCGGACGACATAAATCGCCACAATCTGCGCACACCCGAGATAACAAAGGCCGCAAGTGTCGTAGCCGCAATTCCCGAAGTTCGAAAAGAGCTCGTGGTTTTCCAGCGGGTGTTCGCGCGTCAATCTGGCGGAACGGTTCTTGACGGTCGCGACATAGGAACGGTTATCTGTCCCGATGCAGAAGTAAAAATTTTCATAACGGCAAGCAACAGGGTCCGCGCACAGCGCAGATACAGGGAATTGCGGAAAAAAGGTCACGACATGGATATAGGGGCGGTTTTTAACGACATTCGAGACCGTGACGCCCGCGACAGCGAACGATCAACCGCTCCACTGAAGCCCGCGGAAGATGCGGCAGTCCTTGACACAACCAACCTTGATATCGCCGATGCCGTGAACAATGCGCTGCAGATCGTGAAGTCCCGTCTTGCGTGATTTGCGGACACAATGGCCCGTTGCCTCAATTAATCCGCTTCGGAGCGGTGCAGGCGCCCGGCAGTTCGGAAATGCCGTCCCCACCTCTTGCATGCCATTCGGATATGCCCCTTAAGGACCTTCATTCGCGAAGGGTTTCTTCATCCCGCCTTTGTGAAAAATAATTGCATCCGTCTTCAGAAATCTGCGCAAACGCGCATTTTTTTGCTTGCGTTTGCCCGCAGGTTCGTGTATGGGCGCCTTGCATAAGGCGAATGCCGCGGCAGTTTAAATGAGATCGTGCAGGGTCGGTTTCTCCGACCCTATTTGTCATTTAAGGATCGCCTGGAAAATGAAGCGTCAAGACCGGTGGAAACAACCGCCTGGCCTGAAATTAAATTGTAAAGGAACTGGAGCCACATGGCTAATAGTGCAACCATGGAGGAATTCGAAGCCCTCCTGAATGAAAGCCTCGCAACTGAAACGCCCCGAGAGGGCAGTGTTGTAAAGGGCAAGATTATCGCCATTGAGGCGGGACACGCCATCATCGACGTCGGATACAAAATGGAAGGGCGTGTCGAGATAAAGGAATTCGCCAATCCCGGCGAGCATCCCGAAATTGAAGTTGGCGACGAAGTCGAGGTGTTCCTCCGCGCCGCGGAAAACATCCGTGGAGAAGCCGTAATCAGCCGCGAAATGGCGCGTCGCGAAGAGGCATGGGATCGGCTTGAAAAGGCGTATTCCGAAGACAAGAGGGTGGAAGGCGCGGTGGTTGGGCGCGTCAAGGGCGGCTTCACCGTTGATTTGGGCGGGGCGGTGGCGTTTCTGCCAGGCTCACAGGTCGATGTGCGGCCAGTGCGCGATGCCGGACCGCTAATGGGACTTAAACAGCCTTTTCAGCTTCTCAAAATGGACCGGCGCCGCGGAAACATTGTCGTGTCGCGCCGCGCCATTCTTGAGGAAAGCCGCGCCGAACAGCGCGCGGAAGTGATCAGCAGACTTGAAAAGGGCGACAACATTAAAGGCATCGTCAAAAACATCACCGATTACGGCGCGTTCGTCGATCTTGGGGGTGTTGATGGGCTTGTGCATGTGACCGACATGGCCTGGCATCGGGTAAACCATCCGTCCGAAATCATCAATATCGGCGACAACATTGAAGTTCAGGTAATTAAAATCAACAAGGAAACCCATAGGATTTCGCTGGGCATCAAGCAACTGGAACAGGATCCCTGGGAAACCGTGGAAACCAAATTCCCTCTCGAATCAGTCCATACCGGCAATGTCACCAACATTACCGACTACGGCGCCTTTGTGGAACTGGCCCCGGGAATAGAGGGACTGGTGCATGTATCTGAAATGTCGTGGACCAAGAAAAACGTTCATCCCGGCAAGATCGTGTCCACATCTCAGGAAGTCGAGGTTATGATCCTTGAAATCGACAGCGCCAAACGTCGCATATCTCTTGGTCTGAAGCAAACCATACGCAATCCATGGGAGGCCTTTAGCGAATCCCGCGGTCACGGAACTGAAATCGAGGGCGAAGTCAAAAACATCACTGAATTTGGGCTGTTTATAGGACTTGACGGGGATATTGACGGCATGGTGCATCTCAGTGACTTGAGCTGGGACCAGCGAGGTGAAGATGCAATCAAGAACTATAAGAAGGGAGATGTGGTAAAGGCCTCTGTTTTGGAAGTTGATGTGGAAAAAGAACGCATATCTCTTTCAATCAAGGCACTTAAAGAAGACACCTTCTCAAAAGCCATTGCGAGAGTGAAGCGCGGAGCGATTATAACCGTTACCGTTACCAAGATTGATGATAACGGCATTAATGTGGATTACAAGGGCACCAAATCATTCATCCGTCGCGCAGACCTCTCGCGTGACAGAAGCGAACAGAGGCCGGAACGCTTCTCGCTTGGCGATATGGTGGATGTCCGAGTCATGAACGTCGACAACAAGACCCGCCGCCTTGGCCTCAGCATCAAAGCTCGCGAAATCGCGGAGGAAAAAGAGGCCGTCGAGCAATTCGGCTCCTCCGACTCTGGCGCATCTCTCGGTGACATTCTGGGCGCGGCTCTCAAGGGGGGCGACCGATAGTGGAAGCGGTGGTGAAAAACTTTCCGGAATTTGCCAGGCCGCCAAGGACGATATGACAAGCGAAAAACCGAGAGTGTGGGGGCTTCACATGGGCGAGCGCGTCGGGGGGCCGGACGTCCAGTTGAAGAAGGATACGTTGCGATCGGCTGGCACGCGCTGGGAGATATTCGAAATTATCCCGAACTAGAAGATTACAAGACCGCCATCGCTGAAAAGATTCCGAATACCAAGAAAGGAGCACTCCCGGTCCAGGCAGGCATCCTTTACAGAATTCGCGCACGAGATACAGTCGGGAGATATCGCGGTTTACCCTTCAAAGCACGATCGCATGGTGAACATTGGGCGCTTCACGGGAGAGACAAGCTATGTCGCAGAAGATCCCGATCGGTATCCCAACCACCGAAGCGTCAAATGGCTAGTGTATGACTAAAAACAAGTGATTCCATTTCTTTCGGAAGCGTGATATTGTTCTCCCGCCGCCGTTTCGAGCGGCCAACAAAACGGGAGAGAGGCATATGGGCAGGAAATCGACAAGAACGGAAATCAGGCTTTCGGACGGGCAGCGCAAGCGCCTCGAACGGGTCGCGGGCCACCCGCGAAGCCTTCAGAAGCACGCCTGGCGGGCGCGCATCGTCCTTGCGCTCGACTCGGGCCTCGGTCTGATGGAGACGATTCGGCGGACGGGCATGTCGAAGCCGACGGTGTGGCGCTGG
>JAPOTF010000170.1 GCA_026709325.1 Roseovarius sp.
TTCTAGCGGGAATTGCTGAGCGGTTTCCCAATCGGCAAGTGGCGCGATCACGCCAATATCTCCAATTGAGAGAACCATTGACAACCCTGCCGCGAAGCCGGTTGCGCCCTGATCCTCGGAAGATTCGCAAACCCGGGGAAGGCCGGACCGTCCATATCCGGAGACATTGCCAATCGGCACCGCCCCTGAATGATTTCCCGCGTTTCGGGAACAAGAATCCGCAATTCGAAGGGCGGCACCGCCCTTGCACCACCAAACGCCGCGAATGATCTTGAAATCAGCCCGCAAACTCATCTCGGAAAATTCCCTGGAGAAAAAGCAGTGCCGTCAGATCGCCATGATTAATTCTGACATCGCATTTGGCGGCAACAGACGGCTTGGCATGAAGCGCCACGCCCGTTCCCGCACAGCCAAGCATTCCAAGATCGTTAGCTCCATCGCCAACCGCAATGGCGTCAGAAACATCGATTCCCAATTTTTGCGCCATATCATTCAGAGCAGCCACTTTTGCATCGCGTCCAAGTATGGGTTCGGCAACTTTTCCAGTGAGACTGCCATCATTAACAAGCAATCTGTTCGACCTGTGCTCATCAAATCCCAATTCAGCGGCAATCTGAGAGGTGAAGGCGGTAAACCCGCCAGAAACAAGTGCCGTGTAAGCTCCCCGCGCGCGCATTGTCGCCACCAGTTCCCGTGCTCCGGGCATAAAGGTAATCCGTTCCTCCAATACCTTGCCAATAACGGATTCGGACAGGCCTTTCAACAAGGCGACCCTTTCCCTTAAGGCGCTCTCGAAGTTCAATTCGCCATTCATTGCGCGAGAGGTGATTTGCCTGACCCCGTCTCCAACGCCGGCTTCAAGAGCAAGCTCGTCAATGCATTCCTGCTCGACAATTGTGCTGTCCATGTCCGCCAGCAGCATTCGCTTGCGGCGGCACTCTTCAGGCTGAACGACAAGATCGACTTCGTTGCTCTGCAACTCGCTCCATATTTCCCACTGATTTGAGGGAACCGATTTAATTCCGAATTCAGCCGCTTCTCCCGGTGAAAGCCAATGCAGACCCGTGCCGCCCCAGCCATTGCGGAGATTCTCGGCAAGTTCCGGCATCAGACCGTTTTTCGGCGCAATCAGTGTAACGGTATGCAATCGACCAACTCCGGGATTTCACGCGAATGCCATTAACGTCAATTTGCTGAGGTTAAGGAAATTTACGCACTTGCGAAAGATGCAAAAGGCCTGTAATGCGGCAGGCGGGACACCCCTCCCCAACGAGGGGCATTTATCTGCAAGGATAACAGCCATGGCAATATCGCATCCGGCCGCGCGGCCGGCAAATCCGCGCTTTTCATCCGGGCCGTGCCCAAAACCCCCCGCGTTTAAACTCGAAAATCTTGCCGGAGCGGCAATCGGGCGTTCACACCGCTCCGCAATTGGCAAGGCCAAACTCAAAGAGGCCATTGAAGGTACGCGCGAGATTCTCGAAATACCATCTGACTATAAAATAGGCATTGTTCCCGCTTCAGATACAGGTGCGGTGGAAATGGCATTGTGGAATCTGCTCGGCTGCAACAGCATCGAAATGCTTGCCTGGGAAAGTTTCGGTTCCGGCTGGGTTGCGGATGTGGTGTCCGAACTCGACCTGCCCGATGTCGAGGTAAAAACCGCCGAATACGGCGAAATCGTTGATCTGGAGAGCGTGGACACGGATTCCGATGTTGTATTCACGTGGAACGGCACCACCTCGGGCGTCCGGGTTCCGGATGGAAACTGGATTAGGCCCGACCGCAGGGGATTGACGATCTGCGACGCCACTTCCGCCGCCTTTGCGCAGCATCTTCCCTGGGACAAACTCGATGTCACGACATTCTCGTGGCAAAAGGTTCTGGGCGGTGAAGCCGCTCACGGCATGCTGATTCTAAGTCCCCGTGCGGTTGAGCGACTCGAAAATTACAGACCGCCACGGCCTTTGCCGAAAATCTTTCGCCTCACCAGGAAAGGCGGGCTGATTGAAGGCATCTTTGAAGGCTCGACCATTAACACGCCGTCAATGCTTGCCGTTGAAGATTATCTGCAGGCATTGCGCTGGTCCCGATCTGTCGGGGGATTGAAAGGACTTTGCAGACGGGCGGATACCAACCTCGCCGCTCTGCAAAATTATGTGGAAAAGGAACCGTGGATTGATTTTCTTGCCACCAGTCCCGAAGCCCGTTCGAACACAAGCGTCTGCCTCAGGTTTACCGACGACGATATCGGCGACGCCACCGGGTTTGAAAAAGCGGTGACCGGGCGGCTTGAAGCCGAAGAGGTTGCCTTTGACATTGGCTCATACCGCGATGCTCCTCCCGGCTTGAGGATATGGTGCGGCGCAACAGTCGAAACCGCGGATCTAACCGCTCTGATGCCATGGATCAAGTGGGCATATCAGACGGAAATGGAAACTGGCAAATACACCTCCTAAAGCCGGAAATTCAGAAAATTCATTCGAAAGGATCTGACCATGACACCCAGGGTGCTCGTATCAGACAAACTCTCCCAAACCGCCGTCCAGATATTTCGCGATCGCGGAATTGATGTGGATTTCATGCCCGAGGTTGGCAAAAGCAGGGAAAAACTGCGCGAGATCATCGGCGACTATGATGGTCTTGCAATTCGGTCGGCAACCAGGGTTACACCAAACATCCTCAAGGCCGCGAGCAGGCTGAAGGTCATCGGCCGCGCCGGCATTGGCACAGACAACATTGACAAGGCGGCCGCGTCCAAAAAAGGCGTTATTGTCATGAACACGCCTTTTGGAAACATGATAACCACCGCGGAGCACGCCGTCGCAATGATGTTTGCCCTTGCGCGGCAAATTCCGGAGGCGAGCGCCTCCACGCATCGCGGCCTTTGGGAAAAGTCCAGGTTTATGGGTGTGGAGCTAACCGGGAAAACCCTTGGCGTCATTGGCGCGGGAAACATCGGCGGCATAGTATGCGACCGCGCGCGCGGCCTGAAAATGAAGGTGCTGGCCCACGACCCATATCTGGGCCACGGAAAAGCCGACCGAATGGGTGTCGAAAAAGTGGAACTGGACGATCTGCTTGAACGGTCCGACTTCATAACGCTTCACGTGCCGCTGACCGAGCAGACCCGGAACATTCTTTCAAGGGAGAAACTCGCCAAAACCAAAAATGGCGCGCACATAATAAACTGCGCGCGGGGGGGGCTGGTTGACGAGGAAGCGCTGGCGGAAATGCTGAAATCCGGACATGTCGCCGGCGCCGCATTTGATGTATTCAGCGCCGAACCCGCTACCGAAAACCCGCTTTTCGGACTCCCAAACGTTGTTTGCACGCCGCATCTTGGAGCGGCCACAACTGAAGCTCAGGAAAACGTGGCAATTCAGGTGGCGGAACAGATATCGGATTACCTTTTGACAGGTGCCGTATCCAACGCTCTGAACATGCCTTCGGTTACTGCCGACGAGGCAAAAATCATGGGTCCCTGGATCAGTCTGGCGGGATATTTGGGTTCATTCATTGGCCAGATGACTCGAGAGCCAATCAGGGCAATGAACATACTTTTCGATGGCGGGGTCGCCGATATGAACCTTGACGCGCTTGCATCCGCGGCTGTTGCGGGAATCATGAAAGCCGCGAATCCGGAAGTAAACATGGTCTCGGCCCCAGTAATCGCAAAGGAGCGCGGCATAAGCATATCATTGACAAAACAGGATAAAACCGGTGTGTTCGAGGGATATATCAAGCTTGCAATCGTAACCGCGAAACGGGAACGTTCAATAGCCGGAACCGTGTTTTCCGATGGCAAGCCGCGTTTTATCCAGATCAAGGGAATCAACATAGAAGCGGAAATAGGGCGCCATATGCTCTACACCACCAATCGCGATGAACCGGGCATGATTGGCATCCTGGGACAGACTCTTGGAAGCAACGATGTAAATATCGCTCATTTCACTCTTGGCCGGACAGCCATTCAGGGCGATGCAATCGCACTGCTCAATGTAGATGTTCCAGTGAAACCTGAAATATTGAAGGAACTTGAGCAGACCGGGAAATTTCAGCAGATTAGAGCGCTGGAGTTCGACGCGATCTGATCATTGCCGCCAGCGGGCGTTAAACCACGGCATTTTCCCGCCGCGCGCTATCTGGTGATTATCTCCGGCCCCATGAAACTGTTTGGCAGGACCGTCGACAGCCAGGGTATGTATGTCACCATGATAAGGAAGACGAACAGCACGGCCAGAAACGGCAATGCCGCGCGCACCACCGCCATCATCGGCATTCCGGCCACGCCTGAAGTCACAAAGAGGTTCAAGCCGACAGGAGGGGTAATCATCCCAATTTCCATGTTTACGACCATGATGATGCCAAGGTGTATGGGGTCAATGCCAAGTTCAATGGCAATTGGAAACACCAGCGGAGCCACAATAACCAGCAGGCCCGAGGGCTCCATAAACTGGCCGCCTATAAGGAGGATCACATTAACTACAATCAGGAACACTATCGGGCCAAATCCGGCCTGAAGCATCGCTCCCGCAATTTGCTGGGGAATTTGCTCGTCTGTCAAAACATGTTTTAAAATCAGTGCATTGGCGATAACGAACATTAGCGTGACTGTCAATCTGCCCGCTTCAAACAGCGTGTTGCTCGTGTCTCTGTGAAATATGGAAGGTATCAGCATGGCAATGTTGCGCAGATTCTCCACGAGCACCTGTCTGCCGCCCTGTACCAGGGAGTTCGCATAGCTCCCACGGCCTTCATTCAGTTCGGAAGCCCCCTTGTTCATTGCGAAGGCAAACAATGCCGGCGGGATAAGAAAGCATGGAAATGCGACCATGGTTCCCGCAATGCGCACAACCGTCGAGTTGCCACCGGTGTTTAAATATATCAGACCGCAAACAAGCGGAACCACGCCAAAGACAAACACGAATGCAAGTGATGCCTTCTCGTGCCAGCCTCTTTGCGCCGCACCGGCAATCACGGCCCCAAACAGCAGTGCGATCGCAATGTAAAAAACCGCCCCATACAGGGCATATTTTATTGGAACGTCTGCAATAAAGGCGACAACCACATAAAGAACAAGGACCACAAATGAAAATCCCCAAACGCGGAATCCAAGCAATGCGCTCCTAGAGATGTTTGCGGGAAGCCACTGGTGTTTTTTTAGCGGTCCCATGTCTCTGTAAACAAAGACGGCCACAAGAAATGCATAGATCGACGCCACTGCCGCGGCTTCGGTTGGCGTGAAAATGCCGGCATATATTCCAACAAGGATAATGATGATCAGGAAGAGGCCCCAGGACGCTTCCAGCATGGATTCCATGATTTCCTGCCAGCCCATCCATTCTCCCTTTGGAAGGTTTTTGACCTTGGCCATCACGTAGATTGCAATCATGAGCATAATGCCGGCAAGCAGTCCGGGAATGACACCGGCGAGAAACATTCGACCAACGGAGACTTCAACCGCGGCAGCGTAAACCACCATCACAATTGACGGCGGAATCAGTATGCCAAGCGTTCCCGCATTGCATATCACGCCTGCCGCAAAATCGCGCGTGTAGCCAACCTGCCTCATGCCGGCGATAACGATTGTCCCGATCGCGACCACTGTGGCGGGGGACGATCCCGATAGAGCCGCAAACATCATGCATGCAAACACGCCGGCAATTGCAAGGCCGCCCGGCAGATGTCCCACGCATGCAATTGAAAATCGGATAATCCTCTTTGCCACGCCTCCGGTGGTCATGAAGGAGGATGCAAGAACAAAGAACGGAATTGCAAGAAGCGTGTAGTGACCCTCAAAAGCCTCAAACAGCGTTCCCGCGATTGAAGCCAGCGAGCTTTCGGAAAACGCCAGCAGAAACAGAGTTGAACTCAACCCCAGTGAAATCGCGATCGGGACTCCAATTGCAAGCAGCCCGATTACCATTGCAAACAGAAGAACCACCTCCATTAAGGCGACTCTCCCGATTGGCCCTGCAATTCAGCGATTTCGTCCTCCACTTCGTGACTGGCAACCAGACGGGCCGTCTTTCCCTGCCAAATGGCCACGGCTGCTTGCGCAAATCTGACATTCATAAGCAGCATGGACACTGGCAGAACGAGGTATGGTACGACTTTTGGAATTTTTTCGTATTCCTCGCCAAAATTAATCAGATTTTCCAGAAATCCAAGTGGCTCAATCATCGGGACATCCTGAACCTCATACCATCCCTGCCCGCGAAAACCGCTTTCGAATCCTGTCGGAAACCACCTCCCCGAAGTTGGGGGAAGTTCCGCGAAAACCGACCAGTAGTCCCATGCCCCCTTGAGCAGCAGTAGCGAAAACGCAAGACAGCAGGCGGTCGAGACCAAAGCCAATATCTTGCGGACAGGAGGGGAAGCCATGTTGATAATCGCATCCACTCCCAGATGGCTTCTTGTTTTTACGGCGTATGACGCTCCAAGCAACACGAGCCATCCAAACATGAACACGGTAAGTTCAAGTGCCCAAAGTATGTTGGAGTTGAAAACAAATCGGGCAATCACGTTTGCAAAGGTCACAACAGTCATCAACCCAAGCAATATGGCTATGACCATCTCCTCAATTCGGTCAGTGAACCCACGATTGATATGCATCAATCGCCTCCGCGCAAAAAAAATCAAATCGGGCGATGGGCCACAAGGGCCCACCGCGAGGGCTTTACGAGCTGGCGTTGATGGCCTGCGCGGCGTCAATGTTGTCCTGACCAACATCGTCCTGGAACTTTTCCCAGACGGGCTTCATTGCCTCGACCCACATGTCGCGCTGCTCCTCGGTCAGCTGGCGCACAACGCCACCCGCATCGATGATTGCCCGCTTCGCTTCCGCGTTGACCTTGGTTGATTCACTGTTGCGAGCCTCTGTGACCTCTTTCATGATTGCCAGAAACTGCTCCCGGGTGTCGGCCTCAAGGCTGTCCAGCCAATCGACACTTGCCACAACCAAATAATCGATAATGCCATGGTTGGTTTCGGTGACGCCATCCTGAACCTCGAAAAACTTCTTGCCGTAGATGTTGGACCAGGTGTTTTCCTGTCCGTCCACGATACCCTGCTGCAGACCGCCATACACTTCGGAGAACGCCATTTTCTGCGGGCTTCCGCCAATCGCCTCCATCTGCGCGACCAGGACATCCGACGACTGAACGCGGAATTTAAGTCCATTGGCATCGGAAGGAACTATCAGCGGCACATTTGCGGACATCTGCTTCATGCCGTTGTGCCAGTAGGCAAGCCCCTGAAGTCCGCGGCGCTGCATGCTGTCAAGCAGTGCCTGGCCTTTTTCGGACGCCTGGAACGCATCCACGGCATTTACGTCCTTGAACATGAAGGGCAGGTCGAAAATTCTGAACTGCTTCGTGAACTTCTCGAATTTGGACAATGAAGGCGCGGCCAGTTGCACATCCCCCTGCAGCATTGCCTCCAGAACCTTGTTGTCATTGTAGAGCGTGGAGTTCGGGAAGACCTCCATGCACATCTTTCCGTCCATTTCCTCGTTTACACGCTGTTCCAGCAAAGAAGCCGCAATCCCCTTGGGGTGCTTGTCCGTGTTCGTTACGTGGCTGAACTTTACCACGACTTCACCGTCGTCGCAGGCGGCAAATGCGGCAGTTGCCGATGCAACCAGGGTTGCAGCGGTTATGGCGGCGGCAAAAAACTTCACTGTACGCTCTCCTATGTCTGTTGCGTTTTTGCAAGCACTTTGTTGCACATAGGCTTCTATATCAACTTCAAGCTGGATGTAAACAGGGCAATTGCCGTGAGACGCAAGGGAAACGGATGCTCAAATCGATGCGATCCGGGCCTGAAATGCACATCCAAAAGGAGCAGACGGCAAACGCAACACGGCCTTTGACTGCAGATTTATGAAACAGGTTCCTTCCATTTAAATGGCGGCATGATTGTCTTGCCGCGAATGGTCTTTGCGGGCATACTGTTTTTACGTTCGAAACTGAAAGGCGTTAACCTGTGGATGATCAATATGAAACCGGCATGGCCATTCGCCGCAAGGTTCTGGGCAATGCGCATGTGGAATCCGCCGAGAAACGCAAAACGGAATTTGATGAACCTTTCCAGAACATGATAACGCGAACAGCATGGGGATCTGTTTGGGCGGGCGAAACGTTTAGCTTGCGAGAACGTTCCATAGTAACCCTGGCGCTCCTCGCCTCGCAGGGGCTGGATGAGGAATTTGCCATGCATCTTCGCGCGACGGCCAATACCGGGGCAAGCCCTGAAGATGTGCGCGAGGCGCTTATGCACGTGGCCGTATATTCCGGCGTGCCAAGAGCCAATCACGCGATAAAAATCGCGAAGACGGTATATGAAGAGATGGCAATCGAGACATGACGGAAAATGTCTTGTCCGGCTGGAACAGAAAAATTCAGCCGCCCGCATACACGCCCGACTACAAATCATCCAGAGCGAGATCCCCGCGGCAACCGCTAATCAAGCCGAATTTCAGAACTTCGGAGACGGACGGGCCGGTTTTTTTTCAGGGCGATCTGGGACCGAATGACAACAACCTGCTATGCAATTTTTATCATGATGGCGACCCCATCGGGGAGCGAATACTGGTTTTTGGCAGGGTTCTGGACGAGAACGGCAAAAGCGTTCCCGGGACGCTTGTTGAAATATGGCAGGCGAACGCCGCCGGGCGCTACAGGCATCTTTCCGATGACTACCTCGCCCCCCTGGATCCCAATTTTGGCGGATGCGGGCGCACGCTCACAGATGAAGACGGCAACTATTCATTCAAAACCATACGGCCGGGCCCATACCCCTGGCCCAACGGCGACAACAGCTGGCGACCGGCGCACATTCACATATCCGTTTTTGGCGGCGAATTCGCGCAGCGCCTTGTTTCCCAGATATATTTCGAGGGCGATCCACTGATTCCGCTTTGCCCGATCATCAATTCGGTCCCGGACCGCCCGGCCATAAATCGTCTGGTTGCGAAACTTGACATGGATGCGTCCACGCCCTTCGACTGCCTTGCATACAGGTTCGATGTCGTTCTGCGCGGACCCGCTTCAACCCTGTTTGAAAACCGCCTGGAGGGCAATTGATGTCCGGAAAGCCAATTCAGACCGTTTCGCAGACCGCAGGTCCATTTGTTCATATCGGACTTGTCACTCCTCAGGCGGGTTTCGAGGTTTACGAAAACGAGCTCGGCGGTGACATCGCGCTGCCCGACATCCCGGGACAGCGCATATGCGTTGAAGGGGCAATTTATGACGGCAATGACGAACCGGTAAAGGATGCCGTAATTGAATTCTGGCAGGCAGACGGAGAGGGACGCTTTGCAAGGCCGAACGCAAACGACGGATTTAGAGGCTGGGGACGGGTTGGGGTGGACTTTGAAACCGGCCAGTGGCGCATCAATACAATCAAGCCCGGCCCGGTTTCGGAGGCTGAAGACACGGTTCACGCTCCGCATATCTGCCTTTGGATTATAGCTCGGGGAATCAATATCGGTCTCAATACCCGGCTTTATTTCGACGATGAAAAAGAGGCGAACGTTTCCGACCCTCTTCTCTCCATCATAGAGAACCCGGAAAGACGCGCAACTTTGATGGCCAGTTCAAAAGCCGAAAACCGCTACCACTTCAACATTAAGCTTCAGGGAGATAATGAAACGGTTTTCCTCGATATATAGTATATTATGTTTCCCTAAATTTAACGTCGGCATTAAGCTGACTTTGTTTCTTGAATATTTTCCGTTATTGCTTATTCCGCCATTCATCCGCAAGTACCCATTGATTTTCACCAGGAAAACGTAAAAACTAGTCTCTCCAGCGCACTGCAGTGCCGCGTGGATCTAGGAGAAGCACCGCCGCAGGTGGTGCGGGTCGACCTCGTCGAGACGCTTGCGCATCCGCGTGTCAGAGGGCGTCCGCGCGACACCGAGCAGCTTGCGCAGACTCGTGGCCATCACCGGATCCTCGCCACCGCGCACCTTGCGGTCGAAACGCAAGAGAGACTGCATCTTGAAGGAGAACACGGCGAGGCCCCTGCCGCGGGTATTGATCGGATTGGGAAGGCCGTCGAAACGCTTTCACGTCATGCCGGACATCCCGGGCATCGAGAGATGCTTTCGGAAGGGTTTTGAACCATGTTTCTGCACGGCCTGGCCTGTTTTGCGTCAAAATGCCGGATTCCGGGCAAAAAGTCGCCAAGTGTCTGCGAAAAATGTTTTTGGCGATCATATCAACCATTGCAGAACATGAATAAAAAATTAGCGGGCATTACTGCGCTATCACCAAAGATAAATATCATCGGAAAGAACTCATCAGATCATTTTCCATCTTCAAATTTGCGCAATGCAGCGCGAATCGCAAGGATCATGGCATCTCGCTTTTCCACAAGCGGCTCCTCGCTTTGCCCCTCTGTCGCCTCATGCAGGCCCGCCACAATTTCCTCTATGACTTCCCTAGACAAATAAGGACGACCGAGATCATCCCACCATCCGTTAAACGTGTCGGTGAAGTGATCAAAAAACGCCTGCAATCCACCATGCGCACCGAGGCTGAACAGCGTTGTCG
>JAPOTF010000091.1 GCA_026709325.1 Roseovarius sp.
GCAACTGGTCGATCGCCAGAGCCAAAACGCCGAACATGATGTGCGCGAAAACCTTCGCGTGGCCCCGGACGCGAACATGGTAGCTGAATAGCGCAAAATGCGCTCAATCAGGCTCTCCCGCATCAGCGACCCGATCATCACCGCATTCAACCGGATGTCAAAAGCCGCGCATTTTATGTGAACTGCTCGTTAAAATGGCGCATAAAGGAGCTCAGCGTTCAATACCGCACCGCCTGGTACATGCTTCAACGCGTTCGGGAAGCCTGCTCAACCGGCGAGTTCAAGCTGGAAGACAAGGTTGAAATGGACGAGGCCTGCATTGGCGGCAAAGAGGCCAGCAAGCACAAGGGCAAGAAGTTGAATGCCGGGAGGGGCCAGTCGGTAAAACCCCAGTGATAGGTGCTTGCGAGCGCGGGGCAAAACCGTCGCCATGCCGGTTGAAAGCGCCGACGCGAAAACCGCAACCGAATTTGCCGAAGGTTCCAAAATCTATACGGATCAGTCCCGCATCTACGACAAGCTGCCCTACGAACATGAAAGCGTGAACCACAGCGATGGCGAGTATGTGCGGGGGGCAAACGGCATGGAAAGCGTATGGGCGGTGCTTAAAAGAAGTCTGCACGGCACCTGGCACCATGTCAGCCGCAAGCATTTGCATCGGTATGTGAACGAGGCCACAATGAGGCTGAATGACGGCAACGTGCGCCATGACAGGATCAGCCGCATGGAAAGCCTTGCGCGCGGCATGGACAACCGGCGCATTCGATATCGGAACTTGATCGTCGCGCAGATGGTTGTCGCCATGGCCGCAGATGCGCTAGAACGAATGCACGTCTCCGGACTTCAGGGTCTTGAACGTCTCGTTTTCAATGGCCCACTAGTAACATGCAACAGGGTTAAGGGAAATGTCACCGGACAAGATAGCGGAGGAATGGGCGGTTCGTGAACTGGGCATGCGAAAGGCAAAAGCCGGTCAGCGTGGCCACGACGGCGTTTTGCCTTGCGGAAAGAAGATTGAAATCAAATCAAAGAAGTATGGGGCGCATTCGGATTCCGCCACCTATGTGGACCTTTCGGAAGCAAAGGTGGAAGGCGAGGACGCTGCCGATTGCCTATTGATCGTGTTTGTTGACTATAAAACAGGGGAGGTGGCAGAGACTGTTTTGCGGAGCATGAACTATGCTCGTGAAATAGCGAAAGCTAGAACTACAGTTACATACCGAATAATGATGAGCGACTTTAAAAAACCGGAAACAGGGAGGGAATACAAAAATGACCAAACAATCAAAGTTCAGCAAGGCGGAGTTTGACAAGACTCCCCGCGATCAAATCACGATCAGGCAATTCGATTCGGCGGTAAAGCAGGTTTTTGGAAGTTCGGCAAATTCCGTTGCGAAAAGCGTGAATCGCGAACCGACAGTTAAAGAGCTGAATCGAAAATGACGCGGCGCCAACCGGCGGCGCATTTATGCAGATTATGCTATATAAGTCCCATATTTACCGTCGAATATGAACATCAAATGTCGCAATTTACATTCCACAAAATCAGTTGAACTTATCGCACTTGGGAAACCCGCGCGGAACATCGCTGCCGACAGATCCTCGTTTTCCCATCCATTGATCCAGTTTCTTCTCGGTTCTTCTTCTACCTGCCGGATCCAGCCAGGACAGACCCTCTGAAATGTTGAATGTTGCAACATCCGAGAGTTCGCCACCCTTGAGATTCTGCAGCTTAACGCCTTTGCCGCGCGCCATCACGGGAAGAACAGTCAAGGGCATAACAAGCATTTTGCGGTTTTTGCCAACGCATGCCAAATGATCTCCAGAAACTGGGCGGCAAACATGCGCTTTCGCGTTTCCATTCAAGTTTAAGACCTGTTTACCCGTCCGTGTCTGGGCGGCAACATCGCTCTCCCTGACAACAAACCCGTAACCAGAGCTTGACGCCAGCAGCAGATTGCGGTCCGGGTTGTGAACAAACATGCAAAGTATATCGGCATCATTGGACAAATCCGCCATCAACCTCAATGGCTCGCCCATCCCGCGGCCTCCAGGAAGATTTGAGGCGCTCAGCGTAAAGAAGCGACCGTCCGTCCCCGCAACCAGAAGCTTGTCCGTTGTTTCCGCATGAAAAACAAAACGTCTCTCGTCGCCATCCTTGAATTTAATATCCCTATCAAGATCAATATGGCCCGACAGCGCGCGTATCCATCCCATTTTTGAGCAAACCACGGTTATGGGCTCTTTCTCGATCATGGCCTCCAGCGGCACATCCTCAAAATCTGCGGCCATACCAATCTCGGTGCGTCGCTCCCCCCCGATGGAACCCTTGCCGAATGAATTGCGGATATCCCTGATCTGCTCGGCAATGGCTTCCCATTGAAGGCTTTCGCTTTCAATGAGATCTTCAAGATTTGCCCGCTCCTTCATGAGCCTGTCACGTTCTTCGCTCAATTCGATCTCTTCCAGACGCCGCAGACTTCTGAGACGCATGTTGAGAATTGCCTCAACCTGTCTTTCGCTCAACCCGCCCTCCACTGCGGGAGCTGGTGAAACGTAATCGTGTTCCGATTTGGCGCGCCTGAATTCCCCGCCCCATTTCTCGCGCATCAGGGCATTCCTGGGATATTCGTCGTAGCGGATTATGTCTATCACCCTGTCAAGATTCAAAAAGGCGACAATGAGACCTTCCAGAACCTCCAGTCGGATATCGATCTTTTCAATTCTGTATTGCGACCGCCGCAGCAAAACCTCACGGCGAAAATCCAGGAAAGCCTTCAAGGCCTCCTTCATGCCGCACACCTTTGGCGTTTTACCATCAATCAGCACATTCATGTTCAAACTGATCCGGGTTTCGAGATCGCAGCTGCGAAACAGCATTTCCATCATCATTTCCGGATCGGCGCTTCTTGAACGCGGCTCCAGTACCAAACGGATGTCATCCGCACTCTCATCCCGCACATCCGCGAGAATCGGAAGTTTTTTTGTCTGAACAAGCTCGGCAATCTTTTCTATAAGCTTTGATTTTTGCACCTGATATGGAATTTCCGTAACAAGCACATGCCATTGACCTCGGCCCAGATCCTCTTTTTTCCATTTGCAGCGAAGGCGAAACCCTCCTCTCCCGGTGCGATACGCCCGCGCTATGCTATCGGGCGGTTCGACAACGACACCACCGGTTGGAAAGTCGGGCCCCGGGACATGTTTTAGCAATGTTTCATCGCGAGCTTGCGGCGTTTTTATCAAATGAAGGCATGCATTGCACAATTCCCCTATATTGTGAGGGGGTATGCTGGTTGCCATCCCAACCGCTATGCCGCTTGCACCATTTGCCAGCAAATTTGGAAATCTTGCAGGCAGAACAACCGGTTCAGTCAGTGTTCCGTCGTAGTTATCGCGCATGTCGACCGCGTTTTCATCCAGCCCTTCAAGCAAAGCCTCGGCCACCACGGTCATCCTGGCCTCGGTGTAGCGGCTTGCGGCCGGATTGTCGCCGTCTATGTTTCCAAAATTCCCCTGCCCGTCCACCAGCGGGTAGCGGGTGTTGAAGTCCTGTGCCAGTCTTGCCATCGCATCGTATATTGCCGCGTCTCCATGAGGATGGTAGTTTCCCATGACATCGCCGCTTATTTTCGCCGACTTGCGGAAGCCGCCGGAGGACGCCAGTTTCAACTCCCTCATCGCATACAGAATTCTACGGTGAACCGGCTTTAAACCGTCTCTGGCATCCGGCAGCGCACGATGCATGATAGTGGAAAGAGCATAGGTCAAATACCTGTCGCCCAAAGCGCGACGCAATGGCTCCACCACTGTGCCGGTGTCCATATTGGGTTCGCCAGGTAAATTGCCCATAAATAATGTGTTATCGATAGTTGAAGCTCCAGTAAATATCCAGTTTGCGATTTTGACTAAAATAATTGAATTGGGTGCAGCTGAATTCCAACAAGAATCAGGCGGTCTTCCGCAGCCGAATGCCCCAGCGGAGGCGCCATTGGCTTTCTCCGATCGATTGACCATTCAAAATCATTTCCGCAGACCCTTCTTGTCCTGTGTTGCTCGGATTGCGGCCTTTGGCCGATGCGTCCGGAACGGAACTGCATTTGCAAAAGCGCGCGGCGCCATCCAAAATGGATTTCACTCAATAAATAGGCGCAGTGCATTCAAATCGGAAATCTTGACGCGTGAATGCGCAAAAAGGGTAAATGGTGTCCATTTTGGGATTTCGCATTTTGGAGAGACATAAAATTGCATCTCGACCATTTTCATGAAACCGCAATCCCGAGTTTTCCGAAAGTGGCGGAGAACGCTTCAGTCGTGATAGAGACAAGCAATGTCCGTCTCAAAGCCATCAATTTAACACGCTTAACAGGGCCGCGGCGTGCAATTCCAGTTCATCGTTTATTCCTTGAGCATGACTCAAAATGCCACATACCGACTTCAATCGGCAATCTGCGAGTGTGGAATTGATTATATGGTGTGCAGATACGGCTTTTAGGCAAAACTCTCAGTTTTTTAGAGGCTTGTTTTTTGTCAGCATGTGCAGCAGACGCTCTTGCGAGGTTTTGACCATGGCCAGAGTTATCACTGCTTCGCGTTCCAGTGCCATGAAGGCCAACTCATCAGCCTCGGCCTTGGGAATATCCACACCAGCCACAACCCTGGCGATCTCGGTCGAGATACGCACATCGGTATTGGTGAACCGGCCCGCAGCTTTCTCTTCTTCCGCAATCGCCACCAGACGATCAAGCATTGCCCGACCACCGACCTTTATCTTTGCAGGCTCCGGAGCCGTGTACCCATCCGCCAGTTCCAGTGCCTTGGCTTTGGCTGCCGACAGAACGCGGTCCTTGTTCATTACAATATCGTCCGAAGCCTTGATAACGCCCAGATCCCGCGCCTGCAGCGCGGAGCCGGAATTCACGCAACCGACTACCGCGCGAAAAGCGGCAACAGTGCCTTCTTCCTTGTCCTCATGCAGATCCTGATGACGCAGAGTCATCTGGGTCGCGCCGCCCCAGGCGGGCATGATGCCGACAGTGCGCTCGGGAAGACCGGCATAAAGCTCGGCATGCGCAACCACGTGATTGCAGTGCATCATCAATTCGCCGCCGCCGCCAAGCGCAAGGCCATGCGCCGCCGCAACAACCGGGATGTCGGAATATTTGAGACCGTGGAAGGCCATCTGACCGCCGCGTACAAACTCGCGCAGACCATCCCAGTCTTCGCGGTTCACAAAATCCACGAAAACGTCCAGACGGGCTCCGGCCGAGAATGCGCGCGGGTTGTCATTTCCCACGACCAGCGCCTTGAAGCCCTTGCCCTTGACGATCTCGATCGACTCGGCCGCCATTGCGCTGGCTTCGGGATCCAGCGAGTTCATCTTGGTGTGCACCTCAAGACAGGCCACTCCATCGCCAAGATCCCAGATCGAGGCCGATCCGTTTCCGGCGATCCTCTCGCAGCCTCTCTTGATCGTGGCCAGCGACAGCACGCCCTCGACGGGTTTGATGTCTTGCAAACCGCCACCGGCCTTTTGCATCCGCCCTTCCGCCGGATAGAAACCACCATTCTCGGCTGCCTGACGAAGCAGAACGGGAACGGTGCGGCCCTCGTCATCCATGCTCTCGACGATCCAGTCGGCTCCAACCTGATCGGCCAGCCGAAACGGCCCCTTCTTCCAGTTGTAGCCCAACTGCATCGCCACATCAATGTCACCGATGTTTTCGGCGACGTCACCCGCAATCCCGGCGGAATAGGCGACAAAGTTCGACAGAACCGACCACGCATATTGCGCACCCCTGTCGTTGTGGCCGCACAGTCTCCTCAGGTCCGCCCAATCGGCCAGACATGGCAGACCGGCACTGCCTGCGGCACGGTATTCGATGGTTTTCAGATCCAGAACTTCATTCACCCGCTCGCCGGCCTCGTTCTTGCGGCGATAGAAGCCGCCGGGACCAAAGCGACCCGTCAGACCCTTGTCCAGCATCGCGGCAAAGGTCTTGTCTTGCGTGATGTCAAAGTTCCTGTGATCGTCATCTGCTGGCAGGGTCTTCATGAAACTGCCCCAAACCAGCGGCACCAGCTGAATGCCAACGAAATCAAACAGGCCAAAGATACCAGTGCGCGGAATACCAAACGGACGGCTCATGATTGCGTCGGTCTCCTCGACCGTCAGACCCAGGCGGAATGCTTCGGACGAAGCGACCGACATCCAGTAGTTGCCCACGCGGTTGGCGATGAAGCCCGGCGTGTCGAAACACATGATATTCGACTTGCCCAGCAGGTGGTCGCCGATCGCGGCAATACGCGCCACCACATTTGGATCGGTCTCATCGCTCGAGACGATTTCCAGAAGTTTCATGATGCGCGGCGGGTTGAAGAAGTGAGTGACCACGAAGTCGCGCGCGAACCGCTCGCCCTGCTCTTCGGTCAGATCGGCCAGCGGAATGGTCGAGGTGTTCGAAGACACGATCGAGCCATCCTTGCGCACGGCTTCAACCCGGGCATAGAGACTGCGCTTGATTTGCACGTCTTCGAAGACGGCTTCAACAATCCAGTCGGCGTCGGCAATGCGGTCGAAATCATCTTCCATGTTACCGGTCCGGACGCGGGAGGTGAGGTCCGAATGCATGAAGCCAGCCGATTTCAACTGACGCTCAACGCCGGCCCTGGCTAGCTTGTTGCGGTCATCCGCGCCTTCGGGCACCATATCCAGCAGGTCGACCTCGATCCCGGCATTGGCCAGATGCGCGGCGATGCCGGATCCCATTGACCCGGCACCTATAACGGCAACCCGTTTCAGGCCTGTTTCAACGGCGTTACCCATGATATTCAACCCCTCACATCGGCCGGTTTTTCGACGACCAGAGCGATGCCCTGACCTCCGCCAATGCACATGGTGATCAGACCGTAGCGACCGCCGGTCCGCCTGAGCTCGTAAAGCGCCTTGGTGGTTAGGATCGCGCCGGTCGCGCCCAGCGGATGCCCCAGAGCCACCGCGCCACCGTTGGGGTTCAGCTTGTCTTCGGGGAAGCCGAGCGCGTCGGCAACCGAGATTGCCTGCGCGGCAAAGGCCTCGTTCGACTCGATAACGTCGATATCATTCAGTGTCAGACCGGAGCGTTCCAGCGCGACCGGAACAGCCTTGACCGGACCGATGCCCATGATCTCCGCCGGAACACCCGCCAGGCCCCAGCCGAGCACTTTGCCGATGGGGTTCAGGCCACGCTCTTCAACCACATCGCCCGCAGCCAGCACCACACAGGCACCGCCGTCATTGATGCCCGACGCGTTGCCCGCCGTCACCGATCCATCCTTGCGGAAGGCGGGTTTAAGGTTGGCCAGAACATCCAGCGAGGTGTCTGGCTTGGGATATTCGTCCCGGTCAAAAGTCACGGTGCCCTTTCGGGTCTTGATCTTGACCGGCACGATCTGCTCGTCGAAACGGCCCTCCTTGATCGCCGCGCAGGCTTTCCTTTGCGAATTCAGCGCGTATTCGTCCTGACGTTCGCGGGTAATCTGGTATTTTTCGGCGACGTTCTCGGCGGTATCGCCCATGGCCCCATGGCCGAACGGATCCGCCAGTGTGTTGGTTAGCCAGTCATAGACGCAACCGTTGCCCATCTTTTTGCCGAAGCGCATCCCTTCGACCGCCAGCGGTGCGCGGCTCATGGCCTCGGCACCACCTGCAATCGATATCTTGCTTTCACCGTTCTGGATCATGCCGGCAGCCGTGGCGATGGCCTGCGCGCCCGAGCCGCACAACCGGTTCACGGTCAAACCCAGCGCCTCGTCGGGACAGCCGGCCTCCTTGACGACAGTCCGGCCCAAAAACAAGTCGGCGGCTTCGGTTGGAATCACCGTGCCGAAGACGGAGTTGTCAACATCCGCGGGCTCCAGCCCCGCCCGTTCAATGGCGGCCCTGGCGGCAAAGGTGCCGAGTTCGGTGGGCGTAAAGCATGACAGGCTGCCGCCAAAGGAGCCAATGGGGGTCCTGGCCGCACCGAGAATATGTATATCAGTCATGTAGCGTGTCCTGTATTAGATAAGGTTCGAGCGGCCTGGCGCGCCGCAAGTACGATAGATTGATGCGTGTCTTCTTCGAAAAGACGGATGACATTGCCCGCGCGCTTTCGCAACGCCGCGCGCTGATTGAGATATCCCTTGTCGGTCATTTCTCCGTCTTCCTGCGACGGAGCATCCGTCAGGATCAGCCCCCGAGCAACCCTGCCGGACGACCCTCCGCCCTTCCCAACCTGCGCCAGCCCCCGCGCGAGGTGGTCACGCAACCGGTCGCTGTTGATCAGCCGGGACATGTCGGCTTGGGGCTCGCCCGCAATCTCGCGGCAGCCCGAAAGGTTCATGAACATGAGCACACCCACCTCGTTCCGGTCGTGACCGCAGATTACCGCATCCGTTATCGCGGGGCGCAGCGCGTCGATGGTGGCCAGCCGCACCGAATTTACCCGCACCCAGGTTCCCGTCGCCAGTTTGAAGTTTTCGGAAATGCGTCCATCGAAAAGGATGCCCTTCGCCGCATCCCCGTCCAGGAGGCGCCCGGCGTCGCCGATGCGATAGAATCCGTCTTCGTCAAAGGCTTCGGTCGTGG
The DNA here is from genome assembly GCA_026709325.1 of Roseovarius sp. Taxonomy (GTDB): domain Bacteria; phylum Pseudomonadota; class Alphaproteobacteria; order Rhodobacterales; family Rhodobacteraceae; genus JAPOTF01. The sequence continues at coordinate 8,609 of JAPOTF010000091.1, forward strand.
CCTTGTCATTGCGCCAGTAGCCCGGCGTTACCATCGGGCCACGCAGACGCAACTCCTGCTTGTCGCCGTCGGGCACCATCTTGATCTCACAGCCCTGTACCGGCACGCCCAGATTGTCCGATCGCTCATTGTCCGGAGGGCTGATTGTGACCACCGGCGACGTTTCAGTCGCGCCCCAGGCCACGTGGGCCACAAAATCATCACCCGAACAACGTTTGGCAAGCGCGCGGTACCGGTCCCAGGTCGCAGCCGGCAGCGCGGCCCCGGCGGTGAACATGCGGCGCAGCCGGCTGAAATAGGCGTTCGCAAACGCCTCATCTTCTTCCAGCGCGGGCACGAGCAGATCAAACCCCCGCGGCACCCCGAAATGGATCGTTGGGCGATACTCGGTCAGATTTCCGATGGTCTTCTGAAACAGCTCCGGCACCGGACGACCATTGTCGATCACCAGCGTCCCGCCATTTCCAAGCGCGCACATCATCACCAAATTGCCGCCATAGACGTGATTCCATGGCAGCCAGTCCACAATCACGGGTGGTTCCTCGTTCACAAAGGGCCATTGCGCGGCCATTGCAGCCTGGTTTGAGCAAATCATGCGTTGAGTGACAATCACGCCCTTTGGCGCACCGGTGGAACCCGAGGTGAAAAGGATCTTGGCTATTGTCTCAGAATCGATGGTCGAAAGATCCGGGCTTTGCGCAGTTGCGATTTCGAGATCGGCAAGCATTTGATCGGTGCCAGTCCCGCGCGATGCGATGGTATTTGCGCCAACTCTGGATGCAATGGACAGGCTGCGATCAAAGCGGCCCGCGTCTTCGGCAAACACTGCGCCCGGGGTCAATTGATTAAACAAAGACGAAATAAGGGTCTGATCAGAAAATTGAGAATAGGCGACTGAAATCGGCGCAACCGGCACACCCAAAACCATTGCCGCAAAGGAGACGACGGCGTGATCTATGCTGTTTTCGGACAGAATGGCGATCGGGCGTTCGACACCAAGATCAAGCTCGCGCAATCCGAAAGACAGCGCGCAAACTCGGGACCATAAAGATCCATAAGTGATTTTTTTCCCGGAAGCCAAGTCTATAATCGCAACCTTGTCCGGAAATCCAGCCGCATTCGATTTTAGAATTTCCGGAACCGTTAAATTGTCTTTCCCCCTTTGCTCGCCCTTCAAGAAAACAATGAAGCTGCCGTCCTGTCGCGGTTGGCTTTCTACGATAGTCACGGCTCTCTCCCATTATTTGGTCTGGTTGTGAAATTGCAAAACTTATGATACCGAGCCAATTCCAAAATTATGATCAAAACTGAATTTATTGCCCTATCGGGCATTTTTGCGGTTTTTCCGGGCCTTGTGATCTCTTCGCGGCATGATGGGTTTGCAGCGGCAAAATACGGAAGAGGAGACCCACGCCATGCCCATTGCCGCACCATATCCGACATCTGGCACCGGTTTCAAGGGGTAATTGCAGCAGCCCCGGCAGAAATTCCCGGCCCCCTTTCCAACCACCAGCTGGTGGCCGGGTCTGAATTCGGCACGCCAGAGGCGCTTCCTCCGACCGAAGCGCGACACGCGGGAACTGCGCGCGGGTCGACCGCGAGACCCTTGTCCGGTCGCTTGCCGCCAGGGCCGTCCTGAACATGCCAAGCACTGGAGAAATGGACCGTTCCAGTGCATTGCATCATTCATTTGATTTCATTTCCCGGAGACTCCGGTGACCCCGCTTTCTTCGAGGAATGATGGCCGATGCCGTCCACCGCCATGGGGAATGGCCGGGCACGCTCCAGTTGTCCAGAACCCGG